>NZ_JBOFQF010000019.1:0-90214 GCF_051660745.1 Segniliparus sp. | reverse complement strand
AAGGCGAGCGCGGCTGAGCAGAAGAAGACGGTTCAGAGTTATAAGGACCAGTTGGAGAAGGGGTTCAAGCAGCTGCAGGAGCAGGACCAGCTCAACGCGAAAGGCGTCAGCAGCGTCGACGCAGGCGGCAGCAGCGGCGCGTCTGCGGGCGAGTACAGCTCCGGGCATGGCGCGGCCGCGGGCAAAGGCCGCGAGGCCGCGAAAGCGTGGATCGAGAAGGGGCTCGCGGCCAAGGGGATTCCCAAGAAGGACTGGCCCGCGTGGGAGAACGGCCTGTTGACGATGATGGAGCGCGAGTCCTCGTTCAACCCCGGCGCGGTCAACAACTGGGACTCGAACGCGCAGGCCGGGCACGCCAGTGTCGGCGTGCTCCAAATGATCCCCTCGACGTTCAACTCGTACAAGGTCGCCGGGCTCGACGACATCATGGATCCTTCGGCGCAGGTCGCCTCGTGCATCGGCTACGTGATGTCGCGCTACGGGGTGAGCGCGGACGGGAGCAACCTGACGTCCCTGGTGCAGCAGGCCGACCGCAGTCGCCCCCCGAAGGGCTACTGAGCGCCCGTCGCCCGGCTAGGAGACTTCGGCCGGGGGCGCTGCCCAGGCGTTGCAATCGGAGATCCTCCTGGTCCCCACGCCTTTGAGGAACCAATCGAGCATGTGCTGCGCGCTGGGCCGTGTCGCTGCGCCACGGTCCGTCGGGTCTGCTCCTTGTTTCATGTCGTCGATGTAGCCGAGGAAGAAGTCTCGATTCTCCGGCTGGGCGTCGTCGTCGGCTTTGCGGCCGATGTACATGCCGGAAAAGCACGTTTGCACGGCGAGGAGCCTGCGGCTGAGCTCGTTCGCCTCGTCCGGCCCCGATCCGGCTTGTTGCTCTGCGATGGCTTCGCTCTCGAACATCGCCGTGCGGATTGTCAGCCACAGGCTGAACGCGAAGCCGACGTCCGTCAACGCGCGGTACATGTCCATCTCGCCCGCTCCGTCCCGGTAGGCGCTGTCATGGATTTGGAAGTAGATGGCGCCGTCGCGGCAGACCAGCGGGGTGGCCTGGGCGTTTCGCTCGCATGTCGCGGCGTACGGGTAGGCGGTCGGGAAGCCGAGGACCGGGCGAAGGTCGGCGAATTTCGCGGCGGACAGGGGAGTCTGCCACGTCTTTTGCATGCAGTTGAACTCGTCGCGGACGTACTGCTCAAGGCCCTTGTCGAATCCTTCGCTCTGCGCGTCCCAATGGAATGCGCAGTCTGCCAATGCGAGGTCGGGGACGGCGGCCTGGAAAATCGGGTTGCCCGCGAGTTTCGTGCTGATGTCTGCGGTCCCCGGCGCCCCGGTGGCCCCGGCGTTGTGGGGAGCTCCTGGTTTGACCGGCGCCAGGCAGCCTGCGACAGACAGGACTGCCGCGAGGCAGAGCGTCGGGGTTGTGCTCCATGGCGAGCTCCAGAGGGCGGACAGGCGCAAAGCCAAGCCTTTCGTTCGGGGTCGTTCGGCCGTGTCGTCGTCGGGCCTAGTCGTCTTCGTCGTAATGGCCGATGCGCCGGGTGGAGCCGCCCCATTCCTCCCGCGAGGGCTCGTCCCGGTCGTCTTCCTCTTCGTCGTTCCAGCGTTGTGGGCGTTGGTAGGGCGCGGTCTCCTCGTCCTCGTCGGGGCCGGCTCCGACGGCGAGGATGGACGTGTCGTCCTCGCGGTCGGGGCGTTTGTGGGGTTTGTCTGTTTCTGGCTCGTCGGCGGCGAAGCCGATTTTGAGCTCGCTCCGGGCGGCGTGCTGGTCGTGTTTGGCCTGTGCGGATTTCTCGTAGATCTCGCGTTCTTGTTCTTCGCCCAGCTCTTTGTTGGCCTTCTCGAACGCCTCGTGCTCGTCTGCGATTTTTTCGAAGGAGTTTTTGGCCTCTTCGCGCTGTTGCGCGAACTCTTGTCGGTGCGCGGCGGCGAGGGCCGCGAGCTCTTCGACCATGCCCATGGTTGACGGTCCTGTCCTTTTACTCGAATCCGGTGAGGTGGCCTTGGTTGCTCATGGCTTGGCGGACATTGGCTTGGACTTCGAAGTCGCCGTGGTCGTTGGCCGTTTGTTTGCGGACGGTCCCGCCGCCGTCGCTCTGGGCGGCGTGGCCGAGGCCTGCGGGCGCGGTGGCGAGGGCAGGGCCGGCCTGGATGGCGGAGGCGGCGGGGGAGGACGCTGCGGGGCCGGAGCCCAGGGACGCGCCTGCGGGGGAGGCATGGTCGGGTTCGCGCTCGCCGCCGGAGGCCTTCTCCTCGTCTGCGGCTTCGCCGTCCTTGTCTTCCTCGCCGTCCCGCTTCTCGTCCTCGTCTTTGTTCTTCTCGTCGTCTTTTTTCTTGTCTTTGTCTTGTTGCTGCTGGGCGGCTTGGGCCGCGGTTTGGATGATCTGTCCGACGCTGCCCATCAGGCCTTGCAGGGCGCCGCCGAGCGCGGAGCCGAGGCCGCTGACCGCCTGGCCCAATGCTTGCCCGACCGAGCCGAGCGCCTGGCCTGCCGACCCGAGCGCCTGGCCGATGTCCCCGGCCCCACCAGCGGCTCCGGAGCTCGCGCCGTGTGAGCCTGCGCCGCTGTCGCTCCTGCCGTTGGCGAGGCCGGACCCGGCAGGCTTCCCGCTCCCAGCGCCGACACCGCCCCCGCTGGGGCTGCCGCCGCCCGCGCCTGGACCGCCGCCGCCGGGGCCCGGGACAGCCGCTTGCGGCGGTTTGTCATCGCCAAGGACGGTGGGAGGCGCGCCGGGGTCGGGCGGGAGCTTCTCAAGGACCTCCTTGCCGCTTTGGTGGACCTTGGCGCAGAGCGCGGTGATCCCGTTCTCGGCGGCGCGAAGGGCTTTGACGAAGTTGACGAGGGTCTCGGCGCCCGCGATGACGTTGTCGATCCGCAGCTCGTCCAGTTTCGCCTGGAGCTTTCGCGCCGTTTTGACCCCCGGGGACTCCTCCTCTTTCACTTTTCTGATGGTCGGGACGTCGATATGGATTTTCTTGCCCGTGACCGAGCCGATGGTGTTGTTCCACGCGTCGGTGACGAAGCCCGCGCCGCCCTGGAGCAGTTTGTTCGCCTCGTCGATAGCCGCGTTGACGAGCTTCTGCAGGTATTCCTCGGTCTTGCGCTCGATCATGAACTCGAAGTCGGCCGCCGCGATCCCCACTTCGAGCAGAGTCCCGGCGAGCACCACGGCGGCCCCTGCCGTGCCTGCGCTGACGGCGCTGGCGGCGGCGGTGATCTCCGCGACGTACTCGGCGTCTTGCAGCAGGTCGATGATCTTCTGGTAGTCGTCCTCGGTATGGCCGCCGACAGCGCCCTTGAGGCCTTGGGCGATGTCCTCCACGCCCGGTTTCTTCATGTCCAGCAGCTCGGCGATGTTGTGGCCGGTCGCCGCGAGGCCGAGGCTGGCGACCTTGAGCGCGTCGATGGTGGCGGCCGCGGACTTGCCTCTGTTCGTCCCGTAGTGCGCCTGGGCAGCGTCGCCGCCCTCGCCGACCCAGGCCTCGCCCATCGAGCCCATGTCCGACGCCTGCCGTTGCGCGCCGTCCTGCGCCATATCGCGCGCGTCCTCCGCGAGGCCGGCGTGGGCCTGGATCCCCGCGAAGCTGACTTGGTCCTCCCAGTGGTACATCGCGTACAGGGCGGGGGCCATCGAGTCCTCGCCGGGCTTCCACCCGAACAAAGGCCCGGTCACGCCCGAGAGCGCGTCCTTTGCCGCCTCCCACCCGGCGCCGAAGGCGTTGTCCGAGTGCACATACCCCAACGGGCCGAGCACGGCTTTGTTCTTGTTCGCGAAATCCGACCAGCCCATGACGAACTCGACGAACCCGTCGTCCGCGAGGATGTCCTTCCCGGTCTTCGCGTCCTGCGCCGCCTTGTTGTCCTGATCGCGCCGCGCGTCGTCCGCGTTCGGCAGCTCGTGCTTGTCCATCTGCTTCTGGACGTCGGAAGGCAGAGCGCTCCCGCCGGGGCGATCCTTCGTGCCCCACCCCGTCTCGTCGGCCGCAGAAGGAGCCTTCGCGCCGCCAGGGGCGGTCGTCGGCTCCGGCAGCTCGTTCGCGGCGGGGCCGGGGGACCCGTCCGCGTTCCGGATGACCTGGCCCGCCTTGTTCTTCAGATTGCCGATCTGGTCGAGCGTCCCCACGATGCTGCCCGCCGTGTCCCTCACATGCCCGGCAGTGTCTGCCGTCCGCTTCCACCAGGGGTCTTTCGGCGTGTAGGTGTGCGTGGTCTCTGCGGTCGTCCTGCCGTCAGATCCCACGGTCGACTTGTGCTCGACCTTCGGCTTTTGATAGCCGTGCGGCTGGGGAGAGCGCTTTCTCAGCGGCGCTCTGCGCGCGGCGCTCCCCGTCGGCGGCGTGTCGATCTCTTCGAAAAAGACGTGTCGTCCCATATCCCCTGTCCTCTCGTGGCCCTTTGCCCGTCTTTGCCGTCCCAGGCCGCTACAGCTTCCCGTCGGGCACGTCGATGTGCTCGAGGCGCTGCCCTTGGTCGTCGTCCTGGCCTCGGTAGTGCCGGACGCTTGCGCGCAGGGCGTCGCCGTAGCCGCCGCAGTACCGCGCCCAGTCGCCCAGCCCCTTGCCGATCTTCTGGACCTGTCCCTCCAACGGCCTCGCGGCCTCCGCCCACGGCCCGTACGCCGGAGCCAGCTCCACGTCCTGCAGCTTCTCCGCGTGCGGACGCAGCTGCTCCGCATGGTCCCGGAAACGCTCCCCGATACCGTTGACAACGTCCTGATCGATCTCGAACCGCTTGCCCGAGTTGCTGGTAGTGCTCATTCCGTCTTCCTCCTGCCGCCTGTCGCGGCCCCGCTGTGTTCTCGTCCTGGTCCCCGCAGGCCTCGCCCCGCCGTCGGGGCGGGGCCGGTCATGGGTTTTCTTGGGAGCCTCGTTCTTGGCGGGGTTCGAACTTGAGGGCCGAGGCTTCGAAGTCGAACGAGGCTTCGTCGGCGTGGTTCCGCCTCGGCGCCGGGGGCCTGCGGCTGTTGTAGCTGGCGTGTTTCGGGAACAGCAGCTCCGAGACGCTGATGTCGAGCCATGCGGCGATGGTCTCGATCTCGTCCACCCGCCAAGGGCGCCGCTCGCCAAGCAGATCGCTGACCGTGCGGAGGCTGACGTCGAGGACGTTCGCGACGTCGTTCCGTTTCAACCGACGCCTCGCCAAATGCCCCCTCACCTCTAACGTCACCGTTCTATTGAGATCTCCCATAAACGGACACTAGCACGCCTTTTATGAAGAAAAATCCCTTAAAGCGGAATATGATATTAGCTAAGCAAAAAAGCGACAAAAAGGCGCAGCTAAGTCTTATTAAGTAGGCGAAAAAGCGCACAAAAGCGTCATAAATTTGCAGAGCGTGTCGTGCGGCTCAAAGGCATGGACGGAGATCGCGGCGCGCGGGCTCGGGCGGGCGGTGGTAGACAGGAACGTATGGAACCCGAACAGCCCCAATCCCGTGCCGAGCGCGAGGTCGTGGACCTCGTGTCGCGCCTGATCCAGTTCGACACGAGCAACACCGGCGAGCTCGCCACCACGAAGGGCGAGGCGGAGTGCGCGCGATGGGTCCAGGCCCAGCTCGAAGAGGTCGGCTACGAGACGGAATACCTCGAATCCGGCGCGCCGGGCCGGGGGAACGTCTTCGCCCGGCTCAAGGGGGCCGAGGCGGGGCGGGGAGCCTTGCTCATCCACGGCCATTTGGACGTGGTCCCGGCGGAGCCCGCGGACTGGAGCGTGCACCCCTTCTCCGGGGCGGTGCAGGACGGGTACGTCTGGGGCCGGGGCGCGGTGGACATGAAAGACATGGTCGGGATGACCTTGGCAGTCGCGCGGCAGTTCAAGGCCGAGGGCGTCGTGCCGCCGCGCGACTTGGTCTTTGCCTTCCTCGCGGACGAGGAGGCGGGCGGCACATACGGGTCGCACTGGCTGGCGGAGCATCGGCCTGACCTCTTCGACGGCGTGACCGAGGCGGTCGGCGAGGTCGGCGGGTTCTCGATGACCGTGCCGGACAAGGAAGGGGGGACCCAGCGCCTCTACCTCATCTCCACGGCGGAAAAAGGCCTGTACTGGATGCGGCTGACCGCGAAGGGGCAGGCCGGGCATGGCTCCTTCCTCAACGGCGACAACGCCGTCACGATCCTCTCCGAAGCCGTCGCCAAGCTCGGCAGGCATGTGTTCCCCCTGGTCATCACCGACACCGTGGCGCAGTTCCTCCGGACGGTCTCGGAAGTCACCGGGCTCGACCTCGACCCCGACGCGCCGGACCTGGAGGGGCGGATCGCGAAGCTCGGCGACTTCTCGCGCTCGCTGAATGCAACACTGCGGGACACGGCCAACCCGACGATGCTCAAGGCCGGGTACAAGGCGAACGTCATCCCGCAGGCCGCCGAGGCCGTGGTGGACTGCCGGATCTTGCCTGGCCGCAGGGCGGCGTTCGAAAAAGAGGTGGACGCGATCATCGGCCCGGACGTCGAGCGCAGCGCGGTCACCGACCTCGGCGCCTACGAGACCGCCTACGAGGGGGCGCTGGTCGACGCGATGAACGCGGCGCTCGTGGCGCACGACCCGGATGCGAGGCCCACGCCGTACATGCTTTCCGGCGGGACGGACGCGAAGGCCTTCGACAAGCTCGGCATCCGCTGCTTCGGCTACGCGCCGCTCAAGCTGCCCCCGGATTTGAACTTCGCGGCCCTGTTCCACGGCGTGGACGAGCGGGTGCCGACGGACTCGCTCATCTTCGGGACGAGAGTGCTGACGGACTTTTTGCTGCGGAGCTAGCCGGGCAAGCGTCCCGCGCGTTAACGCGCGGGATCGGCAGGCGCCTGCAGGGCGGAGACGAGGCCTGCCACCGTGGCGCTCGCCGCTATGCCCGTGACGATCGCGGCTCCCGCCGAGCCGACCTCGCGGCGCGAGCGCGCTTCGAGGAACGCGAGCGCGTCCACGGCGTCGATCACGACATTGGCCCAGAGGAAGGCTCGCGGAGCTTTGAACGCGTCCAACCGGCTCAAACCAATGGCGAGGAGGGCGTTGCGCACGCCGAACAGGCGGGCCATGGCGGGCGCCGGTGTTCCGTCCCCTGGGATTTGCAGGAGCCTCAGCCCGAGCCGGGGCACGAACAACGAGGTGATCGCGACTGTCGTGCGCCCCGCGATGAGCGCGCGCAACATGACGTGTTTCGGGGCGGAAGGGCTGGTCGTCATCTGTCTGGCTCCATTCTCGTTGGCCGTCCGGCGAGGCGGCCCGCGCTCAAAATATGTTCTATGCAATAGACCATACTCTAGTTCTTTCCGTGCCGGAATCCGCCATGGCCGCTCGGCCGGAGCTGCCCTGCTCCGTAGGGCGCTGTGCGCGGCCCGTGCCCGGATGACTACCTTGGAGCCGGTAGACCGTCAGCCGAGTTCGAAGGAGCCACCATGTCCCGCGACCCCTTTGCGGATCTTCCCGCCCTGCCGGGCTTCACGCTCAGCTCCACCGACGCGCCAGACGGGTCTCGCCTGAAGAACGCTCAGGTGAGCGGGATTTTCGGCGCAGGCGGCGACGATATCTCGCCGCAGTTGTCGTGGTCCGGCTTCCCCGCCGAGACGCAGAGCTTCGCGATCACCGCCTACGACCCCGACGCGCCGACGCTCTCGGGCTTCTGGCATTGGGCGGTGGCGGACATCCCCGTCACGACGACCGAGCTGGCGACCGGCGCGGGCGACGAGTCCGGGTCGGGGCTGCCGCATGGCGCCGTGCAGCTGGTGAACGACGGGGGCGTGCGGCAGTTCCTGGGCGCGGCCCCGCCGGAGGGCCACGGCGAGCACCGTTACTTCATCACGGTGTGGGCGGTGGGAGTGCCGAGCCTCGGCGTGCCCGCCGAAGCCTCGCCCGCGATCCTCGCCTTCAACCTGTTCGGCCAGGCCATCGCCCGCGCGACCATCGTTGGCACCTACTCGCAGTAGCCCGGCCCGGGCGCCGGGACGGGGCCGCTTAGCGGGCTTCGCGGCCGACGGCCTCGGAGATATTCGAGAACCCGTGCTCGCGGACGAGTTTCGCGAGCCCAGCGTTGATCCGCCTGGCGTAGAGCGGGCCCTCGTAGATGAACCCGGTGTAGCCCTCCACGAGGCTCGCGCCCGCGAGGATCCGCTCCCACGCGTCCTGCGCCGTGCGCACGCCGCCGACGCTCACCAGCGCGAGGCTCCCTGAGGTCGCCGAGCGCAACAGGCGCAGCACCTCCAGCGCACGTCGGGCCAGGATCGGCCCGGACAGCCCGCCCGCGCCCGCGCGCTCCACCAGCTCCGGGTCAGAGCGCAGCCCGGAGCGGCCGATCGTGGTGTTGGACGCGACCAGGCCCGCGAGCCCGAGGCGCGTCGCGAGGTCGGCGACGGCCTCCACGTCGGCGTCGGCGAGGTCGGGCGCGATCTTCACGAGCACGGGGACGTCGCTCGCCGCCGCGACTGCGGCGAGGATCGGCTCAAGGGTCGACACGGCCTGCAGATCGCGCAGGCCTGGCGTGTTCGGCGAGCTCACGTTGACCACGAGGAAGTCCGCGACAGGGGAGAGCGCCCGCGCGCAGGCGCAGTAGTCGTCCACGGCTTCTTCGGCGGGCGTCGTCTTGTTCTTGCCGATGTTCGCCCCGATCGGGACCGGGCGCCGTGCCCCGCGCAGCCGGTCCGAGGCGGCTGCCGCGCCCTCGTTGTTGAAGCCCATGCGGTTGACGAGGGCCTGGTCCGCCGGAAGCCGGAAGAGCCGTGGGGCCGGGTTCCCCGGCTGGGGGCGGGGGGTGATGGTGCCGATCTCGGCGAAGCCGAAACCGATCTTGCCCCATGCTTTCGCGCCGAGTGCGTCCTTGTCGAACCCGGCCGCGAGGCCGAACGGCGCGGGAAAGTCCACGCCGAACAGCCGCTGCGCGAGCACGGGGTCGAATCCGGAGTCGGGGAGCAGGGGAGCGCCGAGCCGGATGCTCGCGAACGCGAGGTGGTGCGCGGTCTCGGGCGACAGGCGGAACAACGCGGGCTTGAGGAATTGGTACGGGGCGAAGCTCACGAAGGGACTCTATTCACGAAGGGACTCTATTCATGAGGGGACACCGCTCACGTCTTCCAAAGCGGCGGCGATAGATTTCGGCAGGGTCAGCTCTTCGGCGGCGAGAGCCCCGGTGAGCTGTGCGACGTCGCGCGCCCCGACCAGCACGCTGGACACCCCGAGCCGGTCGCGCACCCAGGCGAGCGCGACGGCGAGCGGCGAGGTGGCGAGCCCGTCCGCGGCGGTGAGGACGCCGTCGACGATCCGGTTCGCCGCCTCCGTGCGGAAGCGCTCGACGGAGACGGCGGCCGTGGGATCCGCTCCGCGTGAGTCTTTCGGCATGCCTTGGCGGTATTTCCCGGTGAGGACTCCCTCGGCCAGCGGGGTCGCCACAACGGCGCCGACGCCGTGGTGTTTCGCGCAGGGCAGCAGCTGGCCCTCGGGCTCGCGGGCGAGCAAGGAGTACTCCACGCCCGCCGACACGAGGGAGAACTCCGCGCAGCGCGCGGCCAGCGTGGCGAGCTGCCACCCGTTGAACCCTCGGACCCCGATATAGCGCGTGGAGCCGCGCCGGACGGCGTAGGACAATGTCTGCGCCACCTCGTCGACCGGCGTGTGCGGATCCCACGCGTCGACCTGCCACAAGTCGAGGTGGTCGATCCCGAGCGTGCGCAGTGTGTCGTCCAATTGGGCGAGCAGCGCCCGCCGGGAGCAGTCGACCCTCGGATGGATCATGGGGTGGATGCCCGACCCGCTGGCGATGACCAGGGACTCTCGTTTGACGTGGCCCTTCAACAGCCCCGCGAGGATCTCCTGGGAAGCGCCGTCCGCGTACGCGGGCGAGTTGTCCACGAACGTCCCGCCCGCGTCGAGGAACGCCGTGACCAAACCGGCAGCCTCGTCCGCGTTCGTGCGCAGGCCCCAGTTCAGGGTGCCGAGGCCCAGCCTGGAGACGCGCAGCCCGCTCGAGCCGAGGGTGCGGTACTTCATCGCAGAGCGTCCGCGCGAGAGAATGGCATCAGGACATCTTGCCATGCGGACTTGCGCGCTCGCGGATTTGCGGCGTTCGTCGGGCGGTGATCGCCGCACGCTAGGCTCGACATATGACCGTCCTGTTGGTGCGCCATGCCCGATCCACCTCCAACGTCGCGAGGACGCTGGCGGGACGCAGCCCTGGTGTCGGGCTCGACCCCCATGGGCAGCAGCAGGCGCAGGAGCTCGTGCTGCGGCTCGCGGAGCTGCCCATCCGCAAGATCGTGCGCTCCCCGTTGCAGCGCTGCGCCGAGACGATCGCGCCCCTCGCGGCGGCGCTCGGCCTCGAGCCGGTGGCGGACGAGCGGCTCAGCGAGGTCGACTACGGCAGCTGGACCGGCCGCAAGCTCGACGAGCTGGGCAAAGAGCCGCTGTGGAAAATCGTGCAGCGGCATCCGTCGGCGGCAGTCTTTCCGGAGGGCGAAGGCCTCGCCCAAGTGCAGGCCAGGGCCGTCGCGGCAGTCCGCGAGCACGACCGCGCGGTCGTGCTCGAGCACGGGCCGGGAGCGCTGTGGCTGGCATGCTCGCACGGCGACGTGCTCAAAGCGATCCTCGCCGACGCCGTCGGCGCCCACCTCGACCAGTTCCAGCGCATCCTCGTCGAGCCCGCGTCGGTGAGCGTGGTGGCGTACACGCCGCACTTGCCCGTGGTGTCCTGCCTGAACCACACGCATGGGGCGTTGCCGTCCGAGAAGTTCCATGTTCTGCCCGCCGCCGTCACGGTGACCAAGGCCGAAGAGCCTGAGCAAGCGGCCTATGATGGGATAGTCGGTGGGTCGCCCGGGGTTGTGTCCGGGAGGCAAGACGAGTCTGCGATGGAGGTGTGATGTCGAGGGCAATCCATGTGTTCCGGGGCCCGGAGCGTTTCATCACCGGCACCGTCGGCGAGCCGGGCGACCGCTCGTTCTTCATCCAGGTGGTCGACTCGGTCCAAGTCGTCACCGTCTCGTTGGAGAAGCAGCAGGTGCAAGTGCTGGCCGACCGGGTCGAGAGCCTGCTCGACGAGGTGGCCCGGCGGTTCGGCGCCCCGGTGCCTCCGCCGGTGACCGAAGTGGCCGACCTGAACCCACTGGTCACCCCGATCGAGACGGAGTTCCGAGTCGGCGTGATGGGGCTCGGGTGGGACGCCCAGTCGGCGACCGTGGTGGTCGAGCTCATGGCGATCACCGAGGGCGAGCTGGACGAGTCGATGATCCTCGAAGACTCGGAGGAGGGCCCGGACGCGGTGCGAGTCTTCCTCTCCCCGCAGGCCGCGCGCGAGTTCGTCGCCCGCTCCAGCCTCGTCATCTCCGCAGGCCGTCGCTCCTGTCCGCTGTGCACCGAGCCCTTGGACCCGGCGGGCCATATTTGCCCGCGCACCAACGGCTACCACCGCCGAAACGGCTAGGGCTTTGGGGACTCCCGGCTCCTCGTCCGAGACGGAGCACTTGCTGCGCTGGGCCGAGCTCAAGACCTTGGGAAGGCTGCGCTCGGCCTCGAACGTCGTGCTCCTCTGCGAGCTGGAAAGCCAGCCCGAGGAGTTCCTCTGCGTTTACAAGCCTGTGCGGGGGGAGCGGCCGCTGTGGGATTTCCCCGAGGGCTCGCTCGCCGGGCGGGAGTTCGCGAGCTATCTGATCAGCGAAGCGCTCGGCTGGTCGCTGGTCCCGCCGACCGCGCTGCGCCATGGCCCCCACGGTTGGGGGATGGCCCAGCGGTGGGTGCGCGCAGCCGACGGCTCCGAGGACGAGCTGGTCGGTTTCTACTCGCTCGACCAGGTGCCCGCGGGCTGGCTGGCGGTCGTCCTCGGCAGCGACTCGAACGGCGAGGAAGTGGCGCTCGCCCACGCCGACCACCCCAGGCTGCGCCAGCTCGCGGTGCTCGACGCGCTGCTGAACAACGCGGACCGCAAGGGCGGCCACGTGCTCCTGGACGAGGGCGGGGGCGTGTGGGGCATCGACCACGGGGTCTGCCTGCACGAGGATCCGAAACTGCGCACCGTGCTGTGGGGTTGGGCGGGCGAGCCGATTCCCCCGGACCAGCTTGCCGACATCGGCAGGCTCGCGGCCTCGTTGGACGGGGCGCTCGGCAAGGAGCTGTCCGAGCATTTGACCGAGGACGAGCTCACGGCCTTGGGCGAACGGGCGGAGCGGCTGTTGGCCGGGCGGGCCATGCCGGTCCCGGACGGGGACAGGGTCCTGCCGTGGCCTCTGATGTAGCTCGTCAGGAGTCCGCGACGGCGCCGGACACTGATCCCGCAGGCGGTGGGCGGTCTTCCCGTCGTCGTGCAGGCGGTCGCGTGGGCGCGGCAGCTGGCCTCGTCCCGGATTGGTCCGCGAGGGACAGGCGGAGCTCGATTGACAGATCATCCGGCCCGGATCTCAGGGGCGGCGCAAACGGCTAGAGTGGTGCCGTGCGTTCTTGGTCTTCCCCCGTGGTCCCGAAGCTCGAGGGCACAGGTCCGCGGTTGCGGCTGTGGGACTCGGCAGACCGCGTGCTGCGCCCGATCACGCCGGGCCGCAA
The DNA here is from genome assembly GCF_051660745.1 of Segniliparus sp. Taxonomy (NCBI): domain Bacteria; kingdom Bacillati; phylum Actinomycetota; class Actinomycetes; order Mycobacteriales; family Segniliparaceae; genus Segniliparus; species Segniliparus sp. Next base: position 77,712 of record NZ_JBOFQF010000019.1, on the reverse strand, counting down.
GGCGGGGATGTACGTCTGCGGGATCACCCCCTACGACGCGACCCACCTCGGCCACGCGGCCACCTACCTCGCTTTCGACCTGGTGCACCGGCTCTGGCTGGACGCGGGCCACGAGGTGGAGTACACGCAGAACATCACCGACGTGGACGACCCGCTCCTGGAGCGGGCCGAGCGCGACCAGCGGGACTGGCAGGGGCTCGCGGCGGAGCAGATCGAGCTGTTCCGGACCGATATGGCCGCGCTGCGCGTCGTGCCGCCCCATGATTACGTCGGGGTGACCGAGTCGGTCGACCTGGTGGTCGCGATGATCGAGAAGCTGGTGGCGAACCAGTCCGCGTATGTCGTGACGGAGGGCGAGTACCCGGACGTCTACCATCGGATCACCGCCACCGAGGACTTCGGCTACGTCTCGGGCTACGACAGGGACGAGATGGTCCGGATCTTTCGGGAGCGGGGCGGCGACCCGGACCGCGCGGGGAAGGCCGATCCGCTCGACGCGCTCCTGTGGCGCGCGGCCCGGCCCGGCGAGCCGAGCTGGCCCTCGCCGTTCGGCCCGGGCAGGCCGGGGTGGCACATCGAGTGCTCCGCGATCGCGTTGGACCGCATCGGGTTCGGCTTCGACGTGCAGGGCGGGGGGGCAGACCTGGTCTTCCCGCACCACGAGTTCTCCGCCGCGCACGCCCAGGCGCAGATCGGGCACGGCAGGTTCGCGCGCAACTACGTCCACGCGGGAATGATCGGGCTCGACGGCGAGAAGATGTCGAAGAGCCGGGGGAACCTGGTCTTCGTCTCGAAGCTGCGCGCGGCGGGCGTGGACCCCTCCGCGATCCGCCTGGCGCTGTTCGCAGGCCACTACCGCGCGGACCGGTCGTGGGACCAGGGCTTGCTGGAGGAGGCGCAGGCCCGGCTCGCGCGCTGGCGGCAGGCGGCCTCGCTGGCCTCGGGCCCTGCCGCGCACGACGCGGCGGCCCGCCTGCGCGAGCATCTGGCGAACGATCTCGACACCCCCAAGGGGCTCGCGGCGGTGGACAGCTGGGCCGTCGAGGCGTTGGCGCACGGCGGCTCCGACCGAGCGGCCCCAGGTCTTGTGGCCACCGCTGTCGACGCGCTGCTCGGGGTCTCGCTGGTCCCCTGAGGACCGTCGCCCCGAGCTGCTAGGCTCATTCCCGTGCTCGGCCCGGAGGAGGCCGAGGCGCGGAAGCGGAGGATGTGCATGGCTGCGTTCGGGTTGGCGAAGCAATCGTGGGAAGCGCTGCGCACGCGCCCGAAGCCCGCCGTCCGAGTCCTCGGCGCAGTCGTGGCTGTGACGGCTTTGGCGGGCTGCCCGCGCCAGTCCGCCCCGCCCGCGCCGCCGCCCCCGCCCCCGACTTCGCAGGTCGCCGCTCTGCAATGGGGGCTGTGCCGATACGATCCCAGCAAGCCTCGTCCCGAGGCCCGGCCCGGCGACGCGCAGTGCGCCGTGCTCAAGGCCCCCGCCGACCCGTCGCAGAAGAACGGCCCCGCGACCGTCGAGATCGCCGTCATCCGCCGCGCCGCGACCGACCAGCAGAACAAGATCGGGACGCTCGTCTACTTCCCGCCCGCGACGGACGCCTCCGGCGTGGACCAGATCCTGGACGACCCGACGCTCGCGGGCTTGGAGAAGAGCTTCGACCTGGTGAGCTTCAATCCGCGCGGCGTCGCGGGCAAGTTCGCGGTCTCTCCTGGCACGGCGAAATCCCAGGCCTTCTGCGACAAGTCCGTGCTCGACGACGCAGAGCCGGTCCTGCGGGCCCCGATCACCGCCGCCGAGCAGCTCGCGGCGGCTCGGTCCAAGGGCGTCGCGGTGTACAACTCGTGCGTCCAGATCTCCAAGGTCGACCACTTCGACGCGGTCACCGCCGCCCAGGACGTGGAGCAGCTCCGCCAGGCCCTCGGCTCCGACCAGATCAGCCTCTACGCCCACGGCTACGGCACGCTCGCCGCACAGGCCTATCTGCGGTCCTATCCGAGCCATGTCCGCGCGACCGCGCTCGACGCCCCGGTCCCCGCGAACCTCGGCGCCTCGGATTTCGCGACCCAGCTCGCGGGGGCGTTCGAGGGCGGGTACGCGCGCTTCGCGGCGTGGTGCGCGGGGGAGCAGAGCTGCGCGCTCGGCAAACAAGACGCGTGGGACGCGTACAGCTCCCTGGCGGCGAAGGCGGGCTCCGACGCGGGCCTGAAGAACCCGGCCTTCCCGGACACGCGCCTCGACCAGCCGTATCTGAACTGGCAGATCGAGCAGATCCTCGCCAAGGCCGACTATCCCGCGCTGGCGGGCTACCTCAAAGCGCTCGCGTCGAACCAGCCGTTCCCCGGCGCCCCGAGGGCCGAGATCGCCGCGAACGCGCCGGTCCAGCATCCGACGGTCGACTTCCGGCTGTGCGAGGACCTCGACCTGAGGCTCGCGCCGGGCGACGTCGAGAAGACGGCGCAGGCCTCGGCGGCCGCGTCCCCGCATTTCGGCTCCTCCCCGTACGCGAACCGGCTGCTCGGCCTGTGCCTCGGCTTCCCCGGCCCCGCGCAGTCCGCGCCGACCGGCGCGGCGCAGTCGCCGGTGCTCGTGGTCGGCGGCAAAGACGACGTCCGCTCGCCCTACGACTGGTCGCGAACCGTGGCGGGCCAGCTGGGCGGGAAGGCGGTCTCGGCGGCCGTCGACGACGGCTCGGACGCGGTCCGGCTCACCTCTGCCGGGCCCGCCTCGCAAGCGCTGGTGACGTTCTTGACCTCGCTCAAGGCGCCTCCGAAGGACACCGTTTATCCGCCCAACTAGGCTATTGAGATGCTTCTTTCCGACCGTGACATACTCGCCGAGCTCGACGCGGGCAGGCTTTCGATCGAACCCTTCGACTCGAAGCGGGTCCAACCGTCCAGCATCGACGTCCGGCTCGACCGGATGTTCCAGGTCTTCAACAACACCCGGTACACGCATATCGACCCGGCGCAGCGCCAGGACGAGCTCACAAGCCCGGTGGAGCCCGCCGAGGGGGAGCCGTTCGTGCTGCACCCCGGCGAGTTCGTGCTCGGATCGACCCTCGAAGTGGTGCGCCTGCCGGACGATCTGGCGGGCAGGCTCGAAGGGAAATCGTCGCTCGGGCGGCTGGGCCTGCTCACCCACTCGACAGCGGGCTTTGTGGACCCCGGCTTCTCCGGGCATCTGACGCTGGAGCTGTCGAACGTGGCGAACCTGCCGATCACGCTCTGGCCGGGGATGCTCATCGGGCAGCTGTGCCTTTTGCGCCTGACCAGCCCTGCGGCGAACCCGTACGGCAGCGCCACAGTCGCCTCGAAGTACCAGGGGCAACGCGGGCCGACCCCGTCGAAGTCGTACCTCAACTTCCAGCAGTGACCAGCGGAGTCCTTTGACCTGCGGGGAGTCTCTCAAGAGGTATCTGCGGTAGGCAGTGGGCACGCAGTGCGACGAACCTGTGCTTCGGTGATTCCGGGCGGAATGGAGGCTGGAGAAATGGGCAGGCTAGCCTTGATCGCGTGAACGCGATGTTGCGCCGTGCGCTGGGCGCTGTTTTACCGCTGGTGGTGTCGGCGGGGGCCGTGTTGGACCCCGCTGTGGCGTCTGCGTCGGCGGGGCTTTCGCCGGGGATGACGATTGTCACTGGGGACAGTCTGTGCACGCTCGGCTTCTTGGCGAAGAACGATGCGGGCGACGCCCTTGCCGTCACGGCGGGGCACTGCTCCGCATACGTGGACCAGATCGTTCGGACCAGTGGTGGCGAGATGATCGGCAAGGTGGTCTCGCGGCGCGACGACCAGGCCAACGGGGGCTGGTACGGGTACACGCTGATCGCCCTCTTCTCGAACACGTATGTCTCTGACAGGTTCTTCTCGGGTGTGCGCAACGCGGCGAAGGGCGACGCGATCCACAAGTACGGCGCTCGCACGGTGGTGACGAGCGGCAAGGTGGTCGACGTGAGTTACTCGGGCGTCTGCCCGGAGTGCTCCATCCTGGTGAGCGACATTCGGGTGCTTCCAGGCGACAGCGGCGGGCCCTGGTACGAGGCGGGCGGAACGCTGGTCGGCATCACCATCGCCCTCGACGAGGACGCGCAGGGCGCCTACCTCTACGCCGAGGCGTTCCCCATCGAGCCGCTGCTCTCGATGATCCGCTCCGAGTCCCCCCAATGGGGGCACGGAATCCGAGTTCTCGTCAAAAGCTGACCGCAAGCGCGAGAAGATCCCCCGCGAGCAAGACACATGCGCCTGGAGCGCGGCAATGGCGCCCGGCGCCAGCCCGAATGCCATGGACGGGCATGGTGGGCGCTCTATGGCTCCAGTGAGATATTTGGGTGGTATTGCGGGGTGATCGCTGAACGACTCAGGTGCCGGCTTCCTGGCCGAGGGCGCGGCGCACGCGGCTCACGTCGACAACGGCGAAGCCGCCATGCAGGTAGAGGGCTCCGAGCCACAGAGGCACGCGGACGACGTCTTGGTGCGCGTAGTCGAACAGGCCGAGCTGGGAGAAGAGCCCTTCGCCCAAGGAGCCGAGCGCGCCGAGCAGGACGGAGGCGGCGACGACCGGCAGGCGGTCGTCGCGTGTCGCGAGCACGCGGACGAGCCACAAGGCCGTGACGGCCCAGAAGAACGCACGGGGGTGCGAGTTGCCGAAGAAGCCCGAGGCCGTGTAGCCGGCGGCCACGACCGCGTAGTCCGTGATGAGCGTGCGCCAGGGCGGCCGCGCGGGGACCGACGGCACCGGGAACAGCCATGCGGCGGAAACGATCAGGAGCGAGGCGGCGAAGAAGACCAGATACACCCAGTACGACTGCCCGTCGAGCTGGGGCTGCCAGTGGTACCGCAGGATTCCATGGCGGACATGGGCGAAGTGGTCGCCGAGGAAAAACAGCAGCGTGAGAGCGGCGACTGCTCCGCCGAAGAACTTGGCGCGAGTGTGCATGCGCCCACGCTAGTATGAATTGACGCCTACGTCAATTTAGATTACCGTGATGCTCGGGACCTGATCGGGTTCTGCGGAAGCGTCGAACAGGAGCAGCGGACATGATCACCACGGCGACATGGTTGGCCAAGCACGACCCCGAGGCGGACAAGCAGTACTGCGAGACGCTCGCGACATTGTCTGCGGGGTCGGTGCGCCGGAGCTTCGATCCGTACAAGGACATCGATTGGGACTCTCCGGCCTTCGCGGTGGTCCCGAATGATCCGAGGTGGGTCCTCCCGGACACCGACCCGATCGCTAGCTCGGCCTGGTACCGGGCTCTGCCGCTGGAGCGGCAGATCGAGGTCGGCATGTGGCGGCAGGCCAATATGGCGAAGACCGGCATGCAGTTCGAGAGCTTCCTGATCCGAGGCATCATCCAGTACGCGGTCTCGCTCCCCAACGGGTCGCCCGAATACCGCTACTCGACGCACGAGGCGCTGGAGGAGTGCAACCACAACCTGATGTTCCAGGAGATGGTCAACCGGATCGGCGCCGATGTGCCAGGCGTTGGCGGACTGCTGCGGTTCTTCGTCGGAGCCGCCGCGCAGCTCGCGGCCCAGTTCGCCCCGTCGCTGTTCTTCGCGGCGGTGCTCGCGGGGGAGGAGCCGATCGATTTCGCGCAGAAGGCTGTCCTCCGCGAGGGGGTGGCGGTCCATCCGATCTTGGAGCACGTGATGGCGATCCACGTCGCGGAGGAGGCCCGGCACATCTCCTTCGCCCACGAGTACTTGAGGCGCTCCTCGGGCCATATGGGCCGAGGAGCGCGTTTCGGCTTGTCGCTGGCCTACCCGTTCCTGATGTGGTTCGTCGCGAGCATCAACGTCGTGCCGGGCCGCGCCTTCTGGAAGAAATTCGACGTCCCCGCGTCGGTCCGCAAGGACATCTTCTGGCGCGACGAGCGGTCAAGCGCCATCAAACAAGACATGTTCGCCGACGCGAGGGCGCTGGCGCACAAGATGGGCATCATGAATCCGGTGGCGAAGACGTTGTGGAAGCTCTTCGGCATCGACGGCAGGCCCGCGCGTTTCCGCAGCGAGCCGCACCGGCGGCACCTGGCGGCGAGTCCCGCCCACGCGGGCTGAGAAGAGCTGTCGCGCCATGCCCCATGTGATCACCCAGTCATGCTGCAGCGACGCCTCGTGCGTCTACGCGTGTCCGGTCAACTGCATCCACCCCACGCCCGACGAGCCGGACTTCCTCACCGCGGAGATGCTCCGCATCGACCCGGAATCCTGCGTCGATTGCGGTGCTTGCGTGGACGCGTGCCCGGCCGAAGCCATCGTCCCCGACAGCAAGCTCGGCCCCACGCAGCAGGTGTTCCTCGAACTCAACGCCTCCTACTACTCGGGGGAGGAGCCGAGGAAGTGGCGCGCCCCGTTGCTCGCGCGCATGCAGGCGGCCCCGAAGGTGATGGGGCGAGGCGCGCCGTTGCGGGTCGCCGTCGTGGGGTCCGGCCCCGCCGCCATGTACGCGGCCGACGAACTGCTCACCCAGGCGGGCGTGGAGGTGAACGTGTTCGACCGTCTGCCGACGCCGTACGGCCTTGTGCGCGCCGGGGTCGCTCCGGACCATCAGAAGACCAAAGGCGTCGTCAGGCTCTTCGACGAGATCTCCGCGCAGGAGGGCTTCAACTTCTACTTGAACGTGGAAGTCGGCTCGCAGGTGACCCACGCCGAGCTGATGCGGCACCACCACGCGGTGATCTACGCCGTCGGGGCGTCGGCGGACCGCCGTCTCGACATTCCCGGCGTCGGTCTGCCGGGCAGCCTCACGGCCACGGAGTTCGTCTCCTGGGCCAACGCGCACCCGGACCGCTCCAGCCTGCCGGTGGATCTCGGCCACGGGCGGGCGGTGGTCGTCGGCAACGGCAACGTCGCCCTCGACGTCGCCCGTCTCCTCGCGCTCGATCCAGAAGCGCTCGCCGAGACCGATATAGCTGAGCACGCGTTGGCGGCCTTGCGCGCCAGCGAGGTGCGCGAGGTCGTTGTCGCGGGTCGGCGCGGACCCGCTCAGTCGGCGTTCACCCTGCCCGAGCTGATCGGCCTGACATCTGCTGTCGAGGTCGTGCTCGACCCGCAGTCGCAAGAAATGGTCCGGCAAGACCTCGCGGACACGAGCGACCCCGTCGCCAGGGACAAGCTGACGTTGTTGTCCGGACTCCCGGCCGCTTCCCCTCCGGCAGGCCGCTTCGTCCGGCTCCGCTACCGGCTCAGCCCCCGCGAAGTGCTCGGCAAGGACCGGGTCGAAGGAATGAAGTTCGCAGTCGCGGGGCAGGCAGGCACAACAGTGATTCCCGCCGGACTGGTGCTCTCTTCGATCGGGTATCGGGCCGTGCCCGTCCGCGACCTGCCGTTCGACAAAACCTCCGCGACCGTGCCGAACGAGAACGGCAGGGTCGTGGAGCCCGGAGCCGGAAGCCCTCGCGCGGGCGCGTATGTGGCGGGATGGATCAAACGCGGGCCCAAAGGGTTCATCGGCACGAACAAGAGCTGTTCGCAAGAGACGGCGCGTGCGCTCGTCGATGACTACAACCGAGGCCTCTTGCCCGCCCCTGAGTCCACGCCGGAACAGTTCGAGCAGTTCATGCGCATTCGCAGTCCCGGCCTCGTGGACCGGCGGGGATGGCTCGCCGTCGATGCGGCAGAGGTCGCCAGAGGCCGGGAGAAGAACAAGGTCCGGGACAAGTTCACAGCGGTGCCTGCGATGCTCGCGGCGGCTGCGGCGGCAAAGCGGGCGTGACAGTCCGCTGCCGCCTGTTTCCGGCGTGAGACCTGTGTGTTTGTCGCAGAGCACCGCCGCGAGCGGGTCCTCGGACCGCCGCATGGCTGATAGACTGCCTCGAACATGAACGCGAAGACGAAGCGGACGGGCACCAAAGGAGTGCCTCGGGCGGAGCGGGAAGCGGCCCTTCTTGACGCGGCCGTGCTGGAGTTCAGTTTGTGCGGGTACGCCGCGACCAGCGTGGAGGCCGTCGCTGCTCGGGCCGGGGTCTCGAAGTCCTTGATCCACGCGTACTTCGACACGAAAGAGGGCCTCTACTGCGCCTGCGTCTCCCGCGCGGGGGACGAGCTGGTCGGCCGCGTCGCGCAAGCGCTCGCCAGGCGCGGCGAGTCCGTGACGCACTTCGCCTCGGACGTCCTGCACTCGGTGTTCGTCGCGCTCGAGCCGAGGCCGCATGACTGGAAAGTCCTGTACGACAACAGCCTGCCTGCGGGCAGCGTCGCGGAGGAGACGGCCCGGCGTTACCGGCGGCAGCTCACCCAACAAGGAGCCGTGGGGGTGGCGGACTCGTTCGCCCACAAGCTGCCGGACCCACGGGACCTCTCCGCGCTCACCTACATCTGGACCAACACCGTCACCTCCATGGTCAACTGGTGGCTGCGCAACCCCGACCAGACCGCGCAGCAGATGGCCGAGCGCGGCGAGCGGATCCTCAACGCGCTTGTGGACTGACGGCGGGCCTGCCGCCGGAGACACGCGCTCCCGGCTGCTCGCCCGTTAGGATGGCGAGATGGCCACATCGCACAGCCCGGCATTCCGCGCGGGCCTCGCCTTCTGCGTCCTCGGGCTGCTCTCGTCCGGATGCTCGTCCCGCAGCGCGCCAGCGCCTGCCGCGAGCACGGACGACGCGCAGGTCGCGAACAAGAGGCTCGTCACGGATTTCTACGAGCTCGCGTTCGTCCGCGGCAATGTGGCGCAGGCAGCGGACCAGTACATCGGCGACCCGTACACCCAGCACAATCCCGAGGTGGCCGACGGCAAGCGGGCGTTCGTCGAAGCCATCGGCGGGTATTTCGCGAGCACGCCCGGCCTGGTTGTCACGGTCAAGCGTGTGATCGCCGAAGGCGATGTGGTCGTGGTGCACGCGTTGTACGAGCCGAAGGAGGGGCCCGCGACCGCCGTGGCCGATATCTTCCGCGTGGCGGACGGGAAGATCGTCGAGCATTGGGACGTGCAGCAGCCCGTCCCGGCGGAAGCCGCCAGCGGCCATCCGATGGTATAACGCCAGGCAGGCGTATAACTGGCGGATAACTAGGGACTGGCTGCGCGCGCGCTCGCGCGCTACCATGTGGGGGCGGCTGTCGTCCGACGAGTCCGCGAAGGCTGATTGCTTCTCATGCGTGGCCACAGAGTGAGTTTGGAGTTCGATTTGAAGAGTCTTGTCGCGGCGCTCGCAGTCCTTGGGCTGGGCGCTTTCACGGTCGGCGTTTTCACGGCTGGCGCGATCGGGTCCCACCCGATGTCGACGCTCGCGGACGGCGGCGACAGCCACGGGCACAACTCGGATACCGATGAAGACGACATCCCGGACCCGGTCCAAGACGAAGGGCCGAACAAGGGCACGGGCGCCCTCATCGACGCGGAGAAGGACGCGGGCGGCCTGGGCCCGCAAGCGGCGATTCCCGGCCCGAAAGAGCAGGACTAACCGTCTCGTCCCGCTATGGCCCCCAGCGCTTGCTGGGGGCCATAGCGCTTTCTCGGGCCTGCTCGCCCGATGACGAAGCCGTCGTGGCGACGGCGACCGGTCACGCGGCGCGGGAGATGTGGGACGGTTTTTGCGTCGGCGCGGCCTCGTGGCCCTGGTCGGCCTTGTGCGGGGCCCAGCCCACGTATGCGAGCCACAATCCCACCAGTCCCATGACGACGAGGGAGGCCAGCCAGAACGGACCGCCCGCCACGGCGCCCGCCCACGACAGGTATGCCGAGGGAAAGGCCATGAGGGACAACCCTTTCAGCGCGGTCGCCCAGCCGAGGAGCGAGACGGCGACGGCCGCCGCTCCCCGCCAATAGGGGTGCAGGGCGACGACCACGATCCCGAGCAGGAGGACGAAGGCCCCGATCGCCCACGCCCACATCTCGTTCCCGGTGGAACGAGCGACCGCCGCGCGGATCTCCTTGCCTCGTGCCAGGGCCGTGGCGCTGGCGAGGACCAGGTAAGGGCCGAGCACACGGGCGAAGAGGCGAGTGGTGGCCTCGGGCTGTTGTTGCGTGTTCATCGCAATGCCTCCGTTCGGCGGATGAAGTCTGGCCACGGACGTCGTGCCGTCGCCGGGATCGTTCGATCCCACACTCCATCCAACCCGTTCCACAGGCTCCGTTGTAGGCGCCAAAGGCTCCATCTGCTCGGGACTTTCGTCATCGCCGCGCCGCGGCCCGCCCGCGCTGCCGCCCCGGTCTGCGCTTTTCCGAGGGGCAAACACCAGACTGTCACTTCTCGTTGGGGCCCGCGTCCGTTTCCCGTCGCCTTCTGCTCATGGCGCTGCGCTGCAATAACAGCGTGCGATGCGCTGTGTTCGGCACCGGTTATCTGGGAGCGACCCACGCGGCCTGCATGGCGGCCTTGGGACATGAAGTCCTCGGCGTCGATGTGGACCCGTCGAAGATCGCGAAGCTCGCTGCGGGCGAGGTCCCGTTCTACGAGCCCGGGCTGGACGAGGTCCTGAGGGAGAACCTGGCCAACGGGCGGCTGCGGTTCACCACCTCCTACGAAGAGGCGGCAGAGTTCGCCGACGTGCATTTCCTCGGAGTGGGCACGCCCCAGAAGAAGGGCGAGTACGCCGCCGATCTCGCCCATGTGCACGCCGTCATCGACTCCCTCGCCCCGCTGTTGCGGCGCGAGACGCTGATCCTCGGCAAATCCACCGTCCCGGTCGGCACGTCGGCGCAGCTGCAGGCCCGTGCCCGCGCGCTCGTCCCTGCCGGGGTCGAGGTGCATGTGGGGTGGAACCCGGAGTTCCTGCGCGAGGGCCACGCGGTGTCGGACACGCTGCACCCGGACCGGATCGTCCTCGGCCTCGCGCCGGACGCCCCGGCGCTCGTGGAGCGGCTGACGCGCGAGATGTACGCGACGCCCCTCGACGAGGGCGTCCCGGTGATCATCACCGACTGGGCCACCGCCGAGCTCGTGAAGGTGTCGGCGAACGCGTTCCTCGCGACAAAGATCTCCTTCATCAACGCGGTGGGCGAGGTGTGCGCCGCCGCAGGCGCGGACGTCACCACGCTCGCCGACGCGATCGGGCACGACAAGCGGATCGGCAGGCAGTTCCTCAACGCGGGCCTCGGCTTCGGCGGCGGATGCCTGCCGAAGGACATCCGGGCGTTCATGGCGGCGGCGGGCGAGCTCGGGGCCGACCGGACCCTCACGTTCTTGCGCGAGGTGGACAGCATCAACATGCGCCAGCGCTCGAAGATGGTGGACCTGGTCACCGAGACGTGCGGCGGCTCGGTGCTCGGCGCGAACCTCGCGGTGCTCGGGGCCGCGTTCAAGCCGCAGTCCGACGACGTGCGGGACTCCCCGGCGCTCAATGTGGCGGGCATGCTGCAGCTGCGCGGCGCGAACGTCACCGTGTACGACCCGAAGGCCGTGGAGAACTCGAAGCGGGTCTTCCCGACCCTCGGCTACGCGACCTCGGTCGTCGACGCCTGCTACAAGGCGGACGCGGTGCTCGTGCTCACCGAGTGGCCCGAGTTCGTCGACCTCGATCCCGCGCAGGTCGCGGGCCATGTGCGCGCGCGGCGGGTCGTGGACGGCAGGCGCTGCCTCGACGCCGCGAAATGGCGTTCCGCGGGCTGGGCCTACCAGGCGCTGGGATCGAGCTTCTCCGCCCGGTAGCCGCGCCAACGGCGAGGGCTCTCGGCCGGATCGGTCACTGCCCTCGGGAATCCGTGGCGCTCTGCCCGGAGCAGCCCTCGATGATCCAGCAGACGGTTGTGCCCGTGTCGGCGGGTTTGGCGCGTTTGGCGTTGTCGAGGAGGGCCGCGAGGCGCTCTGCCAAGACGGAGAGCTCCGCCATTTTGGCGTGGACCTGGCCGAGGCGCGCGGCGAGCATATCCTGGACATGGCCGCACGGCGCCGCCCCGGCCGAGCGGATGGCGAACACGTCGCGTATCTCGTGCAGGGACAATCCGGCGCTTTGGGCGAGGCGGATGAACTCGATCTGCTTGACGGTCTCGGAACTGTAGTCGCGGTAGCCGTTCCGGGCTCGGCCGGGCTCTGGCAGCACGCCGATCTGCTCGTAAAAGCGGATGGTCTTCGCCGTGACCCCGCCAGCGGCGGCGATTTCGCCGATCTTCACTGTTTCCTCCTTGACCTTCCATAGTACTGGAACGTTGATACTGGGGGCAGCGCGTGATCGACACGGGCTGAAACAAACAGTGAAGGAGCATGAACATGCAGGCAGAGAGCTATTCGCGCGGCAAAAGGGCTCGGCGCGCCGCCGGTTGGTCGATTTTGGGGGCCGTCGTCGGACTCCCGGTGCTCGGCGCGGTGTCTGCCGCCTCTGCGGAACCCGCTCCCGTGGCCGCAGTCGCCCCGGCGGCATCCCCCGCGAAGGCGGACACGATGAAGGATTGCGACTGCTGCCCCACGCCGCAGGCCGCAAGCCCCGCGCCGGAGGCCGCCACACCAGAGATCGAGGGACAGTAGCGCGCCAGGGCCGAGGGCGGCGCCTATGCCGCTCTCGGCTCTGGCTCCGGGCGCCGGGCCTGTTTTTTGGGGAGCAGCGCCACCGCCACGGCGGTGGTCAGGGGGACCGACAGCGCGAGCCCGATGCCGCCGACCGCCGACCTCGCGAATTCCGTCGCCACCGCGTCGCTGGTCAGCAGGTCGCCGAGCGGCCTGCCGGAGACCGAGAGCAGGAGGAACAACGGCAGCGCCCCGCCCGCGTAGGCGAAGAGCAGCGTGTAGACGGTGCTGGCGATGTGGTCCCGCCCGACGCGCATGGCCGCCCCGAAGACGCGCCTGCGCGGGATGCCCGCGTCGGCGAGCTCGAAGACAGCCGAGGCTTGGGTGATCGTGACGTCGTTGAGCACGCCGAGGGAGCCGATGATGAAGCCTGCGAGCAGCACGCCGGGCATGGACACGTCGCCGAGATAGACCTGCAGGTCGTTGTTGCCCTCCGCGGAGAGCCCGCTGGCGCGGGTGGAGTCGATGACGAGCCAGCCCGCGAGCGCGGTGATCCCGAGCGCGACCATGGTGCCGAGCAGCGCCGAGGCCGTGCGCCAGTTCGCGCCGTGCGCGATGGGCAGCACGAGCGCGAGGATGGCGATGGCGGAGACGACGGCGACGAGCGTCGCGGAGGCCCCGTTCAGCAGGGAAGGCAGGGTGTAGAGCACGAGCACGGCGAAGGCGACGGCCAGCCCGAAGAGCGCGCGCAGCCCGCGCCAGCCCGCGACCGCCACCACGACGGCGGCGAAGACGGCGGCCCAGAGCAGCATCGGGGCGCGGCGCTGGAAGTCGTCGAAGTTGTACGAGCGCCCTTCTGGCCCGGTGTGCGCGATGACCCGGATCTGGTCGCCCGCCTCGAGCCGTGGCTGGCCGGGGCCGGGCCGGACGACACCGGTGTCCTGGCTGCCGGAGTCCTTGGCGAGCCCGGCGGTCACCCGGTTCGTCGGTATTTCCAGGAGCACGTAGCGGCCCGCGTCGGGGCCGGAGCCGAGGACGGCCGTCGCGTCGAAACACATGCCGTCCGGGCGGAACTCCACTTGCGGCGGGTCGCGGAGCACTCCGCTGACGAGCGGGTTGGCGCAATCGGCGAGGACGACGGCGCGGATCGAGGCGGACTCGGTGCGCGCGGCGTGCCCGTGCCCGTCTTGGTCCTGGTCCGTCCGGTACTGGAGCGGGATGTCATGGTGTCGGCTCTGCGGCCAGGTCAGGGCCAGCGTCGCGAACACGGCGAGCACGGCGACGGCGAGCGCCGCGAGCACGGCCGAGGTGGCCCGTGAGCGGGGGAGCGAGACGGGGCCGGTCGAATGGCCGTGCCCGTGGTGGCTGTGCTCATGCCCGGCGGGCGTGTCGGGCTGGTCTGGTCGAGGGGCTGGCCCGTGTGCGTGACGTCCCATGCGGCGAGGCTACTGCCGGTAGCTCGCGAGGAAGTTGCCGAACCGCTCGATGGCTTTGCGCAGGTCGCGCTCGGGCGCCAAGGTGACGATCCGCAGATGGTCGTGGTGGGGCCAGTTGAACCCGGTGCCCTGCACGATCAGGATCTTCTCCTGCAGCAGCAGGTCGAGCGCGAGCTGCTCGTCGTTGTGGATCTCGTGCACCTCGGGGTCCAGGCGCGGGAAGACGTACATCGCGCCTTTGGGGACCACGCAGGAGACCCCGGGGATTTTCACGAGCTCTTCGACGACGGCGTCGCGTTGCTCGCGCAGCCGCCCGCCGGGGCGGACGAGGTCGCGGATGCTCTGGTACCCGCCGACGGCCACCTGGATGCCGTACTGCGCGGGCGCGTTCGGGCACAGCCGGGTCGCCGCGAGGGTCTCAAGGCCTTCGATGAAGCCTTTCGCGTGGTCCTTCGGCCCGGTGAGCACCATCCACCCGGAGCGGAAACCGGGGGCGCGGTAGGTCTTCGACAGGCCGTTGTAGGTGATGCAGAAGAGGTCGTGCGCGCGGGAGGCGATGGAGACGTGCTGCGCGTCGTCGAAGAGGATCTGGTCGTAGATCTCGTCGGCGAGGATGAGCAGCGAGTGCTTCCGGGCGAGCGCCACGATGCCGTCGAGCACCTTGGTGGAGTACACCGCGCCGGTGGGGTTGTTCGGGTTGATGACCACGATGGCCTTGGTGTTCGGCGTGATCTTGGCCTCGATGTCGTCGAGGCTGGGGTTCCAGTCCTCCGTCTCGTCGCAGAGGTAGTGCACGGGGGTGCCGCCGGCGAGCGCGGTCGAGGCCGTCCACAGCGGGTAGTCCGGGGTCGGGATGAGCACCTCGTCCCCGTTGTTCAACAGCGCCTGCAGCGTCATCGTGATGAGCTCGGAGACGCCGTTGCCCAGAAAGACGTCGTCCACGTCGAGGTAGGGGAAGCCGGGGACCAGCTCGTAGCGGGTGACGATGGCCCGCCGGGCCGAGAGGATGCCCTTGGCCTCGGTGTACCCCTGCGCGTGGGAGAGCGCGGCGATCACGTCGCGCAGGATCACGTCGGGGGTTTGGAGGTCGAAGACGGGCGGGTTGCCGATGTTGAGCTTGAGGATGCGGTGGCCTTCGGCCTCCATGCGCGTCGCCGCCGCGTGCACCGGGCCACGAATCTCGTACGCGACGTTCTGCAGTTTGTGCGACTGGTCGAGCGTGCGCAAGTCCGGATTGATGGGGGTGTGCTGGGGACTGCTCATCCGTCAAGTGTGCCAGACCAGGGCCTGCGGACGGCAATACCGGCGGAAGAATCAGGCCAGTTGTCCAAAACTAGCCCGGCGCAGAATTAGCCTTGGCGGGGTCCGGCCAGTCCGGGAAAACAGATCGGAGGCCACGGCGGGCGTGCCGCCGTGGCCTCCGATCTGTCGCGTTCTCAGCGCCTTCCTGGCCGTTTCGCCCCGGGCGCGATGCCGAGGCCGACAGCAGGCTTGGCCGTGCTCGCGGTGTCGGGCGCGGGCTGCTCTGCGGCGGGCGCGGGAGCCTGCGCAGGCTCGGGCTCTGCCGTTTGCTCCGGCTCGGCCGGAACAGGCTGGTCGGGGACGTGCTCGGCGGCTTCCTGCCGCTCTGCTTCGGCGGCCGGGGGCTCCGACGGGGCAGGCTCCTCGGCCTGCGGCGCAGGCTGCGCGGGTGCTTCGGCCTCCGCAGGGGCGGCGGGAGCGGGCTTCTTGGCTCCGGGGCGCTTGGCGAGCCCGGCGATGCCGAGGCCGACGGTCGGCTTGGCATTCGCCGAGGAATCCTGTTTCGGCTCAGCGGCAACGGGCTCTGCGGCAACAGGCTCAGCGGGAGCGGCTTTCGGCTCTTCGGCAGGCGCTGCTGCTGGCTCCGGCGTTGCGGCCTCCGCAGGGGCGGCGGGAGCGGGCTTCTTGGCTCCGGGCCGCCTGGCTGGCCCGGCGATGCCGAGTCCGACCGCAGGTTTCGCGGCGGGAGCCTCCGCTTTGGGCTCCGCAGGGGCGGCGGCTTCCGCAGGCTGCTCGCTCGGCGCCGGTGCTGCGACAGGTTTTTTGGCTCCGGGGCGCTTGGCTGGCCCGGCGATGCCGAGGCCGACCGAGGGCTTCGCGGCGGCCGACGTCTCCTGCCCGGCGGGCTCGGGGGCGGTTTCCGCAGGGGCGGCGGGAGCGGGTTGCTTGGCTCCGGGCCGTCTGGCGGGCCCGGCGATGCCGAGGCCGACCGAGGGCTTCGCGGCTTGCGGCGCGTCCGTCTTCGGGGCCTCGGCGGCGGGGGCCGCTTGTGCTGCGGGCTCCTCGGACGGCGCGGGCTTCTCCACAGCGGGAGCCGAGGCCGTCTGGGCGGCCTTCTTCTCCTCGCGGACAACAAGCGGGCCGCCTCGGCGCACGGACTCCAAGAGGAGCTGCGCGACATCGACGACCTGGACGTTCTCGCCGATCCCGTCCTGCTGCTTCGCGGTCACGCCGTCGGTGAGCATCACGCGGCAGAAGGGGCAGCCGCTCGCGATGGTCTGCGCGTTCGTGGCGATCGCCTCGTCGACGCGGTCGATGTTGATCCGCTTGCCGAGCGTCTCCTCCATCCACATCCGGGCTCCGCCCGCGCCGCAGCACATGGAGCGCTGCCCGTGCCGGGGCATTTCGGTGAGTTTCGCGCCTGCCGCCTCGATGAGCTCGCGCGGAGCCTCGTAGACCTTGTTGTGCCTGCCGAGGTAGCAGGGGTCGTGGTAGGTGAGCGAGTTGTTGCCCTCGACCGGGGCGACGGGGACGAGCTTCTTCTCCCGGACCAGCTTGTTGAGCAGCTGGGTGTGGTGGACCACCTCGTAGGCCCCGCCGAGCTCGGGGTACTCGTTCTTGAGCGCGTTGAAGCAGTGCGCGCAGGTCACGACGATCTTGCGGCGGCCGGGCTCGACGCCCTCGAAGACCGCGTCGATGGTCGCGATGTTCTGCTGCGCGAGGGCCTGGAAGAGCATTTCGTTGCCGGAACGCCGGGCAGAGTCGCCGGTGCAGGTCTCCTCGGCGCCGAGGACGAGGAACTCGACCTCGGCGGAGTAGAGGAGCTCGGCGACCGCTTTGGTGGTCTTCTTGGCGCGGTCCTCGTAGGCGCCCGCACAGCCCACCCAGAACAGGTACTCGTAGCCGTCGAAGGACTCGGCGTCCTCGCCGAACACCGGGACCGGGAAGTCGACCTCGCCGATCCAGCCGGTGCGGGCCGAGGAGTTCTGGCCCCACGGGTTGCCCTTGTTCTCAAGGTTCTTGAACAGCGTGGAGAGCTCGTGCGGGAACTCCGTCTCGATGAGCACCTGGTGGCGGCGCAGGTCGATGATGTGGTCGACGTGCTCGATGTCCACCGGGCACTGCTCGACGCAGGCGCCGCAGGTGGTGCAGCTCCACAGCACCTCGGGGTCGATGACGCCGCCCAGCTTGCCGTCTTCGCCGATGCCGCCGATGATCGGGCGCTCGGCCTCGGCCAGGGCGGTCGCCCCGGCTGTCTCGCCGTTCAAGAGGTACGGGGCCTTGGCGTACGCGTGGTCGCGAAGCGAGGTGATGAGCAGCTTGGGGGAGAGCGGCTTGCCGGTGTTCCAGGCCGGGCACTGGGACTGGCAGCGGCCGCACTCGGTGCAGGTGGTGAAGTCCAGCAGGTTCTTCCAGGTGAAGTCCTCGATCTTCCCGACGCCGAAGCTGTCCTCGTCGGGGTCGGCCTCTTCCAGGTTCAGGACCTTGCCGCCGGACATCATGGGCTTGGCTGCGCCGAGCGCGACGCCGCCGTCGGCCTCGCGTTTGAAGTAGATGTTGAAGAAGGCGGAGAAGCGGTGCCAGGCCACGCCCCAGTTCAGCTTGCGGCCGACGACGAAGAGGAAGACCCCGCCGGAGAGCATCTCGAAGAACGAGAACACCGAGACCATGAGCGTGCTCGCCGGAAAGAGCGTGGCCAGCAGCCCGGTGACCGGGTCGGTCCACGGGCTGGTCTCGTGGAAGGTCGCGATCTTCATGGCCTTGACCAGCACCATGGCCGTGCCCTCGGTGAGCACGATCAGCTCGATCAGGTAGGCGGCGAAGAAGTTCGAGCCCGCGAAACGGGACAGGCGTTCGGCCCGGCGGGGGTGGTTGAGCTGGCGAATGACGATCAGGGCGACGATGCCGATGATGGTGCCGACCCCGAGGAACTCCTCCCACAGATGCCACACCGGCAGCTCGCCGACGACGGGCCAGTGGAACTCGGGGTCGATGGCCCGCCCGTAGGACTCCAAGTACACGAACATGCCTCCGAGGAAGCCGATCATCACCAGCCAGTGCGCCCAACCGACCGAGCGGAACTGCACCATGCGGGTGTGCGCGAGGAATTCGACGATGAGAGTCTTCAGCCGAGGGAGGACCGGGCGGAGCCGGGTGTTGTCGGGTTGGCCGAGTCGAATGATGCGCACCTGGCGCCAAACGCCCGAGAAGAACATGCCCCAACAGACCAGGCAGATCAACCAGCCGACGATCCCGATGGCGATGGTAGTGGCGTTCACGGCGGGGCGCTCTCCTCACGTTGCGGCGGCCGGTTGCGGGCTGCTCGGTCTGCTACATGTTACTCACGGGTAAGTTACTCGCCAGTAACTTATTGAACTCTGCTTGTGCCCACGATAATTGCCCTGCTTCCGGCCCCTTTTGATCAGGGCAGCCTAACTTTTAGGCCTCGTGAGCCGCATCACTCGCTCATTTTGATCACGTTTTGATAACCAAATGTCACATCTGTCTCACGAATAAACATACGCAACGGTGACACGCCGAGAACGCAATAATCACAAAGAACTCACAAAATAACAACAGACCCTTCTTAAACGGAACGGATACTCTCAGTACGTCCGAGAGGGTCGCGATCCGCGCGACTGTGAGGAGAGACATCATGTTGAAAAGCATTGCTAAGACGTTCGCGGCAGGCGTGTTCGCCGGAGGCCTCGGCCTGATGGCCGGAGGCTTCGGCGCCGCAGCCGCGTCGGCGGACCCCGCCGACGACGCGGGGCAGGAAGCCCCCGTCCAGGACGAGGATTCGGGCGAGAGCGGCGCTTCCGCCTGGCAGGAGGCTCCGGAAGGGGCTCCTGAGCAGGTCGGCATGCTCGGCGACCGGGACCAGCAGAACTACCAGGCTTATCTGAACGGCCAGTCCGGGGGCCCGGCGAACATCCCGGCCCAAGCGCCGAGCTACCGGGGCGGCGGTTATGCCCCGGCATTCGGCGGCGCGGCCCCGCGCCGGGCGCTGCCGCTGCCGTTCGTCGCCCCCAAGGGCAGCACCTGCGGCCAGATGCTGGCGACCAGCGTCGGCGGCACGATGGACAACGTCGTCGGCATCGGCACGGGCACGGTCCTCGGCGGCTTCGGGCACAACGTGCTCGGGCCCGCGACCGGGAACCTGGTCGGTGGTGTGCTCGTCCACCTCTGCTAGCACGGACGAGCCTTTCGCCCGCCTCCTCCGTCCATATATGGGAGGATGGCCCGAGAAAGGACGGTGAGCGTGCGCGGCGACGGGAACGGCTGGGTCGTGGACCGAGACGGAAGCAAACGCTGGGGCCTCCACGGCGCGGCGGGACTGCTGCTCCGAGCGCCCGGAACCCGTGGCGAGGCGATGGTGCTGCTGCAGCACCGCGCCTGGTGGAGCCACCAGGGCGGCACATGGTCCCTGCCGGGCGGGGCGCGCGACAGCCACGAGAGCGCGGTCGAGACCGCGTTGCGGGAAGCGTTCGAGGAGACCGGGGTCGACCCTGCTCAACTGAAGGTCCGGGGCGAGCGCGAGACCGCGCGGACCGAGGCGGGCTGGACCTACACCACAGTCGTCGCCGACGCGCCCCGCGTGCTCCCTCTCTTCAAGAACGAGGAGAGCGAAGAGCTGCGCTGGGTCTCCGAGGACGAAGTCGGCTCGCTGCCGCTGCACCCCGGCATGGCTTCGGTCTGGGCCGTGTCCACGGGCCAGACGAGCGTCCGGACCCGCCCGGTCACGCTCGTGGCCCGGCAGTCGGACGAGGAGGTCGCCGGGCTTTTCGAGATCCTGGCGCACGGCAGGCATCAGCGCACGGTCGAACTCCCGGACGGCGGCTTCGGCTGGCTCGGCGCGACGGGGGAGACGATCGACGTCCCCCGCGACATCGCGCTCGGCTGGCTGCGGGGCTGATCGGCCCCGCGAGGGCCATGTCCGCGACGAGCGGGCTTCAGCCCAGCCCGGCGCGCAGGGCTTCCGTCGCGGCTTTGGGGTCCTTGGCCTCAGTGACCGCGCGCACGACGACGACGCGCGCCGCTCCTGCCTCTTTGACCTGCGGCAGTCGTTCGAGGTCGACGCCGCCGATGGCGAACCACGGCTTTTCGGGCCCGAGCGCGGCCACCTGGGCGACGAGGTCGAGCCCGACGGCTGCCCTGCCGGGCTTCGTCGGCGTGGCCCAGCACGGCCCGACGCAGAAGTAGTCGATATCGGGGTCGTCGATCGCGGCTCGGGCCTGATCGAGGGAATTCGTGGAGCGCCCGATGAGGACGGCGGGCCCGAGGACGCGCCGTGCGACGGCAACCGGCAGATCCCGCTGGCCGAGATGGAGCACGTCCGCGTCGGCGGCGAGGGCGACATCCGCGCGGTCGTTGACCGCGAGCAGCGAGCCATGGGCCTCGGTCTGCCGCTTGAGCTGCGCCAGCAGGGCCAGCTCGTCGCGGGCCTCGAGGGGGTCGTCCGCCGATTTGTCCCGCAGCTGCAGCAGGTCCAACCCGCCGGACAGTGCCGCTTCGGCGAATTCCACGAGGTCGCCTTTGTCCCTGCGGGCGTCGGTGCACACATACAGCCGCGCCTGCGCGAGGCGTTCGAGCCGGGCTTCGCGACTGTCCATCCCACCACCCTAACCCGGCGGCGCCCGGATCTGAAGGCGCCCTGACCGGTACCCTCGGAGGCTATGGCCCGCACTCTCCACATCCTCGGAGCTGGGGTGATCGGCCTTTCTATCGCGTGGCGCGCTGCGCAGCGCGGATGGTCGGTCCGAATCTCCGACCAGACGCTCGGCTCGACTCCGCCGCCGGGGGTGTCGGCCTCCTGGGTGGCGGGGGGCATGCTCGCGCCGTACTCCGAGGCGTGGCCGGGGCATGAGCCGCTGCTGCGGCTCGGGATGGGCAGCCTCGGGCGTTGGCCGGGATTCGCGGCGGAGCTCGCCGGGTTCGCGCCCGCCGGGACCGTCCTCGCGGCCGAGGAGACCATCGTGGTCGGCGCGACGGCGGCGGACCTGTCGGCGCTCGCGCCGGGATTCGAGTCGGCCCGCGCCGTCGGCCTCGACTGGCGCCGCCGCGCGCGCGGCGAGCTCCGGGAGGCCGAGCCAGGGCTTGCGGCGGACCTGCGCGGCGGCTGGCTCCTGCCGGAGGAGCCTGCTGCGGACAACCGGGCGCTTCTCGCCGCGCTCACGGCGGCGGCGCGGAGCCTGGGAGTCGAGTTCGTGGCGGAAAGCCCGGAGCAGCTGCCCAGGGCGGGGACGGGGCGCGTCGTCGTCGCGGCAGGCGCGGGAACCCCCGCGCTCCTCCCGGAGCTGCCAGTGCGGCCGGTGAAGGGGGAGATCCTGCGGCTCGCCGCGTCGCCGAAGACGGTCCCGCCGCCGAGACGGACGATCCGCGCGCTGGTCCGGGGCAGGCACGTCTATCTCGTGCCGCGTCGCGACGGCGTCGTGGTCGGCGCGACCGAGCTGGAAGGGGACGAGCGGACGGGGGTCTCGGCCCAAGCGGTCGCCGAGCTGCTCTCGGACGCGATCGCGGTCCTCCCGGGCCTCGCGGACTACGACCTCGTGGAGGCCTCGGCGGGCTTTCGCCCGGTCACCCCGGACCGCTGCCCGGTGCTGGGCTGGGTCGATCCAGCTGGCGCGGACCGCTGCCTCGTCGCGACCGGCCATGGCCGAGACGGCATGCTGCTCGCCCCGCTCACTGCCGAGCTCGCGGTGGATTTATTGGAAGACGCGCAGGTCGGCGAGCCGGAACGGGAAGCATTGCGAGCAATGGACCCGGCCCGGTTCTTGGTTCGGTAACCTAGAGGCATGGGCGAAATCCTCATCACTGCGAACGGAGAGGAGCACTCCCTCCCCGAAGGGGCAGCGATCGCCGACCTCCTCGAGCGGCTCGGGCTTTCCCCCAAGGGCATCGCGGTCGCGGTGGACGGCGTGGTGTCCCCGCGAGGCGAGTGGGACCAGCCTCTGCGACCAGGCGCTGCCGTCGAAATTCTTACGGCGGTCCCCGGTGGATAGCCCCCTTGTCATCGCCGGGCGCGCTTTCGGGTCCCGGCTCATCATGGGCGCGGGCGGGGCCCCGTCGCTCGGCGTGCTGGAAGAGGCGCTGCACGCGTCGGGGACCGAGCTCACCACAGTGTCGATCCGCAGGGCGGGGGTCGCGCCGGGCGAGGGCGTCCTCGACGTGCTCGAACGGCTCAAGATCGCGGCGCTGCCGAACACGGCGGGCTGCAAGGACGCAGGCTCTGCGGTGCTCACCGCGAAGCTCGCCAGGGAGGCGCTGGGCGAGAGCTGGGTCAAGCTCGAAGTCGTCGCAGACGACCACACGCTGCTGCCCGACCCGGTGGAGCTGCTCTCCGCCGCCGAGACGTTGGTGGACGACGGTTTCACCGTCCTGGCGTACACGAACGACGACCCGGTGCTCGCGGCCCGGCTCGAAGACCTCGGCTGCGCGGCGGTCATGCCGCTCGGCGCCCCGATCGGCACCGGGCTCGGCATCCTTAACCCCCATAACATCGAGATGATTGTTTCTCGGGCGCAGGTCCCGGTCATCCTCGACGCGGGAGTCGGCTCGGCGAGCGACGCGGCGCGCGCGATGGAGCTCGGCTGCTCCGGGGTGCTGCTCGCGACGGCGGTGAACCGGGCGAAAGACCCGGTGCGCATGGCCGAGGCGATGGCGGCGGCGGTGAAAGCGGGCAGGCTCTGCCATCTCGCCGGGCGCATCCCGAAGCGTTTTTGGGCGCAAGCCTCCTCTCCCGACCTCGACTGATCCTCTACGCTGCCCCCGTGACAGACGCAGCGCAACCCGCCGAGATCACGGGGACCACGGAGACCGCGCCGCCGGTGGAGACCGTGCCGCCGGTAGAAGTGACGGGCCTGACCAAGCGTTTCGGCTCCCGCACTGCGGTCGCGGGCCTCTCCTTCGCCCTCAAACCCGGCCAGGTGACCGGCTTCCTCGGCCCGAACGGAGCGGGCAAGTCCACCACCTTGCGGATGATCGTCGGGCTCGACGCGCCGGACGGGGGGAGCGCCACGATCTTCGGGCGGCCCTACCGCTCCCTCAAGCATCCCCTCAAGACTGTGGGCGCCCTCCTCGACGCGAAATGGGCGTATCCGAGCCGGAGCGTGCGCGACCACTTGCGGTGGATCGCCGCCGCGGGCGGGATCCCCGCGAGCCGCGTCGCCGAGGTGCTCGACCTGGTCGGGCTGGCCTCGGTCGCAGGTCTTCCCGCGCGGCAGCTCTCCCTCGGCATGTCGCAGCGGATGGGCGTGGCTGCCGCGCTGCTGGGCGAGCCCGACGTGCTGCTCTTCGACGAGCCGGTGAACGGGCTGGACCCGGAAGGGGTGACCTGGATCCGCTCGCTCATCAAAGAGCTCGCCAGGCGCGGGGCAACGGTGCTCGTCTCCAGCCACCTCCTGGCCGAGATGGCGCTCACCGCCGACCACCTGGTCGTCATCGGGCGCGGCGTGCTCATCGCCGACTGCTCGGTCGAGGAGTTCATCGCCAGGGCGACCGACGACGTGGTGCTCGTGCGCAGCCCGCAGGCCGAGGCATTGGCCGAGGAGCTCGTCCGGCTGGGCCACAAGGTCGAGGCTGGGGAGGGCGGCGCGCTGACCGTGCACGACGCGACGAGCGCGGATATCGGCGAGCTCGCGGCCCGGCGCGGCTTCACGCTGCACGAGCTGACCGCGCGGCGGGCTTCGCTGGAAGAGGCGTATTTGAAACTGACCGAGAGCGCGGTGGAGTACCACAGCCACGCGCTGCCCGCTTCGTCCCCGGAGCTCGGCGCGGTCGAGGAAGGAGCGGCGCAGTGAGCGGGAGCGTCAACGCGCTACGGGCCGAATGGATCAAACTCACCTCGGTGCGCAGCACCAAGGTGAGCTACCTCCTGGTCGTGCTGCTGGCCGTCGGCCTGGCCGCGGTGGTGGCCGCCGCCGGGGCCTCGCCGAGCAACGCGGAGGCGCTCAGCGGGCTCGCGGGGGTGACGAGCGGGGTGCCCGGCCCGGGCCTGGTCCTGCTGCTCGTGGCGGCGACGGTCGCGGTGACCGGGGAATGGCGCGTGGGCACGCTGCGCACCACATTCCTCGCGGTCCCCGACCGGCTCTGGGCGATCACCGCGAAAGCGCTGGTGGTCGGGGCCGTCGGCGCGCTCGTCGGGTTCCTCTCCGCAGGCTCGGGCGTCCTCGTCGCAGGAGCGCTCGCGAGGCCGACCGCGACGGAGCTCGGCTTCTCCGGCGACCTGCGCCTGCTCTGGACAGTCCCGGTCGCGGCCTTCTTCGGCTCGTTCTTCGCCATCGGCGTCGGCAACCTCGTCCGGCACAGCGCGGGAGCGATCACATTGCTCGTGGTGTGGCTGCTGGTCGTGGAGACGCTCGCGCAAACCCTGGTCGTCGGCATCTCGAGCCAGGCCGCGCACATCCCGCAAGCGCTCCTGCCGTTCACGAGCTTCGGGGAGTTCGTCTCCGGCCACGGCTCGCAGGCGCTCACCGAGTACTCGCCCTCGGCCGCTTTCTTCGTGTTCGCGGCCTGGTCGCTAGCCCTGTTCGGGGCAGGCGTCGTCGCCACCGTGCGCCGGGACCCCTAAGCGGCGAGGAAGCTACGAGTTCACGCCTTTTCCTTGCCTGATCAGGCAAGGGGTCTGGTTGTCATGTTCGGTTTCACATACTATTTCCGCAGCAACACGAGCTACGGATGGGTTCAGGAGGGTCGCCGCATGGCCTACACCGGCGGATTTTCCCGCTACGGGTATGGGGACGTGGGTCCACGGGTCAAGCAGTATGGGTATGTCCCGGAGCCTGACGAGGAGCAGATCGATCCGAAGGTCCTTGAGTCCGAGCGCTGGAAGGCAGACGAGGCCCGCAGGTTGCAGGAGTCGGTCGTTCCGCAATCGAGGTTGGCGAGGCGTTGGACCCCAGATCGAGGTTTGGTGTACGAGACAGCTTCGACTGCGATCGGTGCGAAGCCGCCGAGATTGCCCAGCGGCGAGCTGGACTCTTCCAAGGACTTCCCTGAGCCCGCGCCGCCGAAGCCTCCTGTGAATCTCGTGACGGATTTCCCGTTCGGGGGTGCTCAATGAGCGGCGGGGTGGGGACGAACATCGAGGGCCTGCGCGGTTACGGGCAGCGCGTCGGGGGCAAAGCGGACGAGGCGAAAGCGTTGGATCTGGGCCAGTTCCACAGAGCTGTGTTCTTGCCGGGGAGCGAGACCGCGAAGGCGCTGGCCGAGTCCGGGGAGGCATACGGGGCTGTCGCGAATGCGGCGCAGGGCAGGCTCTCGTTCGCCGGGACCGAGAGCGTCGTGGACGCGGGCACCTACGAGCAGGTCGAAGAGGACTCCGCTGAGCGGCTGCAGAGCACGGGCGAGAGCGTCGCGGAGTACCGGTGGTGACGTGGCCGAGTTCGATCTGAACACATTGCGGGCGTGGAAGCCCGAGACCGTCATCGCGGCGGCGGGCGAGGCTGGCCAAAGGACCGCCGCGTTTGAGGGGATCGTCGACGAGGTCAAGGCCCTCACCAACGAGACCGCGGGGCGCTCCTCGGGATCTGGAGAGGAGGCCCGGTTCGCGCACGTGGACAAGACTGTTGCCTTCGCCCACGAGAAGATCCAGTTGATGCACGAGCACCAGCAGATCGTCCAAGAGGCCGGATACGACCTCACAGCGAAACACAACCGCCTGTTCACAGCAGTCCAAGCCGCGCAACAGACCGGGCTCGTCGTCAACAGCATTGGCACGGTCGAGGGCGACTACCCCCGCCAAAGCCAAGAACTCATCGACAAGCACGCCACGAGCGTCGGGCAGGCAAAACACGAGCTCGAACTGGCCGACGCCGAACATGCCCGCAAGATCCGCGACTCGAACGCCAGAATCAAAGAAGGCGCCGAGAACGGCTTCCGCAAAGCGGACAGCATCCAGAGGTTCGGGAACTTCAAAGACGACCCGGTCGACCCGAAGAAACGCCAAGCCTTCGGTGTGATCGGCGATAAGAAGGACAAGCCGGTCAATCCGAAACAGGAGCCCGAACCGCCCCCTCCTGGCCCGGGTGGGCGTTCGATGAACGACTGGCTCAAACTTCCACACTACAATGCCCGGTCGTTGGACGATACTGAAACCCGTACCGTGTATCTGCGAGGCGAAGGACAGGTCGCTGCGTTGAACGAGCAGTGGAAGCAAGAGGGCCTGTCCGCAGAGGAGCGGGCCCGGCGGACGTTTGATCTGCGCAACTCGCTGCGCACCTACTGTCGAGATTTGATGGTCGACCAGGCGGCCCGGGCAAAGCTCGATGAGGGGTCCCCGAATATGACGTGGGAGCAGATGATGCAGAAAGAGGCCGCGAAGGGCAACACCGGAGACAACGCCTACGAGCAGATCGCGCAGTCCGCAGCCCGCAGTCGCGACTCTGTGAACAAGTCCTTGGGCATCGATCCGAACAACCCTCCGCCACTGCCCCAAGCGAAGGAGACACCGTCAGGAAAGTCAGAGCCCGAGTCAGTCCCACGAGGGGAACCGCGTCCGTCTGAGCCGGGCGGCGGACGGATGCGACCACAAATCGAGGGCGAGGGGCCTTCGGGCCGGATGCGACCGCGAATCGAAGGGGAGGTCGTCCCTCCGGGCGCGATCGCCGGGCAGCAAGGCGAACAGCGGCGAGGGGAATGACTTGATGACCTTGGAGAGTTACAACAAAAAGAGAAGAGCGAGCCGAATAGAGGTGCAGAATGCCTACTGACGAGACCGTGTGGGAGCGGATCGATTACGACACCGAGGGGTTGCGCGACCGCGTGGCGCGAATACTTGTCGATGATCCCGAGGACGATGTAGGGTATCCCGCAGAATTGCCCGTGGGCACCACAGAGGTCGTCATTTTGGATGACACCCCGAACGTGCACCTTTGCCTCAGAGTGCACGTGGCCGGATATCCCGAGGCAATCGCCTACATCAAATACGATCAACTCGCAGTCGAAGTCCCGAACGGCTCAGCGCGCCCTGGATACGCTGTTCCCCACGATGTGCGGGCGGTGCCGTTGCGGGATCTTCCACCCCTGCCGCCGAGAGAACTGCCACCCCTCCCGCCAGTACGCGAGTCCCAAACGCAGCAGCAGTAATTTTTGGTTTCAGAGTCTGTTGGTCCGGGGATGTTGTCATCACGCCTCCAGCGCGGTGATTTCCGCTTCGAGGTTGCGTCGGGCGGACTTTTCCCAGCGCTCCGCGCCGTAGGCGGTGCGGAAGATGGCGCTGTGGCCGAGGAGGGATCGCAGCACGTCAGCGCGGCCTCGGTGGTAAAGCGGCTCGGGCACGTGGGCGTACTCCGCCCGGACCGCCTCCGCGTACGCTTGGTACTTGTGTGGCTCGCCGCCGAGGACGGCCAGGTCTGCGTCGCACAGAGCCGCCCCGTTCGCGTCGCCCGGCTGCACCTGATGGCCTGCGGTGAGGAGCACGAGCCGGGCCACCTCTTGCGCGAGGGCCCCCGGGCCGAGTGTTTGAGAGGCGAGCTCCGCCGAGCTGGCCTCGTTGTCCGCCTCATTCGGGTCGTACACCGCGTCGTGGAACCATGCGGCCAGCCGCACCGGCTCGTCCTCGAACACGGTCCCCGCAGCGGCTAACTCGTCGAGGGCGGCGAGCACCGCGGTGAGGTGCGCGAACGTGTGGTAACGCCGATGCGGCTGGGACCAGCGAGCCACGAGATCTTCGCGTTGCGCCTCGGTGAGGGTCATGGGCTCGATTTTTCCACACGGCGCGCGGCGCCTGTTGCGGTCAGCCGTCGAGCGCGACCAGCAGCGCCGCGTCGATGAGCCGCACCGCCCGCTCGGCGGGCATCCGAGCGGGCTCCACCACGATGGAGCAGGCCAGGCCGTCGGCGAGCGCGAGCAGCGTCGCCGCGCGGTCGTTCGCCTGCTCCCCGGCGAGCGCGGGGCGGGATTCGGCGATGAGCTGGGCGACGAGCTTCTCCACTTTGGCCCGGTCGTAGCGGTGCCGCCGGGCGGTCGGCTCGTGCACGGCTGCGCGGGCCATGCGCAGGGACCACAGCACGGACAGCCTGCGCTGCCCGGGGTCGGGGTTGGCCAGCGCGACCACGACGGCGCGGAGCCGGTCCTGCGGCGGCCCGCCGCGCGCGAGCTCGTGGTCCAAACGTCCCATGAACTCTGCGCCGAGGCGGTCGGTGGCCGCTTCGAGCATGAGGTCTTTGGTGGGGAAGTGGTGCTGCACCGACCCGATGGACACGTTGGCGCGAGCGGCGACATGCCGCACGCTGACCGCCTCGAAGCCGCCTTCGGCCAAGAGCTCGGTCATCGCGGCGACGATCTGCTCGTATTGACTATCCATACACGTGTACGGTACGCCCCTCCGGGGGCTGTGACAAGACCCTGCCGGTCAGGAGTCGGGGTTGGAGACCCGGCTGCCCCGGGCTGTCGCGAAGTCGTAGGCGGACTCGGCGTGCTCGGTCTCGTCGAGGCCTTCGGCTTCGCCATGCGGATGCGCGCGCAGCCCGATGACGGCCTTGAGCGCGAGCCCGATCAGCGCGGTGACGACCAGGGCGTAGCAGAGGACCGACAATGCCGCGACGCCCTGGCGCCACAGCTGGTCGAAGCCGCCGCCGTAGAAGAGCCCGTCCACCTGGCTCGCGCCGGCGGATTTGCTCGCAACCAGGCCGATCATGAGCGTGCCGACCAAGCCGCTGACCAGGTGCACTCCGACGACGTCGAGGGAGTCGTCGTAGCCGAGGCTGTATTTCCACTCGATGGCGATCGAGCTGGCCACGCCCGCGACGGCGCCGATGGCCAGCGCCCCGACGGGGGTGACGTACGCGCAGGAGGGCGTGATCGCCACCAGGCCCGCGACCGCGCCCGAGGCCGCGCCGAAGGAGGTGGGCTTGCCGTGGCGGATCCGCTCGACAACCAGCCAACTCGCGAGCGAGACCGCTCCGGCGGCCAAGGTGTTCGCGAAGGCGAGCGCCGCGACCCCGTCGGCTTTGAGCGAGGACCCCGCGTTGAAGCCGAACCAGCCGAACCACAGCAGGCCCGCGCCGATCATGACGGCGGGCAGGTTGTGCGGGCGCATCGGGTCTTTCGGCCAGCCGCGCCGCTTGCCGAGCACCAGCGCCAGCGCCAGGCCCGAGACGCCTGAGTTGATCTCCACCGCCGTGCCGCCCGCGAAGTCCAGCGCCTTGAGCTTGTTGACGATCCAGCCGCCGTGCGCGGCGGTCAGCCCGTCCGGGGAGAACACCCAGTGCGCGACGGGGAAGTACACCAGGACGGACCAGAGCGCGGCGAAGACGATCCACGGGGCGAAGCGCATACGGTCGGCGACGGCTCCGGCGATGAGCGCGACCGTGACCATCGCGAACCCGGCCTGGAACACCACGAAGACAAGCGCGGGGATGGTCCCGACCAGGGGCACGGGGTCGTTCTGGCTTGCGAAGAGCCCGCGCAGGCCCGCGAACTGGGCCGGGTCGCCAAGCAGGCCCCAGCCGAGGTCCTCGCCGAAGCCCGCCGAGTAGCCGAACGCCATCCAGAGCACCCAGACCACGGGGATGGCGGCGAAGCACATCATCATCATGTTCAGGACGTTCTTCGCGCGGACCATGCCGCCGTAGAAGAACGCCAGTCCGGGAGTCATCAAGACGACGAGCGCCGCGCTGGCGAGCACCCACGCGGTGTCGGCCCCGTTGAGGGAGAGGGGAGGGTTGTTCAAATGCGGGCTCCTTTGCGCACTGGTCCTGCGAGAGTTTTCCATGAAAGCCGTCACAGAGGCGAATCGGGTCGCCGGTCTCCGCTAAGGTCGAACCCCGTGCTCATCCTGCTGCCGCCCTCCGAGACCAAAGATTCCGGCGGCGATGGGCCGCCCGTCGACCTCGGCGCTTTGTGGCTGCCGGAGCTGGCCGACGCCCGTCGCGCGCTCGTCGACGCGCTGACCAGACTTTCCGCCGACGTCCCGGCCACCGCACGGGCGCTCGGGATCAGCGAGGCGCAAGCCGAGGAGCTGGCGCAGGTCAACGCCGCCCTCTGGTCGAGCCCGACCCGGCCCGCGCTCGCCCGGTACACGGGGGTCCTTTATGACGCGCTCGCCGTCGCCACGCTCACCAAGGCGCAGCGGGCCAAGGCGGACGCGCGCCTCGCCATCGGGTCGGCGCTCTTCGGCGTGGTGGGGGCGGGCGACCAGATTCCGAGCTACCGGCTCTCGGCGGGCTCCAAGCTGCCCGGTTTCGGCACGCTCGCCGCGCATTGGAAGCCCGTGCTCGAGCCTGCGCTCGCGAACGCGGGGCTTGGGCTCGTGGTGGATCTGCGCTCGGGCGGCTACCACCAGCTCGGCAAGGCCTCAGGCGCGATTACCGCGACCGTGGTGACCGAACGCGCGGACGGCTCGCGCAGCGTGGTGAGCCATTTCAACAAGCACCACAAGGGTTTGCTGGCCCGCGCGCTCGCGACCACGAGGGCGGAGCCGGCGGACCTCAAAGGCGTGGCTGCGGTGGCGAGGAAGGCGGGATTGCGGGTGGAGACCCCGTCGGCGACGGAGTTAGTGATCGTCACCTGAGCCGTCCGAGCTGAGCAGCTCGGCGACATCGACGGTCTTTCCTGGCGCGTAGGGGACGGGGATCTGCTGGCCGCGAAGGTATTCGATGCGACTGCGATAGCCGGTGGGGTGCGGCTCGTGGTGCACGTACACCTTGTCTTTCGTGACCATCCAGTACTCGGGATACCCCGCGGAGCCATAGAGCTGGGCCTTGAAAGCCAGGTCCAAAGCTTTTGTCTCGTCAGAGACTTCGACGACAAGGAGAACATCGCTCGCTGCCCAGCTGAAGATGCGCTTGCTGAGCTGCTCTTCCGGTTCCGCGCCTGCGCGGCAGACCCACACATCCGGGTCTGGCAGAGAAGTTCCGGAGGGCAATGTCTCGCCAGTGATTTCGACTCCGGTGTCTGGCAATCGTTTGATGAGCCGAACTGCTGTCCTGCTGTGCCATCTGCCGATGGGCACGGACACCACCTCCCCGTTTAAAAGCTCCACCCGCTGGCCTTCGAAAACCCCAGCTTCCCAGGCGAGCAGGAACCGCTCGGGGGTCCATCGATATTTCAGAACCCCAGGATCGGCGGCCAGAACCTGAGTCATGCGTCGATTCTACGTGTAACTCGTCACTTCGACGCAGAATTCGTCACGGTGACGAATTCTGCGGCAGACTCAGCCCAGCCGCCACAGCGGGTTGACCGGGCCGTGGCCCGCGCCGAGGTCGTAAGACCAGCGCAGCGACTCGGTCACCCAGTCCTTCGCGAAGGCCACCGCCTCGGGGACGCTCGCCCCGCGCGCCAGCGCGCACGTCATGGACGAGGCGAGGGTGTCGCCGCCGCCGTGGTCGTTGCCGGTCGGAATCCGGGGCTTGGCGAATTCGAGGAACGAGTCCCCGTCGTAGAGGATGTCCACGCTGAGCGGGTCCGAGCGCAGATGTCCGCCGGTCACCAGCGCCCACCGCGCCCCGAGGCCGACCAGCCTGCGCGCGGCCTCCTCGGCGCTCGCGCGGCCCGTGACCTCGATCCCGACCAGGAGCGCGACCTCGTCGAGGTTGGGGGTGACCACGGTCGCCAGCGGGAAGAGCTCGTCGCGGACCACGTCGAGCGCGTCGGGCGTGAGCAGGGGATTGCCGTGCATGGACGCGCACACGGGGTCCACCACGAACGGCACGCCCCTCCCGTCTCTCCCGGCTCCCTCGCCGATCCCGACATCCCGGCAGGCGGCCGCGACTGCCGAGACGATGGAGGCCGAGGCCAGCATCCCGGTCTTCGCGGCCTGCACGCCGATGTCGCCCGCGACCGAGCGGATCTGCGCGGCGACGACGTCGGCGGGGATCTCCGCCACGCCGGTCACCCCGAGGGTGTTCTGCACGGTCACGGCGGTCACGGCGGTCATGCCGTGGCAGCCCGCGAGCGCGAATGTGCGCAGGTCGGCCTGGAGCCCGGCTCCGCCGCCGGAGTCCGAGCCCGCGATGGTCAGCACTCTTGGCGGGGTCTGTCCGGGTTGGAGCGGGGGGAAGGTCACGCTTTTATGGAAGCACGAGGCCGCCGCCGCGCGTCCGCTCGGGGAGGGATAGTATGACTTCTACTACCTGCTGTAGTAGAAGTCTTGCGGGACTGACTACAGTGAGAGTCGTGCGGATCGTGCCGACGAGACGCCCGCAGCCCGATCCGAGGAGCAGCAATGACCGCGCTCGACATCGCCCGATGGCAGTTCGGGATCACCACTGTCTACCACTTCCTGCTGGTCCCGCTCACCATCGGGCTGGCCCCGCTCATCGCGCTCATGCAGACGGTCTGGCAGGTCACCGGCGACGAGCGCTGGTACCGGGCGACCAAGTTCTTCGGCAAGCTCTTCCTGATCAACTTCGCGCTCGGCGTGGCGACCGGCATCGTGCAGGAGTTCCAGTTCGGGCTCAACTGGAGCGAGTACTCGCGGTTCATCGGCGACGTGTTCGGCGCGCCGCTCGCGCTGGAGGGGATCGTCGCCTTCTTCATGGAGTCAACGTTCCTCGGCCTGTGGATCTTCGGCTGGGACCGCCTGCCGCGCCGCGCGCACCTCGCCTGCATCTGGATGGTCGCGCTCGGGACCAACGCGTCGGCGTACTTCATCGTCGCGGCGAACTCCTTCATGCAGCACCCGGTCGGCGTCCGGTACAACCCGGAGAAGCGCCGGGCCGAGCTGACGAGCATCTGGGAGCTGCTCACGAACAACACGACCCTCGCGGCCTTCCCGCACACCGTCGCCGGGTCGTTCCTCACGGCGGGCACGTTCGTGGCCGGGATCGGCTCCTGGTGGCTGGTCAAAGAGAAGGCGGAGGTGTCGGAGCTGTTCCGCCCCGTCGTCCGCCTCGCCCTGTGGACGATGGTCGTCTCGGGCGCCGCCGTGGCGATCACCGGCGACGTCCAGGGCAAGCTCATGTTCCAGCAGCAGCCCATGAAGATGGCCTCCGCCGAGTCGCTCTGCCAGACCGAGACCGACCCCGACTTCTCGATCCTGACCACCGGCACGCACAACAACTGCGCGTCCATCAGCCGCATCGTCGAGGTGCCGTACGCGCTCTCGTTCCTCGCGAAAGACCAGTTCACCGGGGTCACGCTGCAAGGCGTGGAGAACCTGCAGCAGGCAGGAGTCGAGAAATACGGCCCCGGCAACTACCGCCCGAACCTCTTCGTCGCCTACTGGGCGTTCCGCGCGATGATCGGCTGGGCCGCAGGCTCGGCCGCGCTCGCCATCGCCGGGCTCTGGCTCACCAGGGGCGGGCGGACGCCGCGCCAGGGGTGGTACCGCCGCCTCGCGCTCTGGTCGCTCCCGACGCCTTTCCTCGCGAACAGCGCGGGCTGGGTGTTCACCGAGATGGGCCGCCAGCCATGGGTGGTGGCCCCGAACCCGACCGGTGTGAAAGAGATCCACCTGACGGTGCAGCAGGCGGTCTCCGGGCATGGCGCGGCGACCGTCGCGGCCTCGCTGGTCTGCTTCACGCTTTTGTACGGCTTCCTCGCGACCGTGTGGTTCGGGCTCATGCGGCGCTACGTGCGCGAAGGACCGCTGGAGCACGACGCGCACCCGCCGGGGGCGCGCGCCGACACGGACGACGCGGAGCTCTCTGGCCACGACGGCGGGGCCAAGCCCCTGAGCTTCGCCTACTGAGCGGACAAGGAGACAAGCCATGGATCTGCCTCATTTCTGGTTCCTGCTGGTGGCGGTGTTCTTCGGCGGGTACTTCCTCCTGGAGGGCTTCGACTTCGGCGTCGGCATGCTCATGCCGATCTTGGGGCGCTCCGACGAAGTCAAACGCCGAGTCCTGCTCAACACCATCGGGCCGGTGTGGGACGGCAACGAGGTCTGGGTGATCACCGGCGCGGGCGCGATGTTCGCCGCGTTCCCGCAGTGGTACGCCACGTTGTTCTCCGGCTTCTACGCGCCGCTGCTCTTGATCCTGTTCGGCCTGATCGTCCGGGTGGTCTCCATCGAATGGCGCGGCAAGATCGAAGACCCGCGCTGGCGCAGGTGGTGCGATATCGGGATCGGCCTCGGGTCGTGGCTGCCCGCGATCCTCTGGGGCGCCGCCTTCGCCGACATCGCGGTCGGGGTGCCGCTCGACGAGAACGGGTACGTGGCCGGAGACCTCTTCTCGTTGCTGCAGCCCGCGGCCCTCGTGGGCGGTGCGACGACGTGCGTGGTGTTCCTCGTGCACGGCGCGGTGTTCGTGGCGCTCAAGACCGAGGGAGACATCCGCGCGGCGGCTCGGCGCTTCGCCGCCCGGTGGGCATTCCCCGCCCTTGCCCTCGTGCTCGCCCTCGGCGGCTCTGTCGAACTGCGCCGACAAGGGGCGTTGCCCCTCGCGGCGGCCGTCGTCGCCGCGCTGGCCCTCGCCGCGTCGTCCTTCGCCCTTCGCAAAACGCGCGAGGGCTGGGCGTTCGTGCTGACCAGCGTCGCGGTGCTCGCGCTCGTCGTGCTGCTCTTCGGGTCGCTCTACCCGAACCTGGTCGCCTCGTTCCCGAATCCGGAGCACAGCGTCACCATCGAATCCGCCGCTTCCAGCCCGTACACGCTCAAGGTCATGGCGTGGGCGGCGTTGGCGACCGCGCCGTTCGTGCTCGTCTACCAGGGCTGGAGCTACTGGGTGTTCCGCCAGCGCATCTCCACGGCGCATATCCCGCATTCGATCGGGCTCAGCCTGCGCGTGCCCGCGCCTGCCAAGGGCGGCAACGCCGAGCCGGTCGGGGCCGAGCCAGACGGGGACGCAGGGGAGCGCTGATGCCCGCCCCGTTCGACCGGCGTTTGGCCCGAGCGAGCCGCTCCGCGCGGCGATACTTGGTGCTCACCGGGGCGATGGGGCTCGCAACGGCGGGCTGCGTCGTCGCCTCGGCGGTTTTGCTCTCGACGCTCGTCGAGCGCGCGGTGTCGCCTCATCGGACCAGCGGCCAGAGCGGCCCCGTCCTGTTCGGACTGCTCGCGGCGGTGTTCGCGGCGCGCGGCGCGATCGCCTGGCTGCATGCCCGGCACAAGCATCGTGCGGCGCCCCGAGCCGTCGCCGAGCTGCAGACCGAGCTGCTCGTCCGGATGGCCGCCGCCGACCAGCGCGCGGCCTTGGCGCATCGCGGCCTTGCGACGACGCTCGTGACGCGGGAGATCGACGGGATCCGGGCGTATCTCACGGGGTATCTGCCCGCGCTCGTGCTGTCCGCGACGGTCACGCCCGCGACCATCGTCGCGATCGCCGTCCTCGACCCGCTCTCGGGGCTCGTCGTCGCGTGCGGCGTCCCGCTCGTCGTGCTGTTCATGGTGCTCGTCGGGCGCTACAGCGAGGGCCGCTCGGCCAAACGCCTCGTGGCGCTCTCCCGGTTGTCCGCCGAGCTCTTGGACGTGGTCGCGGGCCTGCCGACGCTGCGGGCCCTCGGCAGGGAGTTCGCGCCCGCCCGCCGGGTCCGCGAGCTCGGGCGCGCGCATTTCCGCGCGAGCATGGCCACGCTGCGCACGGCGTTCCTCTCGGGGCTCGTGTTGGAGCTGCTCACGACGTTCTGCGTCGCCTTCGTCGCGGTCGCGGTCGGACTCCGGCTCGTCTACGGGGAGATGAGCCTTTTCGCCGGGCTCGCGGCGCTCGTGTTGGCCCCGGAGGCGTATCTGCCGATCCGGGCGGTCGGGGCGCAGTTCCACGCGGCCCAGGACGGGGTGGCCGCATGCGCGAAGACGTTCGAGCTGTTCGACCGCCTCCCCGCGCGGCGGCGGGGGAGCCGGAACGGCGACGCGTCGGCAGCGTTGCGGCTGCGCTCGGTCACCGTCGCGGGCCGGGACGGGAACGCCCCGGAGCGTCTTGAAGCCGTGCTGCGCCCCGGCGAGATCACGGCGTTGGTCGGGGCGAACGGGAGCGGCAAGTCAACGGCTCTCGCCGTGCTGCTCGGGCTCGTCGACCCCGAGGAGGGGGAAGCCCTGCTCGGGGACGTGCCGATCCGCGAATTGGACCCGAGTTGGTGGTGGGGCCAAATCCGCTGGGTCTCCCAGATCGCGCCATCGCAGCCTGCGGGCGGGGGCCTTTCGCTCGGCGAGGCGCAGCGGGCCGCGCTCGCCAGGGCCTTGCGCGCCCCTGCCCAGGTCTTCCTGCTCGACGAGCCGACGGCGCATCTCGACGGCGCTTCGGAGGCACAAGTCGTCCGTTCGCTGCGGGAGAAGGCGCGATCCGGGGCGACGGTCGTCGTGGTCTCCCATCGCGGCGCGCTCATCGAGGCCGCCGACCAGGTGGTGCGGGTGCGGGCAACGAGGCAGCCAGACGTCGAGGCGCGGGAGCCTGCGTATGCGTGAGCGCTGGTCGCAGGAGCCGCTCCGGCGGGCGCTCGCGCTGCTGTCGCTGCGCCCCCGACAGGTCGTTTGCGCTGTCGGCACAGGCGTCGCGACGCATCTCTGCGCGCTCGGGCTCACCGCGCTCTCCAGCTGGCTGATCCTGCGGGCCTGGCAGGCGCCGCCGGTGCTGTATCTCTCTGTCGCCATCGTCGCGGTGCGCGCGCTCGGGCTTTCCCGAGGCCTCTTCCGCTACCTCGACCGCCTGGCCGCGCACCGGATCGCGCTCGGCGGCCTCGTCGGGGCGCGCGAGCGGGTGTATCTGGCCCTGGCCTCGGGAAACCCGGCCGCGACCTACGGCCTGCGGCGCGGCGAGCTCGCCGAACGGCTCGGAGCCGACCTCGAAGCCGTCGCCGACGCGGTGGTGCGGGCGCTCTTGCCGATCGCGGTCGCCGTCGTGACAGCGGCTTCGGCGGCAGTGGCGATGGCGTTCCTGAGCTCGGGCGCGGCCATGGCGCTGTTCGTGATCGCGGCGCTCGTGCTCGGCGTGGTCCCGATGCTCGCCGCCAGCGCGGCCCGCGCGGACGAGGACGCAGGCGCGCTCGCCCAGAACAGCTACAGCGCCGAGGCTGTCGCTGTGGTGGAGCACGCCGACCAGCTGCAGGTCGCGGGGGAGCTGGGGAAGGCGCTGGCCGTCGTCGGCGAAGCCCAGGCCGCAGTCGTCGCCGCGCGGGACGGCGCGGCGAAGGCGCATGCGTGGGCCGCCGCCGCGTTGCCGCTCGGCTCCGGTCTTGCCGTGCTGGCGGTGTTCCTCGACCCCGGCTTGGCCCGAGCGGCGGCCGAGCGCCCCACGCTGCTCGGGGTCGCGGTGTTCTTGGCGCTGGCCGCGTTCGACGCGGCCTCCGGCCTGCCCGAGGCGGCCCAGCGGCTGGTCGCGTCGCGCTCGGCGGCGCTGCGGGTCATGGCGCTCCTCGACGCGGCGGGCGGCGGCGCGGAGGCCCAGGAAAGCCCAGCGCGGAACGGGGCCGGGCGGGATCGCGCCCCCGGCTTCGCCCCAGCGCCGCATCTGGCGTCCGACGGGCTGGAGATCGGCTGGCCAGGAGCGAAACCGAGGCTCCTCGGGCGCTTCGAGGTCGCGCCGGGAGACCGGCTCGCGGTGCTCGGCCCGAGCGGCAGCGGCAAAACGACGCTGCTGTTGACGCTCGCGGGGCTCGTCGAGCCTGCGGGCGGGGCATTGTCCGGCCTGCCCGACGACCCAGGGCCGCTGCCGTTCCAGATCGCCTACTTCCCCGAGGACGGCCACCTCTTCGCCACGACGGTCCGGGAGAACGTGCTGGTCGCCAATGGCGCGGCCACGGCGGACGAGGTCGACGCGGCCCTCGCTGCCGTCGGCATGCTGGAGTGGGCGCGCTCGCTCGCGGACGGCGTGGACACCGTGCTGGTCGGGGGAGCGGAGGCCGTCTCGGCGGGCCAGCGCAGACGGCTCCTGCTCGCTCGGGCGTTGGTGTCGCGGGCCCCGGTGCTGCTGTTGGACGAGCCCACCGAGCATCTCGACCAGGAGTCCTCCGCCGAGCTGCTCCGCGCGCTGCTCGACCCGGAGGGCGCGTTGGTCCCCGCCGGGCGCGCCGTTGTCCTCGCCACCCACCACCGGGACGCGGTCGCGGGCTGCCGCGCGGTCGACCTCACTCCGTGACCGGGCGGGTCTCCGTCCAGTCGACGACGAGCTTGCGTTCGGCGAAGAACCAGACGCCGTCCTGTTTGGCGAACGTGTCGAGGTAGCGCAGCGACGCGACCATGATCTTGCGCTGGCCGTCCTCGGCGTACAGGTGGTGCGCGAGGGTGTAGCTCTCCCCGGTGGCCTTGTCGCCGTCGAGCGCGACCGTGCTTTGGCCGTTGAAGTGCGTCGTCGTCTCGTATTTGTCCAGGTCGGCGAACACCGGGGCGAGCGCGTCGCGGCCGTCGAGCGCGTAGGTGGGTTCGCTGCCCCCGCCGTCCATGAAGACGACGAACTTCGCGTCCTCGGTGAACAGCGCCTGCTGCTCCTTGGCGTCGCGGCGGTCGGCGCAGTGCGCGTAGGCGTCGAAGAGCTCCCTGATGGCGAGCCGGTCTGCGATCTGGTCGAGCGTGACGGGTGTGCGCGCGGTCATGTTTCTCCTTGCGGTGCGGCGGGATGTCCCTTGGTCAGGCTTCCGCCAATATATCAGACCGGTGGTCTCTTTTCCGGGGGGCGCCGCCTCGCGAGATTCGAAGGGCCCGCCCGCCTGCGGGGGGAGTACTGTCGGGCGACGTGCTCGAAAGCTGTGGACTGTAGATGGCAGGGGTGCTCAACGGCTTCGCGGTGATCTTCGTGCTGGTCGGGGTCGGCTACCTCGCGGCGCGGTTCCGGCTCCTCGGCGAGCACGGCGTCGACGTGCTCGCCCGTGTCGTCTACTACGTCGCCACGCCCGCGTTGCTGTTCGAGATGCTCGCCAAGACCCCGACGGCCAAGGTCTTCTCGTCCGAGATCCTTGTGGCGGGAGCCGCCGTGCTCGTGGTCGGAGCCACGTCTTTCGCGGCGGCCAGATGGCTGTGGGGCAGAGACCTGCAGTCGAGCGTGCTCGGCATGCTCGCCGCGTCGTACTCCAACTCCACGAACCTCGGCATCCCGATCGCCACGTTCATCCTGGGCGGCCAGCAGTACGTGACCCCGCTCGTGCTGTTCCAGATGGTCGTCTACCAGCCGTTCGCGATCATGCTGCTCGGCCTCGGCCAGCCTCCCGAGGACGGCTCCCCGCAGGGCGGGCGCAGGCTGGCCGACGCGTTGCGGGGCTTCGCGAACCCGATGCTCGTCGGCGGCGTGCTCGGAGTGGCGGCGAGCGCGACGGGCTGGGCGCGCCCAGCCTTCCTCGACTCCTCGCTCGCCATGATCGGGGCGATGACGGTGCCGTCGGCGCTGCTGGTCTTCGGCATGTCCTTCGTCGCGGGCTCGTCGTTCGACCGCGAAGAGGCTTCCAAGCTGGAGCTCTGGCTCGTCGTCGTGCTCAAGAGCGCCGTCTACCCGCTCGTCGCGTACCTGCTCGCGCGGTTCGCCTTCGGCCTCGACGCGCCCGCGGTGCTCGCGGCGACGGTGCTCGCGGCCCTGCCGACCGCGAACATGGTCTACGTCCTCGCGGTGCGCTACCAGCGGTGCAAAAGCCTGGCCCGCGACGCCTCGCTGATCACCACGCTGCTGTCGATCCCGGTGGTGTTCGCGGTCGTGTGGCTGCTCGGCGGCTGATTCCGGGGCCGCGCGGGGCGGGATTAGGATGTCGGCATGCGTCGTGTGGGGCCTATTTACGTTGAGTCGTTCGTCCGGTGCTCGATGGACGAGCTGTGGGCGGCGACGCAGGACCCCGCGCGGCACGCCCGCTGGGACCTGCGTTTCGGGGAGATCGAGTACCAGGCGAAGGCGTCGGACGACGAGCCGCAACGGTTCTCCTACGCCACCAAAGTCGCGCCCGGGTTCGTGGTCGCGGGCACGGGGGAGGCGTTGGGCGACCGGGAGCGCCCGGACGGCTCGCGCTGGTCCGGTCTGAAGTTCTGGAGCGAGGACCGCCGCTCGCTGATCGCCTCGGGAGCCGGGTACTGGCGGTATCTTCCGGTCGAGGGCGGGATCAGATTCCTCACCCGCTACGACTACCGGACTCGGTGGGGCGCGTTCGGCAGACTCGTGGACCGGCTCGTGTTCCGGCCGTTGTTCGGCTGGGCGACGGCGTGGAGCTTCGACCGGCTGCGGCTCTGGCTCGAGGAGGGGATCCCGCCCGAGCGCTCCCGAGACCAGGCCCTGGCGCATGCGCTCGCCGTGGCAGGCGTGGCCGGGGTGTGGGCGTACCAGGGGCTCGTGCCGAAACTGGTCTGTTGCGCCGACGACGAGGCCGTGCTGTGGGAAGGACTGGGCTTGTCGCGACGGCGGGCGCGGCTCGCGGTGCGCGCCGTCGGCGCGGCGGAGGTCGCGCTCGGCGTCGTCGCCGCGCGCGCCCGGCGCAAGCCTGCCTTCCTCGCCACCGCCGCCGCGATGCCTCTCGCGCTCGCGGCGGTGGCGAAAGCGAGCCCTTCTGCGTTGGTCCGGGCATTCAACCCTGTGTCGCTGAACTGGGCGATGGCCGCGCTGGCGGCGATCGCGGCGCTCACCGGGACGGGCCTGCCGTCGGGACGGACGCCATTGCGGACCGCGCCGGACAAGCAGCCGCAGGTGGGAGCGCTGCCATGACCTCGATTTACGAGCAGGCGCTCGGGCCGGATTTCGCGAGGCTGCACCCGATGACCCAGTGGCGCTTCGGCCTCACGTCCGACCAGCACACCTGCCAGATCGGCCGGGGCGTGATGGAAGAGGTGTGGCGGGGGCGGCCCTGGGTCGCGCCGTTCCTGCGCATCGGCTCGCGCCGCCGGATCATGTTCCCCGACCGAGGCAGGGGCGTCCCGTTCACCATCCAGAACTACGCCTACCGCGACAGCTTCGGGCGCGAGACTGTGACGTGGGCGCGGCGGTTCAAGCTGGCAGGCATGTACCGCTCGTTCGACGCGACGATGGTGTACAGCCCGGCGCGCGGCGTGGTGGTGGACTACCTCGGCACGCACCAGCACCTCGCGGTGGACATCCACCTGAGCGTCGGGGATCGGGGGGAGCTCCGGCTGCGCTCCGGGGACCAGCGCTTCTACGAGGGCTTCCTCGGCTTCCGGTTCCCCATGGCCCTTTCCGGATTCGCCGAGGTCAGCGAGCGCTGGGACGAGGAGGCCGGATGCTTCCGCATCGAGGTCGCCGTGCGCAACCGGCGCTTCGGCCCGCTCTTCGGCTACCGGGGCTCGTTCACCGTCGCCGAGTACCCGTGCTCGCCCGAGGAGATCCCGCTCGACGTGCGTCCCCTGCGCGAGGAGCGGCGGGAGTAGCGCGGCGCGCGCGTCCCCGGGCCTGTCGATCAGGCGGGCTTCACGCCTGGCTGATCGGCAGGTAGACCTGGTTGCCGGTCTCGGCGAACTCGCGGGACTTCTGCTCGAAGCCCTCGGCGATGAGGGCCTCTTGGGCGGCGGCCTGCTCGCGGATGTCGGCGGAGATCCGCATCGAGCAGAACTTCGGCCCGCACATCGAGCAGAAGTGGGCCTTTTTCGCGGGCTCGGCGGGCAGCGTCTCGTCGTGGTAGGCCATCGCGGTGTCCGGGTCGAGGGACAGCGCGAACTGGTCGTGCCAGCGGAACTCGAACCGCGCCTTCGACAGGGCGTCGTCGCGCTCCTGCGCGCCGGGGTGGCCCTTGGCGAGGTCGGCGGCGTGCGCGGCGATCCGGTAGGCGATCACGCCAGCCTTCACGTCGTCGCGGTTCGGCAGGCCCAGATGCTCTTTCGGCGTGACGTAGCAGAGCATCGCCGTGCCCGCCTGCGCGATGATCGCCGCGCCGATGGCGGAGGTTATGTGGTCGTATGCGGGCGCGATGTCGGTGGCCAGCGGCCCGAGCGTGTAGAAGGGCGCCTCCTCGCAGAGCTCCTCCTCAAGGCGCACGTTCTCCACGATCTTGTGCATCGGGACGTGCCCCGGCCCTTCGATCATCACCTGCACGCCGTGCGACTTCGCGATCTTCGTGAGCTCGCCGAGGGTCTCGAGCTCGGCGAACTGCGCGGCGTCGTTCGCGTCCGCGATGGACCCTGGGCGAAGGCCGTCGCCGAGTGAGAACGTCACGTCGTAGGCGCGCAGGATCTCGCACAGCTCCTCGAAATGCGTGTAGAGGAAGGACTCCCGATGGCCCGCGAGGCACCAGGCGGCCATGATCGAGCCGCCACGGGAGACGATGCCGGTGACGCGCTTGGCGGTGAGCGGCACGTGGCGCAAGAGCACCCCGGCGTGCACGGTCATGTAGTCCACACCCTGCTTGCACTGCTCGATGATCGTGTCGCGGTAGAGCTCCCAGGTGAGCTTGACCGGGTCGCCGTTCACCTTCTCCAACGCCTGGTAGATCGGGACAGTGCCGACCGGAACGGGGGAGTTGCGCAGGATCCACTCCCGCGTCTCGTGGATGTCGGAGCCGGTGGAGAGGTCCATGATGTTGTCCGCGCCCCAGCGGGTCGCCCACACCATCTTCTCGACTTCCTCGCCAATGGAGGAGGTGACGGCCGAGTTGCCGATGTTCGCGTTGATCTTCACCCGGAAGGCTTTGCCGATGATCATCGGCTCGACCTCGGGGTGCTTGCGGTTGGCGGGGATGACGGCCCGTCCGGCGGCGACCTCTTGCAGCACCAGCGAGGGCGCGACGCCCTCGCGCGCGGCGATGAAGCGCATCTCCGGCGTGAGGACCCCGGCACGGGCGTGCTCCAGCTGGGTGCGGAAGGGGCCCTCGGGCTGGGCCCAGCCGTCGCGGAGCTTGGGGAGGCCCCGGTCAAGGTCGATCTGCGGGTCGTCCTCGGTGTACGGGCCGGAGGTGTCGTAGAGGTCGACGTGCTCGCCGTTGGTGAGGTGCACCCGGCGGAACGGCACGCGCAGCTCGTCGTGCAGGGCGT
Organism: Segniliparus sp.; assembly: GCF_051660745.1. NCBI lineage: Bacteria > Bacillati > Actinomycetota > Actinomycetes > Mycobacteriales > Segniliparaceae > Segniliparus > Segniliparus sp. The sequence goes on along the minus strand of NZ_JBOFQF010000019.1, from coordinate 34,897 downwards.
ATTGCTTGGAGCTGCCGGTGATGGGCCCGAGGGTCAGTGCCTGGATCGCTGGGTCGAACTGGTCGCTCCGGCCTCCGGCCTGCGTTCCTGCTGCGATAGTCATATGAAGTGCTCCCTACGTCGGTGTTAACCGGACAGGTTCAGTCGGTCGGCAGGTCGTCCTGCCCTCTCAGCCCGCGTCCACGGGCCCCCGAGCGATGTGCGCGGCCGGGCTGTCGGCCGCAGGCTCCAGACTACAACGCGAAAACCTTGTCGGTGGTTCGGGAGATACTTCCTCCCATGGTTGAAGCCCCCGTGACTGCTCGTCGGATCTGGTCCTTGGTGCTGCCCGCCGTCGGGGTGCTCGCGGCGGAGCCGCTGTACGTGCTGTGGGACACCGCCGTCGTCGGCAGGCTTGGGGCCGAAGCCTTGGCCGGTCTCGCGGTCGGCGCGCTGGTGTTGAACCAGGCGGGCTCGCAGTTCGTCTTCCTGTCCTACGGCACGACGGGCCGGGCGGCGCGCAAGCACGGGGCGGGCGACCGCGAGGGCGTTGTGGCCGAAGGGGTGCAGGCGACGTGGATCGCGGCTGTGCTCGGCGTGTTGTTCGCGGTGGTCGGGCTGCTCGTGGCGGACCCGCTGGCGGCCGCGCTCGCGGGCAGTCCGCAGATCGCCGACGAGGCCGCCGCGTGGTTGCGGGTCGCGCTCTGGGGGGCTCCGCTGATCTTGGTCCAAATGGCCGGGAACGGCTGGATGCGCGGCCTGCAGGACATCAGGCGGCCGTTGTGGTTCGTCGTCGTCGGCTTCTCCCTCTCGGCGGCGCTCACCGCGACGCTCACGCTCGGGCTTTTCGGGGCGCCCCGGATGGGTCTCGTCGGCTCGGCGGTGGCGAACCTCGTCGGCCAGGCGGTGTCGGCGGCGCTCTTCGTGGCCGCGCTGGTCCGGGAGCGCCCGAGCTGGCGGCCGCAGTGGCCGGTGATCCGGGCGCAGCTCGCCTTGGCCCGAGAGTTCCTGCTGCGCAGCATCGCTTTTCAAGCGTGCTTCGTCTCGGCTGGGGCGGTGGCCGCGCGGTTCGGCGCGGCCTCCCTGGCCGGGCACCAGATCCTGTTGTCGTTGTGGACCTTCGCCGCGCTGGTCCTCGACGCGGTGGCGATTGCGGCGCAGTCGTTGGTCGGCTCGGCGCTCGGGGCGGGGCGCGCGGACGAGGCGAAGGCGTTGGCGTGGCGGCTGACCCGTTGGTCGGCCGGGCTTGGGGCAGGCGGCGCGGTGTTGCTGATTTGTGGACACAGTTTTGTGCCAAGGCTGTTCACGACGGACCGTGCTGTCCTCGCCTCCTTGGCCGTTCCGTGGTGGTTGTTCGTCGGGCTGACCGTCCTGGGCGGGGTGGTCTTCGCCCAAGACGGCGTGCTGATGGGCAGCGGGGACGTCCGCTTCCTCCGGCGGGTCACCATGGCGGGCGCGCTCTGCGGGTTCTTGCCGCTGGTCTGGGCCTCGCTGTTCTTCGGCTGGGGCTTGGCCGGAGTGTGGACCGGGCTGGCCGTGTTCGTGGCCCTGCGGATGCTCGCCGGGCTGTGGCGGGTGCGTTCGGGAAGCTGGGCGGTGACGGGGTCGTTCGGCGCGCCGAGAGTTGGCGATCCGGTCACATAGCGGGGGCGGCTTCGCGGCGGCAGGCCTCGCGCGGCTTCGAAAGCCTGCCTCGTCGCACCTCCGCCGGAGCACGGGCGTCTTCTGGTAGGCTTTTGCGGTCCCAGTCGCGTCAGGCGCAGACCGCGAGAGCTGCTTCGGAGAAAGTCCGGCGAACTGGCCACCACCGCTACGTATGCGCCTGATGAGGACTTTCGGAGAGCAGCTCCAGGCTCGTCAGAGCGCGGCCGCTGCGGTTCGCGGCTGTCCAGGAACTGGTCCGGCAACTGTGTATCGAAGGAGTGTCTTTCACGTGTCTGAGTCCTCTCTGCCCCTCGCAGGGCTCGAGGCTCTCGTCGCGCGGCCCCTCGGCGAGATCACCGGGGCCGAGAAACTCCACGGCGGCGAGGTCCTCGCGCCGTCCGGCGCGTCCGCGTTCGTCGTCGCGGCGATCGCGGCGCGCGGTCGGACGTTGGTGGTGGTGCCGGGGGAGCGTGAGGCCGGGACGCTCTCGCAGGAGCTCGCCGACCTCATCGGGGCCCGCCGCGTCGTCCTCGTCCCGGCATGGGAGACGCTGCCGCATGAGCGCCTGTCGCCGAGCCTTCGGGTGGTCGGGGAGCGGCTCTGGGGCTTGCGCCGCTTTTTAGGGAAAGAAACAGCGCTAGGGAAAGACTCGGGCCAGGCGCCCGACGTGGCGGTCATGAGCGTGCGGTCGTTCATCCAGCCCGTCGAAGCCGCTGTGCTCGACGTCGAGCCCGCTCGGCTGCGAGTCGGCGACGAGCACGACCTCTCCCTGCTCGCGGAGCGGCTGACCGCGCTGGGCTACACGCGGGTGGACCTGGTCGCCGAGCGCGGCGACTTCGCGGTCCGGGGCGGGATCCTCGACGTGTTCTCACCGCTTGACGACCATCCTGTCCGAGTCCAGTTCTGGGGCGACGAGATCACCGAGCTGCGGTCGTTCTCCGTGATCGACCAGCGCTCGTTGGGCACCACGACGGAGAACGGCGCGGCGGGGAGCGGTTCCGGGCAGGACTGGGCGGAGCTCATCGCGCCGCCGGTGCGGGAGCTGTTGCTGACCCAGCCGGTTCGTGATCGCGCGGCGGCGTTGGCTGCGGGCGGCGGGCTGCCCGCGCCCATGCTCGAAGCCCTCGCCAAGCTGGCCGAAGGGGTCGTGGTCCCCGGCGCGGAGGCGTTGCGCGACGTGTTGTCGGTCAACTCGCTGGTCAGCCTCGTCGAGCTGCTCGGACCGGGGACGCAGCTGCTGCTCGGCGACATCGAGCGAGTGGTCGCGCGCGCGGGCGACCTCGTCCGCACCGACGAGGAGTTCCGCGCGGCGGCCTGGCAGGTCGCGTCCGAGGACTCGGCTCCGATCGACCGCGTGGCCTGCGCCTACCGGGATGTGGTTTCCCTGCAAGAGGACGCGCGGGCGGCGGGCTGCGAGCTGTGGGAGGTCTCGTCGTTGCCCAACGCGCGGCAGATCGAGCTTGGCCTCACCGTGCCCGAGGTCGCCCGTCCGGGCGAGCCCGCGCTGGAGTCCGTGGTCGCGGCGTTGCGGGACCAGCTCGGCTCGGGCGGCACGGCGGCAGTGGTCGCCCAAGGCCAAGGCACGGTGCAGCGCGTCGTGGAGCAACTGCGCGCGGCAGACCTGCCGGTGCGGGCGGGAGCCTCGGGCGAGACGCCGCAGCCAGGGGTCGTGACTGTTCTGCGCGGCGCGTTGGCTCAAGGCGTGCGGTTCGAGCCGAACCTCACGGAGAACCAGGCGGATGAGCTGCAAGGCAGCAGGAGCCGACGCGTACTGGGGAGGGAGGAGGGTACGCGAGGCGACGATAACGCCGCAGATCGCCGCCTGGGCTCCGTGCTTGTCCTGACCGAAGCCGAGCTGACCGGCGCGAAGACGACGAACATCGGCCCGCCCAAGCGCCTCGGCACGCGCAGGCGCGACCAGGTCGACCCGCTCGCGCTCAAAGCGGGCGACTACGTGGTGCACGACCAGCACGGAGTCGGCCGGTTCGTCGAGCTGGTGGAGCGCACAGTGGCGGGCGCGCGGCGCGAGTACGTCGTGGTGGAGTACTCCTCCAGCAAGCGCGGCCACCCGCCGGACCGGCTCTACGTCCCGATGGACGCCCTCGACCAGCTCTCCCGGTATGTCGGCGGGGAGTCCCCCGCGTTGTCGAAGATGGGCGGCTCGGACTGGGCGAACACCAAGCGCCAAGCCCGCAAAGCGGTGCGCGAGGTCGCGGGCGAGCTGGTCAAGCTCTACGCGGCGCGGCAGACCGCCAAGGGCCACGCCTTCGGCCCGGACACCCCGTGGCAGTCGGAGCTGGAAGGGGCGTTCGCGCACGCCCCCACGCCGGACCAGCTGACCACGATCGGCGAGGTGAAGGCGGACATGGAGCGCGAAGTCCCGATGGACCGGGTGGTCTGCGGCGACGTCGGCTTCGGGAAGACCGAGATCGCGGTCCGCGCCGCGTTCAAAGCGGTGCAGGACGGCAAGCAGGTCGTGGTGCTCTCCCCGACGACGCTCCTCTCGGACCAGCATCTGCGGACTTTCTCCGAGCGGATGGCCCCGTTCCCGGTCAAGGTCAAAGGCCTGTCCCGGTTCACCGACCCCGCCGAGGCGAAGGAGACCGTCGCCGGGGTCGCGGAGGGGGAGGTGGACGTCCTCGTCGGGACGCACCGGGTGCTGCAGTCGAAGATCCGGTTCAAGGACCTCGGCCTCGTGATCGTCGACGAGGAGCAGCGCTTCGGCGTCGAGCACAAGGAGCACATCAAGGCGCTGCGGGTGAACGTGGACGTGTTGACGCTCTCGGCGACCCCGATCCCCCGGACGTTGGAGATGAGCCTCACCGGCATCCGCGACATGTCCACAATCCTCACCCCGCCCGAGGAGCGCTTCCCGGTGCTCACCTACGTGGGGGGCCACGACGAGAAGCAGGTGGCCGCGGCGCTGCGGCGCGAGCTGGTGCGCGACGGCCAGGTGTTCTACATCCACAACAGGGTCAGCTCCATCGAGAAGACCGCCGCGCGGCTGAAAGAGCTCGTCCCCGAGGCTCGGGTGGCAGTGGCGCACGGCCAGATGGGGGAGGACGCGCTGGAGGCGACCGCCGAGGCGTTCTGGCGCGGCGAGCACGACATCCTCGTCTGCACCACGATCGTGGAGTCGGGCTTGGACATCGCCAACGCGAACACGCTCATCGTGGAGCGCGCGGACACGCTCGGCCTCGCCCAGCTGCACCAGCTGCGGGGCCGCGTCGGCCGGGGCGGCGAGCGGGCGTTCGCCTACTTCCTCTACGACCCCGAGCGCTCGTTGTCCGAGACCGCGCACGAGCGCCTCACCACCATCGCGCAGCACTCCTCGCTCGGCTCGGGCATGGCGGTGGCGATGCGGGACTTGGAGATCCGGGGCGCTGGCAACGTGCTCGGCCTGGAGCAGTCCGGGCACATCGCCGGGGTCGGCTTCGACCTCTATGTCCGCCTCGTTGGCGAGGCGGTGGCCGCGTACCGGGCCGTGCTCGACGGGAAGGAGATCCCCTCGGTCCCCGTCGACGTGCGCATCGACCTGCCCGTGGACGCGCATATCCCGGTCACGTACGTCGCGAGCGAGCGGCTGCGGCTCGAGGCGTACCGGGGCCTCGCCGCCGCGGAGGACCACGCGCAGCTGCAGGCGAAGATCGTCGAGCTCGAAGACCGCTACGGCCCGATCCCGCCCGAGGTCGCCCGTCTGCGCGAGATCGCGGAGCTCAAACTCCTCTGCCGCCGCCACTCGCTCACCGAGGCGGCGGTGTCCGGCAGGCGGCTGCGGCTCTCGCCGGTGGCGCTCCTCGACTCCCAGCAGGTCCGCCTCGCCCGGTTGTTCCCCGGCTCGCAGTGGCGCGCCACATCCGGCGTGCTGACGGTCCCGCTGCCCTCGCCGGGCGTGGGCAAGGCCGCCGAAGAGGCGGACGGCTCGGCGGTGATCGACTTCGTTCGTCGTGTGGTCGGCGCGATCCACGCCGCGCCCTCGGCGGTCCCGCAGCCAGCCGCGTCAGGCGGAGGAGTCCGATGACCGAGTTGAGAGAGTCAGAGCTGCGCGCGCCGATGCACATTCCGCCCGCGCCAGCCGCCGCCCGGCCCCGTCCGCGCCGAGGGTGGTTCTGGCCCGCCGTGTTCTGCTTCGGGATGGTCGTGGTGATCGCGCTCGCGTATGTGCTGTCCACCCAAGAGCGTCCGTTGATCGAGGTCACGCCGCCGCCTGCGGGCGAGGCGGTGCCCGCGTTGTTCGCGCCGCACCCCAAGGGGCCGACCGCGCAGCTGTTCGCCGATTGGGCAGAGCCGATCTCCCGGCGCACCCGCATCCCGAAACGGGCGCTCATGGCGTACGCGAACGCGGCCGCGCTCGCGCGGCAGAACGACCCAGGGTGCGGCATCGCGTGGACGACGGTGGCCGGGATCGGGTCGAAGGAGAGCTCCAACGGCGAGCACGGCAACGCCACGATCGCCCAGAACGGCGACGTCCGGCCTCGGATTCGCGGCCACGCCCTCGACGGCACCGACGGGACCGTGAAGATGGTGGACACGTACGAGCCGTCCGCCCCGGACGGGGACCCGGTGTACGTCCGGGCGAAAGGCCCGTTCCAGTTCATCCCGGAGACCTGGGACCGCAACAAGGTCGACGGCAACGGGGACGGGGTCTACGACCCGGACAACATCGACGACGCGGCCGCCACGGCGGCGCACTACCTGTGCTCCCGAGGCGGGGACATGACCACCCCGAAAGGTTGGCGGGACGCGCTCCGGGCCTACAACGACTCGCCCGTCTACCTCCTCGACGTGCGCAAACGGGCTGCGGCCTACGCCGGCGGCATCGGCTTCTGACCGTGCTCGTCGAACTCTCCACCCAAAGCCTGGCCAACGGCGGCAGCGCCGTCGGCAGATACGAGAACCGGGCGGTCTTCGTGCGCGGCGCGCTGCCCGGCGAGGCCGTGCGGGCCCGCGTGGTCAAAGACAAGGGCTCGTACTGGCACGCGGACCTTGTCGAAGTCCTCGAAGCGTCGCCCCACCGGCGGCCTTCGCTCTGCCCGGTCGCCGAGAAGGGCGATTCGGGATGCTGCGACCTCGCTTTCCTCGACCCCGAGGCCGCCCGCGCGCTCAAAGGCCGCGTGGCCTCCGAGCAGCTCGCCCGCCTCGGCGGAGTCGAGTGGGCAGGCGACGCCGAGGCGTTGGGCGCCCCGACCGGCTGGCGCACCAGGACGCGCCTGGCCGTGGACCAGTCGGGCCGGGCCGGGTTCCACCGCTACCACAGCAAGGAGCTGGCGGCGGGGCTCGATTGCCCGCAGCCCGTCCCCGGCGCGCTGGACGGGCTCGCGCAGCGGCGTTTCCCGGCAGGAGCGGAGCTCCTCGTGGTGGTGGACGACGAAGGCGACCGCCACATCCAGCTCGCAGACCGCAAACACGGCAGGCGGAGCCTCGAAGGCTCTGGCATCGCGACGCAACGCGTGGGGGAGCGGACATGGCGGTTGCCGGTGCGGGCGTTCTGGCAGCCGCACCGGGAGGCGGCGCGGCGTTACTCGGCACTGGTGGCCGAGTGGGCGGGCGAGCTGCCCGGCGCTGTCGCTTGGGACCTCTACGGCGGCGCGGGCTTGTTCGCGTCGGCGCTCGCGGACTCGGTCGGGCAAGCCGGGCGGGTGTTCACGGTGGACTCGGCGGGCGCGTCGAGCCGCGCTGCGGTCGAGTCGCTCGCGGATCTGCGGCAGGTCGAAGTGCTGTCCGGCTCGACCGCGAAGCTTCTGCCGGATCTGCCGAGCGCGCAGGTCGCGGTTGTGGACCCGCCGCGAGCGGGAGCGGGCCGCGCGGTGGTCGCCGCCCTCGCCGGGACCGATCGGATCATCCACATCGGCTGCGAGACGGCGGCGTTCAGCAGGGACGTGGGGCTCTACGTCGAGCACGGGTACACGGTGCGCGAGATCCGGGTGTTCGACGCGTTCCCGCTGACCCACCACATGGAGTGCTTCGCGCTCTTGGAGCGCTAGGCGCGCAGGCGCGTCACAGCGGCTGCGGCACCGGCGGGTCGGCCTCGGCGAGCGGGAAGAACGGGCGGTGGGCGTCCCGCCGCTGCGACAACGTCCCGCCGATCCTGGCCAGTCCGGTGAGCGGCCCTTTGTCGGAGGGCGAGACGAGGTTCGCCATGAGCCGGACGGTCGCGTCCATCGCATGGGGCGAGCGGATGACCGCGCCGCCGACGGCTTCGAACGCCTTCGGCTTGAAGAAACCTCGGGCGATGCGGCGAGAGGCGGAGAACATCGAGCCGTACTCGTAGTTCAGCCGGTGCGGCCAGGACGCGGAGTGGTCGGCCTCGTCCAGGTGCTCCACCGCGAACCGGCCCGTCTCCAGCGCGTAGTCGATCCCCTCGCCGGTGAAGGGGTTCACGCAGCCTGCCGCGTCGCCGAGCAGCATCCAGTTGGGCCCCGCGACGGGGGAGACGGCCCCGCCCAGCGGCAGCAGCGCCGACTTCACCTGCATCGGCTCGCCCCGCAGGCCGAAACGTCCGCGCGCCTCGGCGAGATAGTGGTCGAGGAGCGGCTTCAAGCTCGTGTTGGCGGGATGTTTCGCGGCGGCGTAGAGGATGACCCCGACGTTGAGCAGGAAACCGGGGGAGTCGTCGACCTCCCCGTTGCCGCGCGAGTCTCCCAGGGGGAACAGCCAGCCGTACCCTGGCAGATGGTCGCCCTCCGGCGTGCTCAGGCCGAGGTGCGTGACCAGCCACTCCCATTGCTCGTCCACCCGCATGAACGCCCGGACCGCCGTGCCGTACACGGTGTCGCGGTGCCATTGGCGGCCCAAGAGCGCCCCGAACCGGGACCGGACCCCGTCCGCGACGAGCACGGTCCGGGGCTTCACCAGCACGGGACGCTCGTCGGACGTCGAGCGCAGCTCCACCTCGACGATCCGGCCCTCCTCGCGCCGCGCCGCATGCGCCCGATGGCCCAAGAGGAGGCTGGCTCCGGATTCCTCGGCCACCTGTGTCAGGCGGTGGTCCAGCTCGGTCCGCGTGACCACGCTCCCGTAGCGGGGGAACGAGCCCTTCGGCCACGCGACTCGCTGGCCTTTCTCCCAGCCGAAGAAGACGTGCACGCCTTTCGTCGTCGGGTGCTGGAGCACCCAGTTCGAGAGCCCGAGCCGGTCCAGCTCTTCGATGGCGCGCGGCGTCAGGCCGTCTCCGCAGGTCTTGTCCCTCGGGAACTCTGCCATGTCGACGAGCAGCACGTTTCTGCCCGCCCGTGCGGCCCAGGCCGCCGCCGCGGAGCCCGCGGGGCCCGCTCCGACGACCAAGACGTCGACTTCGGGCCCGATGGCCCGTGTCTCGTCGCCGTTCTTGCTCCGCGTGCCGTCCATGCTGTCCTCTCCGGTCCGCCGTCGAACGCATCGTGCGCAATGGCATGAAACAGACTATCAATTGTGTCGCATCGAAGACGATTTGCCCCGACGATACGCAGCTCTTCATGAGACATATCTTCCCGCTTGTTGCCAAGTCGGGCGCGGTCGGTTATTGTCGAGCAGTGAGAGACGCGCAGCACAATCATAGTTTCAGGTGCGTGGAAGCACTTGCTCTGGGCGGTTCGGGCCCGCGAGGGGAGAAGCGGGGTCTCGCCAAGGCGTGGGACACCGTGAAAACGGAGTGGCAGGCCCTGCGGATCCTTCGCGCGTCGGGCGTCTTCCCGCCGATCCAGGTGGTCCCCGGCGTCCTGCTGGAGCTCGCGCGCAGCGGTGTGGCGGGGGGCGGGGCGGTCCTCGGGCGGCTGCACGGCGACCGGGTGGCGCTGGTCGACCCCGAAGGCTCGCTCACCTACCGGGAGCTGGGACGACAGTGCTCTGCGGCGGTCAACGGCCTGCGCGGGCTCGTCCCGCGCGGCGACAAACCGGTCATCGCCATGCTGACCCGCAACAGCAGATATGCCTTGATCGGCCTCCTCGGGTCGGCGGGGATCGGGGCCCGGGTCGTCATGATGAACACCGACATGGGCGCGAAGCAGCTCGCCGAGGTCTGCGCCCGCGAGAAGGTCCGGCTCGTCATCCACGACGAGAACTTCGCAGACCGTCTCGCGGCGTTGGACCCGCAGATCGCCAAGCTGGTCGCGGCCCGCTCGACGCGGGAGCGCCGGGACGACACGCTCGGCTCGCTGATCGCACGGGCCTCGACGCGCGCGCCGAGGCCGCCGCGAGGCCTGCCCGAAGTGGTCATCCTGACCAGCGGGAGCACCGGGGCGCCGAAGGGCAGCCAGCGCGGCGCGGGCAGCGGCGGCGGGCATCGCCCGTCGTTGGCGGCAGGGGCGGGCGTGTTCTCGAAGCTCCCGTTCCGCTCGACGGACTCGGTCTTCCTCGCGCCGCCCCTGTTCCACGGCTGGGGCGCCTTGGTCTTGGGCCTGGCGCTCGGGCTAGGCGCCAAGCTGGTTTTGGAGCCGGGCTTCAACGCCAAGCGCAGCGTCGAGCTCATCGGCGAGCACCGCTGCACGGCGATCATCCTCGTGCCCACGATGATCCAGCGGCTGCTGGCGTTGGGGCACGACGGGCTCGCCGCGATCGACCACAGCTCGGTCCGCATGATCGGGTCGGGCGGCGCGCGGCTCGACCCGTCCTCGGTCGAGGGGATCCGGCAGGAGTTCGGGCCGGTGCTCTACAACCTCTACGGGGCGACCGAGGCGGCGTTCATCAGCATCGCCACGCCGAGCGACCTCGTCGCCGATCCCGAATGCGCGGGCTCGCCCTCGATCGGCGTCACGGTCAAGGTCTTCCAGAACGACAAGGAGGTCCCGGCAGGCATGGTCGGGGACATCTATGTCGGCAGCGCGCTGGTCTCTCCCCAGTACACGGACGGGCGGCGCAAGGAGATGATCGGAGACCTGCTCAAGACCGGGGACACCGGCTACTTCAACGAGTTCGGGCGGCTTTTCGTGGTGGGCCGCAGCGACGGGATGATCGTCTCGGGCGGCGAGAACGTTTTCCCCGAGGAGGTCGAGCTCGCCCTGCTCGGGCACCCGCAGGTGAAAGACGCCAAGGTCGTCCCCGTCCCCGACGACGACTTCGGCCAGCGGCTGCGGGCCTTCATCGTGCCGAGCGCGGCGGACTCGATCAGCGCGGAGGACGTCAAGGCGTTCGTCTCGACCGAGCTGTCCCGCTCGCGCGTTCCGCGCGACGTGCTCTTCGTCGACGACTTGCCCCGCACCGCGATGGGCAAGGTGACCAAGTCCGCGCTCGACGAGCTCGCGTCTGCCGTGGCAGGCTCCGGGGCGACCACGGGCAAGAGCGGCGCGGACAGCGCCGGAGCCACGACCAAGGAGGCGCGATGACAGCGACATACGAGGACCAGAGCCTCGCACAGGAGAAGCTCGCACGGGAGAAGGCGGCGCGCGCGTCCGATCTGCGACAGATCCTCGACGCGCAGAGGGCGGCGTTCCTGTGCGAGGGCGCGGTGACGACGGCGGTGCGCCGCGACCGGCTCAAGCGGCTGGGCGCGATGCTCTGGGAGAACGCCGAGGAGCTCGCCGAGGCTATCGACGCCGATTTCGGGACGCGGCCGAGGGAGCTCTCGATCGCGGGCGACATCGGGTATGTGGTCGCGGAGATCGCCGAGCTCCTCGCTCATGTGGGGAAGTGGACGAAGGCCGAGCGGCCACACCGTTTCACGCGCCTGTTCGGCTTGAGCGAGGAGATCCGGCACGACCCGCTGGGGGTCGTCGGCGTTGCCGGGCCGTGGAACTTCCCGTTGCAGCTGACGTTCGCACCGACCGCCGCGGCCCTCGCGGCGGGCAACCGGGTGATGGTCCGCCCGTCCTCGGTGACCCGTCGGACGGTGGACGTGCTGGCCAAGGCGGCGGCAAAGTACTTCGACCCGGCCGAGCTCGCCGTGATCACCGCCGACTACGGCCCGGGCTCCGTGTTCTCGAAGCTGCCGTTCGACGGGTTCTTCTTCACCGGCTCGCCGGAGGTCGGGCGCGAGGTGGCGCGGGATTGCGCGGACAACCTCGTGCCGGTCACTCTCGAGCTCGGCGGCAAGAACCCGGTGGTCGTCGACCGAGACGCGAATATCGAGCGCGCCGCGCGGCGGATCGCGGCAGCCAAGCTGTTCAACAGCGGCCAGGTCTGCCTGAGCCTGGACTACGTCTTCGTCCCGCGCGAGGACGAGCCCGCGTTCGTCGCCGCCGTGCTCGACGAGTGGCGCTCGATGTTCCCGACCATCGAGCACAACCGGTTCTACACATCGATCATCAACGACGCGAACTACGACCGGATCGTGGGGCATATCGAGGACGCCCGGAGCAAGGGAGCGAAGGTCCACCAGGCCATCCCGCCTCGGGAGAACCTCCCGGACCGCCGCTCGCGGAAGATCCCGCCGACCGTGCTGACGAATCTGCACGGCGGCATGGCGATCGAAGGCGACGAGGTCTTCGGCCCGGTGCTGTCCGTCCACGCCTACGAGGATTTCGAGGAGGTGATCGGGCACATCAACCGCAAAGACACTCCGCTCGCGCTGTACTGGTTCGGGCCCGAGAACGACCGGAGGCGCCAGCTCGTCGACCAGACGCGGAGCGGCTCGGTCAACGGCAACGAGTTCATGCTGAACATGCTGCCTGGGCTCGGCACGCCGTTCGGCGGGGTCGGCAAGAGCGGGTACGGGTACTACCACGGCAAGCACGGGATCGAGACGTTCTCCCACGCCCGCCCCAATATGCACTACAGCGCGCCCTTCTCGCTGACGCGAAGCGGGTTGAGCCCTCGGGGCATACGCCGGATGGGCAACGGCCTGACGTTGCTGTTGCGCCTGACGAACCGCGGGTAGGAGGGGCGATGTCCGAAACCGGCGATTGCCGGGGACGCTCGTGTAGACTACATGGAATTCATGCCATTGACCTGGAGGTTTGAGGATCGCTATGCCGGACACCACGAAGGGCGCGAGGTCGGTCGCCACGGGAGTGTCGGAGCGCCCGAACGGCCAAGACTCCGGAGGCCTTGAGGAAGTCGAGAAGTCCATCCTCGACGCCGCGTACGACGAGTTCAGCGTGGCGGGGGTGCAGCGGGCGAACATGGAGGACGTCGCGCTGCGCGCGGGCGTGAGCCGGGCGACGCTCTACCGCCGGTTCCCGAACAAGAACTCGTTGCTGCAGGCGGTGAGCGTCCGAGCGGGGAAATGGGGCCTGAAGAAACTCGACCGCATGCTCGAAGGGCTCTCGCCCCACGAGGTCGTCGTCACCGCGTTCTGCGAATACACCCGCGAGCTCAGCTCTGTCCCGTTCTTCAAGGAACTGCTGGGGTACTCCCACGGCCTCTCGCGGCGCACCGGGCACGAGAAGGCGCTCGCCGATCTGTTCCTCAGCGAGAACCTCGTCGCCGTCATGATCGACGGAGTCGCCTCGCGACTCCGGCGGGCGGGCGCGACGATGCCGGACTCGGAGCTCAGGATGGTGGCGGAGCTCCAGCTGCGGGTGGCCATGTCCTTCGTCATGTCGCCCTCGTCCTCGGTGGACATCCGCGATCGGAAGGCGGTCGCCGCTTTCGTCCGCAAACACCTGGCCCCGATGGTCTACTGACGTTTGAAGCCGCTCGCGGCCGCGAGCATGCTGGAGATGTCCACGAACTTCTCGCGCGGCGCTCGGCGCGCCCGTCCGGCCAAGACCTCCGCATCGTCGATGCGCCGCCATCCTTGATCGTCCACCCTGCGCACTCCTCGCCCGCGCAGCAGGTCGGGGATGTCGCTCGGCGAACCGGGCGGGATGGCGAGCAGCCCTGCCGCGAAATCCGACAGCACCGCGTCGGCGGTCTCGTAGCTGCACGCCTTGTTGCGGCCGATGCCGCCGCGCGGGCCTCGTTTGACCCAGCCGGCGACATACGTCCCCTCCATGCCGTCGACCCTGCCCCGCTCGTTCGGGACGGTCGCCGACACGTCGGAGAACGGGAGGCCGGGGACCGGCGTGCTGCGGTACCCGACGGCTCGGATCACAAGCCCGGCCATGATGATCTCTTCGGCGCCGTCGTGGCGGAGCTCGCCGTTCGGGCCGTATTGCCCGTGCCGCACGCGCACGCCCGCGCAGTTCGAGCCGAACCCGAAGATCTCGACCGGGGCCGTGAGGTATCGGAACTGCACGACTCTCTTCGTCCCGGACGGCAGGGGGCCGGGGTCTGATTCGGCGCGCTCGGCGGCCAGGCGGATCTTGGCCGCGGTCGTCGAGTGCAGCGCGCCGGACTCGTACGCCTCGTGCGTCTCGGGGGCCAGGCGAAGATCGTCCTGCGGCACCACGACCTTCAGGTTCGCCTGTTGGCACAGGGCGAGGAACTCCGAGTTGGTGTACGCCGCGTCGGCGACGCTCCGCCGCGCCAGCACGGTGATTTGGCGGATCCCGCTGCCGCGCAGCTGGGCGACGACATGCGCCGGGATGTCCGAGCGGTCGAGCCGGTCTTGGTCGGCGGCGAGGATGCGCGCCACGTCGAGCGCCACGTTCCCGTTCCCGATGACCACCGCGTGGGACACGGACAGGTCGATCGGGAGCGACTGCTGGTCCGGGTGCCCGTTGTACCAGGCGACCACTTCGGCGGCGGAGAGGGTGTTGCGCAGGTCCTCCCCGGGGATGTCGAGCTTCCTGTCCTCCGAGGCGCCGGTGGCGTAGACGACGGCGTTGTAGTGCTCGGCGAGCTCCTCGTGCGTGATGTCCTTGCCCACTTCGACATTGAGGAAATAGCGGAACTCGGCCCGCTCGGCGATCCGCTCGAAGCCTCGTTGGACTGCCTTGGTGTCCTGGTGGTCCGGGGCGACTCCGGCCCGGATCAGCCCGTAGGGGGTGGGCAGCCGTTCGAACATGTCGACTTTGGCCCCCGTGTGCGCCAGGACGTGCTCGGCGACGTAGAACGCGGCTGGGCCGGAGCCGACGACTGCCACATGGAGTCCCGCGCCGCTGTCGGCCAGCAGGTTGTGCTTGGGGCTGTAGATGCCGGCCGCGACGTCGTGGTCGCGGTAGTAGTCCGCGTTGATCGCGAGGTACGGCTCGTCCTCGGGCCGCATCTCGTCGTCGCGGACGATCGACGACACGGGGCACTCGTCAAGGCAGGCCCCGCAGTCGATGCACGTGTCCGGATCGATGTACAGCATCTCCGCCGTCAGGAACTCCGGCTCGGCCGGGGTGGGGTGGATGCAGTTGACCGGACACACTTCGACGCAGCTCGCGTCGTTGCAGCACGCACGGGTGATCAGATGGGTCATTGTTCTCCTTGCCCTGCTGTGGGCATCACGCCGGTGATTTGTGGAAGAGACGGTTGCCGAGGTTGGGGAACACGCCCCATTCGACCTCCCGGTCGTCGGCAGGAGTCGTCTCGGGCTCGACCGCGGGGTCCAGGCGGCGCACTTTGGCGGGGAAGCCGTTGGAGAAGACGAGCGAATTGCGGAACGTCGACAGGACGTGGTTCTCGTCGACCGACCAGGCGAACTCGCGCAGCAGCGCGTGGTAGAGGGTGAAGACCTCCAGTTTGGCGAAATGCATGCCGATACATTTGTGGACCCCGGCCCCGAAGGGCATCCACTTGCACCGGTGGCTCTTGTCCTCGGCTCGTTCTGGGGAGAACCGGTCGGGGTCGAAGCGCCGCGGATTCGACCATACTTCGGGGTCCGTGTGGTGCGCCCAGGTGAGCACCGAGAACAGGGTCCATTTCGGGACGCGGTAGCCGCCGAGCGTGGTGTTTTTGACCGTGGTGCGCAGCAGCGTCAGCACCGGGGTGCGGAACCGCAGCGTCTCCTTCATGATCCGGTCCAGCTCGGGCATCCGGTCGAGCTCGGAGACCTCGACGACTTCCGGCAGCGCGAGGGCCTCCGCCCGTGCCCTGTCCTGCCAGTGCCGGTTCCGCCCGATGTAGTACGCCATGTTGGTCATCGTGATCGTCGTGGTGTCGTGCGCCGCGAACAAGAAGAACAGCATGTGGCGCATGACCTGCTTGTCGGTGTACGCCTTGCCGTCGAGGGCCCTGGCGTGGCAGAGCTGCGACATCAAGTCCGGGGTCTCGACAGCGCGCTTGACGCGCGCCCAGGACAGCAGGGTCTTCTGCAGGTAGTGCCGCGCCCGCGCCTGCGCCACCGGATTCACGCTGACGATGTCGTCGAGGCCTTTGCCGATCTTGTCCACCTCCGCGTCGGGCAGCCGGACCCCCATGAACACCTCGATGGCCACGCGCATGGTGATCCGCTTGAAGAGCTTGCGCAGGTCGACGTCGTCCCCGGTGGGGCACTCGCGCACCCCCGCGCGGATCTTCGGCCCGATCTGCTCCGAGTATTCGGCCAGCCTCGCCGGGGTCATCACCTGCTGCATGAGCAGGCGGTCGTGCCGGTGCTCCGCGAACTCCATCTGCAAGAGCGACCGCCGGAACATCCCGAGCAGGCTGAGCGTGAAGCCCCAGCCCCACGCCGAGGAGAACGCCTCCTCCTTGTTCAGGGCGATAGTCTGGGCGAGGTCGGGGTCGGCGCACATCACGAGGTCGCAGAAGGGGAGCGGGCACCGCACGGCCGGGGCCCCGAGCCTGCGCTGCAGCCCGCCCAGCGCCTCTCCCGGCGACAGCCGGGCGCTGTCCCAGAGGAAGCGGAGCGCGTTCACCGGCCCCGCTGCGGGGATTTTGGGGAGAGCGTTCTCGCGCGAGTCCATTACATCCGCCCTAACGTGTGCTACGAGTCACTTCGAATCATTCGAGACAGGCTATCACTCTTGTGTCAGGACGTGCAAGCGCTCGGGCCGACACGCGACTTTCCTGCGCGTCTTGCTAAGTCTGATTCTAGGATGTACCGTGACGCTGAGACAAATCATGATATCTGTGTCAGTGATTTGCGTGAGATGAAACGAAAAATCTGTACCGGCGCGGTTTCGGGCCGCGCAGACGAGAGGATTGTGATCGCAGATGACAGCGGCTCCGGGCGTGCGCAAGAACGCCGATATCACTGAACCCCGGCCCTCGGAGGATCTCGACCTCCTCGCCGAGGACCAGCAGGTGCACAAGAACGTGTTCTATGCCGGGTCCTGCATCCCGGATCTGCCGGGGGACGACAGCATCCCCCGCAAGGCGCAGGAGCCGATCCCGATCCCGGCCGACTCGCTCATCTGGAAGTACCTGGCCGATGTCTTCTTCGTGGCGGCGCCGGGCGCGCGGGCGGCCGTGCTGCAGAGCTTGTTCCCGCAGACCGCGCAGGGGGTCTCGGAGCATTCGCAGCTGCTGAACTCGTCGAACTACCGCGACATCGTGCAGCGCGGCATCAACTCGATCATCGGCATCAACAAGGTGGTGTACTCCTCGCCGGAGGTGGCGAAGAAGTACGGCATCCAGCTGCGCAACTACCACAAGTCGATCAAAGGGGACATGCCGAACGGGCGCGCGTATCACGCGTTGAACGCGGAGACCTGGTACTTCACCCACGCGACGTTCTTCGAGAACATCTACCGGGCGAGCGACCTCGGCGTTTTGCGCAAGCCGCTGACATGGGAGGAGAAGGAGCAGATCTTCGAGGAGTCCAAGCTCTGGTACTCGCTGATGGGCGTGGACGACCGGGTCCAGCCGGAGACCTACGCGGAGTTCGAGCAGTACTGGCAGCGCGTCTACGACACCCAGCTCTTCCGCAACAAGATGTCGGACTACAACTTCGTCGCGGCAAGGGGCGGCCAGTTCGACAAGCTCGTCGCCCCGCGCTACCGCAAGCTGTTCCGGGTGTTCGCCCCAGCCGTGCAGGCGCTGGTGCGCGTGATGACAGTCGGCCCGCTTGAGCCTGCGCTGCGCGAGAAGATGCAGGTGCAGGACATCGCCTCGCCAGGGCTGGACCGAACGTTCCGCGCCTTGGTCTGGGCGATGAAGTGGGCGAGGGAGGGGATGCGGGTCGCGCGGGTGCCGTTGAAGTACCGGTACGCGCCGTTCGCCGTCGAGGCGTTCGAGCGCGCGGGCGTGCATCCCGACGACATCACGCTCGAGTCGGCGCGCGCGGCGTTGCGCAAAGCCCGCGAGGAAGGCGCCAGCGTGCGCTCGCTGAGCACCGCCGACGTCGTCGCCGAGACGCCTGCCGACGCGGCCTGCGCCAAGTGCTTGCGCCAGCTGGAGCCCTGTGTCGAGTGCGCGGGGTCCGGCCACAGCCACGACGAGGTCTGCGACGTGTGCGACGGGATCGGCCGGGGCTGCCGGGTCCACCACAACGACTGGCGCGAGGAAGGCCGCGGCCTTGGCGTCGGATTGGAAGACAAACTTCTCGGCGGCCCTTCGGCCGGGGTGTGCCCGCGATGAAGCCGGGGACGACAGCGGCCCGACGGCCCACGACCGAAGAACACGACGAGGAGATCCGTATGGCACAGCGGGAACAGGTCTCGGCAGGCGCGACGGAGCGGACGGCGGCGGCATGAGCGGCGAGAGCTGGACAACAGCGGGCATCCCCGACCAGACAGGCCGCGTGGCTGTGGTGGTCGGCGCGAACACGGGCCTCGGGTTCGAGGTGGCGCAAGCGCTCGCGAGAAAGGGCGCGCGGGTCGTGCTCGCGGCGCGGGATCCGGGCAAAGGCGAGCGCGCCCTCGCCCGGATCAAGGCGCAGAAGCCGGACGCGGACATCGTGCTCCAACAGCTCGACCTCGCCTCGCTCGCCTCGGTGCGGAAAGCCGCCGACGAGCTGCAGGAGACGCTGCCGAAGATCGACCTGCTGTTCAACAACGCCGGAGTGATGGTGCCGCCGAAACGGCAGGTCACCGAGGACGGGTTCGAGCTGCAGATCGGGGTGAACCATCTCGGGCATTTCGCGTTCACCGGCCTGCTGCTCGACAAGCTCCTGCCGGTGGAGGGCTCGCGGGTCGTCTCCGTCTCCAGCGTCGCGGCACGGGAGATCGCCCCGATCGGCGGCTTCCGATTCGACGATCTGCATTGGGAGCGCCGGTACAGCCGTGCCTTCTCGTACGGGCAGTCCAAGCTCGCGAACCAGCTCTTCGCCCTCTCGCTGAGCAGGCGGCTGAAAGCGGCGGGCGCGCACACCGTCTCCGTCATCGCCCATCCAGGGATCGCGTACACCGAGCTTGGCAGGCATCTGCGCTCGTTCGAGCGGCGCGTGGGCTGGGAGATCGGAACGAAGCGCCTGTTCAACACCGCCGAGCAGGGCGCGCTCCCGCAGCTGCGGGCGGCCACGGACCGGGAGACGAAGGCAGGGGACTACTACGGCCCCGACGGCTTCCTCAACTACCGGGGCGCCCCGGCGCTGACCAAGACGGTCCGCCGCGCGCGCGACCGCGAGACGCAAGACCGGCTCTGGGAGGTCTCGGAGAAGCTGACCGGCGTGACGTACCAGTTCTGAGCCTGACGGCCGCCGCCTCGCGCGGTGAGGCGGCGGCTCTTCTAGGACTGTGCCTCTTCGCGGAAGGGTTGACGGATCAGCACCCCCGGGATACATTGTGGGCAGCCCACTGAACAGTAGTTTTGTGGAGTTTGGAAGGCGGAGTCCTGGGAGGAGGTCGTCATGTGTTTTGTTATGCCCTTGTGCGTGTCGTCCATGCCCCGCATGGCGCGGTTCTCCCCACAGCTCCTTCTCGCCGTCGGGGCGGCGTAGCGCATGAAAAGCGACTGGTACGCGTACTCGGATCGGCGGCGTTGGGGATATTTCGACGACGAGGAGAAAATCAAGCGGACCAGCGAGCGCCCGAAGCCCGCTCCCGTCACGAAGCCGCAGCGGGCTTCTGACTCGACCGGGCTCTCCCGCGCGGACGCGGCTCGAACGGCGACGGCCATGGTGGCCGACCTGGTCGCGCAATCGCGGTCGTGCCCGGGGATCGACTGGGCCGTCAGCGGGTACGAAGACGGGGGCGTGACCCGTTTCTACGCGGTGAGCAACGAGGGCGCTGGTTTCTTGCCGCCGGGCCTGCGGTGGGACCTGCGGCTGCGGCATGTTTTCGGGCCTGCCGTTCCCGACGGCGAGCTCGGCCCGTGGCTGGGCCTGGACAACCCGGCGCGGACGCTCGCCGACCACTGCCTCGCGCTGCGCGCGTCGAGCCCGGAGCTCAAACTGGTCTGCCTGGTCGGCAGCCGCCCGGTGGGGGAAGCTGTGGCGCAGTTGCAGGGCATGCTTTGCGCGACGGGGCCTGTCGCGGGCGCGGTGGCGGTGGACGCGGCGGCAAGGGCGGCGACGCGGATCGCCGCCGTCGACGGCGGGGAGACCGAGGCGGTCATTGCGGGAATCCCAGTCCAAGAGCGCTGGGCCGCAGGGTTGGATTTGGCGTTGGACGCCGCCCGGCTGTGCGCGTTCCACAGGCAGAGCCCCCAGCTTGCAAGCGTGCTGGAGGCGCTCCGGGCGGGCAGAACAGACGCGCGGGGCGTTGCGCTCGCCTGGCAGGAGGGGGCTCGCCTCTCCGCTCAGGCCCGGTCTCGGCGGGTGCCGGACTCCCGGCTCGGCCTGCTCGACCTGTACTCGGCGGCGCCGACGATGGCCCAGGCCATGACGCTGAGCGCGGGCTTCGACTACGCCTGGCCCTTCTACGCGGCCAGGGCCTGCGCCATCGTCGCGATCCTCTTGCGCTCGCGGCTCGACGACGTGCCGCTCGGCAAGAACGATCTCGCCGAGCTCGCGTACGAGCATGTGTGCGTCGGCGAGGACCTTCCGGCCACCCGCGCGATGCTCGCCGCCCATAGCGCCAAAGCGTCGAGGGCGCGATGAGCATGGAGCCTCCAGCGGTCAGACAGAGGGAACAGAGGGAAAGGGACAGATGACGAACAGTGGCGTTGGCTCTGGCGGCCAGCCGGGGAAACTCTCGATCGGGGATTTGGACGCATTGCGTGCCGCCGCGACGCAGTTCCGCGCGTCGGGCGACGCGATAACGGGGTTGCGGGCGAGCACCGCTATCGCCGACGCGGTGTCTTCGGGACTGCCGGGCACCGATGTCGAGAAGGGCGTGGCGAACGTCGACGAGACGTTGAAAAAGGCGTTGCAAGACCAAGGGCGCTGGCTTGACGATCTGGCGGGGAAGCTCCTCGGCGCGCTTGACCAGCTCGCGCAGCAGGATCAGAACGCGGCGGACGGCCTGGCGCAAGACGCGCCCGCGCAGGGCGGCGGGCCTGCGGCTTCGGGCGGAGGCGACTCCGGCGGCGGGGGCGACGGCTCCTCTGGCGGGAGTGGTTCTGGCGGCGGCTCTGACAGCGGGTCCGGGAACGGCTCGGGCGGAGGTTCTGGAAGCGGGTCCGGCAGCGGGGACTCGGGCGGCGGATCAGGCTCGGGATCGCAGCCCGGATCTGCTGGCAAGGCGGACGGCGAAGGAAGCGGCAAGGGCGAAGAAAAGCCTTCGGGCGAGGACCAGCAGGCCGGGGCCAAGGACGCGGCACAACCGGACGACGGCCAGGGCGGCGGCGCGATGTCGATCATGGGCCCGGACGGGCGCGAGGTGAAGCTGTCCCCGGAACAGGCGAAGAACGCGAAGGCCATCATCGCAGCGGGCAAGGAGCTGGGCGTGAACGAGGCGGGCGTCCAGTCCGCGTTGCAAGCGGCGCTGCACGAGAGCGGCCTGCACAACTCCGGGAGCGCCGACTACCCGGAGTCGCTGCAGTACGCGGACAAAAGGCCGGACGGCTCGCCGTGGCTTTCGAGCGGCCAGGGCTCGGTCGGCCTCTTCCCGCACGAGACGGGGGTCCGTGCGGACGCCCAGACCATGATGGATCCGTACGCCCAGGCGGCGCACTATTTCGAGCAACAGGGCCTCGGGCAGCGCGGCACGTCCGCAGGCCAGGCGCAGAGCGTATGACGAGAGGAGAAGAGGGAGAATGAGACCGACGAAATCGCAATTCGACGAGATGCGGCCAGTCGTCCTGGAACAGGCCGTGCAGTCTGTCGGGTCGCTTTCGGGCCAGCTCGGCGGCGCTGTGGCGCAGATCGAGGGCGCGCAGCGGACGGTGGACTCGCTGCTGTTGGGCCAGCTCGGCGACACGACACGGGAGCTCGTCGTCGCGAAGACGGCGGACCTGCACCGCGAGCTGGACAATCTGTCGAGGATCCAGTCGGGCTTGGCGAACGCCGCGAGCGAGATGAGCAGCGCCACGAACAACGTGCGGTCGACTCTGCAGCTGGCCGAGTCCTTGGGGTACGGGGTCAACGACGACTGGAGCCTTCGCCCGGACCGGCCCGCGCGCCCGACGATGCGGATGGTCTCCGACGCGAAGGAGCTCCAGTCCCGCGTCGTCGACGCGGTGAACGCGTGGGACGCGGCGGACAGGAGCGCCGCCGACCAGGCGCGCAAGGCCATCGAGGAAGTCGCGGGCAAAGCGGCGCAACAGCAGAAGGACGGGCAGCAGGAGGCGGGCGGCCAGGCCGAGACGGGCGGCGCGGCCCCCGGCGGCGGGCCTTCTGGCCCTGCCGCCGACGTCGCGAAGGGCTACCTCGGCCGCAATGCCTCCGACCTCAAGGGCGCGGGCATCGGGATGGACCCCGGCATCCCCAGCGATATCTGCTGCGCGAACTTCGTCTCGGCCGTCCTGCGGCAGTCCGGCCAGATCGATTGGCACACCAACGGCGTCGCGGACCTCTCTGCCCGGCTGCAGGCCCAGGGCTGGCATGTCAGCAGCAACCCGCCGCCCGGCGCGGTCGCGATCATCAACGGGAGCCAGCACACCGAGCTCGTCGCGAGCAACAACGGCGGCCATGTCACGCTCATCGGCTCGAACAACATCAACGGCGACGGGACGCAGCGCGTCAGCTACGGCAATCCCTACGGCAACATCGTCTACCTCGTCCCGCCGGGCTGACCAGAGGCCGGGGCGGAGAACGCGTTCTAGCCCGTCGCGAGCGCTTCGATCCCGCCGACCACGTTCGCGCGAAGGGAGGCGACCTGCTCGGGGGCGAGGGACCCGGTGGGGAATTTGCAGAAGATGGAGAGCTCGCCCGCGAAGGAGTACACCTCGTACCGGGAGGCATGTGGCAGGGCCGAGCCGTCCGGGGCGGTGGGCCGTGGTGTCTGCGCTGTGGTGAGGAAGGCGTCGAGACCGTGCATGACGAGGCTCTCCGGCAGGGGAGGAGCGGGCAAGACTCCTGGGTTGGTGATCCTGATGAACGGGCCGAACCGTCCGGTCAGGAGCACGTCGGCGATATGGCGCACGCTTTGTGCGAGGAACCCGCTGCGGAGGTCGTCTTTGATCTGGCGGGTGACCTCGCGCCCGATCCGAACAGGGTCGTCGTCCGCTCGGACGCGCACCTGGCTGCGGGAGATCATGATGCCGTTGGCGATCTCGGCGAGCTTGGCGGGCGGGGTCAAATGCCCGCGGTAGTCCACGAGCGACTCGAAGCCCAGGTTCACCGCAGCATTGTCGGGGCCGGGGAACAGAGCGCGCTCCGCGAGTGCAATCACTCCTGTGAGCAGGGTATTGACGGTCGTTTCGCGTCGCCGGGCCGCGGCGAGCAGCGCGGCAGAAGCCTCAGGATCGAAACAGTGCTGCCAGCCGAGGACGGTTCCGGGGGCGCCGGAAATCTCGGACTGCTGCTTGCCGCCCCACGAGGTCGGGGCGAGCCACGGTTTCTCCGGGAGCGGGGTCTCGCGGACGCCGCGCTTGGCCATCGCAGTCTCGGGAGCGTCGGGAGCGGGCTGGGGCGCGACGCGGGGAATCGAGCCGGTGGACACGATCTGGGTGTAGATCTCCCACAGCTCGCAGAAATAGGCGTAGCTCAAGCGCGCGTCCGCGATGGAGTGGTCGACCCCGAACGCGACGACATTGCCTGCCTCGCCCGGGTGGATCCGGATCGAAAGGGTGCCGTCGCCCTGCGAGAGCACCGGCAGCGCCGCGAAATCGTGGAGCGGCTCGGCCTGCTGCGACACGACGGAGCCGTTCGCCCGTTCGGCGACGACCCTGAAGCCGCGACCGACGGGCTCGACCCTCGAAGCGAGGTCGGGGTATTTCTGCTGCAATGTCGTGGCGGCAGTGGCCAACGCGTCGACGTCGAGCTCCCCGTGCAGCCTGGCCATATACCAGATAGTCGTGTACCTGCGCAGATGGTTCAGCTCCGATTCGGCAGCCGAGAGCATTCGCCAGGCCCCGAGGGGCGTGGTCGGGCCGATCGGGGCGCTCAAAGCAGATCTCATGACGTCCGGTGTTCCTCTCCGAGAGCTTGCCAGCACAGCACAGGATTCTAAAGAGCGCCAACGATTCAGACGCGAGTACTTCAGAGAATCCGTCAATCCGACGGAGGTGCGTCAGGTTTCGCGTCGTGCGGCGCGATGCTTCGGCGAGCCTGGCTGGCGCGCTCGGTCAGCGCCCGTACTTGAGGATCCTCTTGAGGATCGCCTTGCCCTTGCCGTACGGGCGCTCGACGTGCACGCCGCTCAGCACCGAGAGGCCGTTGACCACGATTTTGGGGCGTTCGCACTCGCCTGGTGCTCTCGTGCCCGGGCCGCTCGCTTTGTCTTCGAACTCGCCGATCATCTCGATCCCCTCGACGCGCAGGTCGAGCTCATGGGGGACGATGACTTTCGTCCGGCCGAACAGCGACCAGACGTTGATCCGCGCGTCGGGGCAGACGAACGAGGCTTCCCGCAGATCGAGGAAACCGCCGCCGAAGAAGACGAACACGTTGAGCGTTTGCGGCACCACCCACGGCCCGCGCCTGCGGAATCCGCCGAACACGCCGAACAGGGTGACCAGCTTGGGGCCGGAGCCGGGGACCACTGCGAGCGGGGCGCCGAGGGAGTGGACGCTCAGGTCGCGAATGACGGCTTCCAGCTCGACATGTGTTTTCGCGGCGTAGACGGCTTTCGTGCGCCGCTCGAACTCGTGGATGTCGATCTGGCCGGTGCCCACTGCTCTGCCGAGCAGCTGGGTCACATGCTCCCGGTCCATGTCCGACGCGCGGTAGACGGGCGGCGCGGGGCGCAGCTGGGCGAGCACTTCGGGAAACGGCCAGGCCCGTGCCGGATGCTCGGGTTGCCTCTGGCCGTCAGTCATCCCCCCAGGGTACCGCTGGCCAGCGGGTTTTTCCAGGAGCGCTCAGTTCAGCGTGAAAATATCCGTCCGAGATTTCTTCCACCCGCCGCGCGGCAAGTCCTTCGCCGCGGTTGAGTCGCCGTAGAAGACGAAGGCGCCGTCGTCGGCCACGAGCCGGACCGAGGCTCCGGGGCCGAGCGGGGACGGGACAGCGACGATCGCCTCCCAGGCTCCGGCGTTGCCGGGCAGGTCGATGTTTTTCACCGGCTGGTCGGCAGGGTTGCCGCTCCAGGTGTAGAGCGAGAAGGCGGGGGTCGCGGGCGCGGGCCCGGCGATGATCAGGTATTGGCCTGCGGCATTGCGCCGGATGTCGCGGACTCCGTTGCCGCCGAGGTTCCACAGCAGCGGCGGGCCGAAGGCCGCGGCGCTCGCGGTGCCTGCGGCCAGCGCTGTCGCGTTGGTCACCGGCGCGACCAGAGCCTGGCTGCGGGCGTTCGGCAGTTGCAGCGGGGCGCGGAACGCCACATACGCGGTCTGCCCGTCCGTCGCGATCTCCATGCCCTCGACGTTGAACCCGGCTTCTTCCTTGGGGATTGTGCCCCCTGCCGAGGACGCCTGCAGGCCGAAATGGTCCGCGCCGAGGCCGTGCGCCCCGGTGTGGTCCCAGTTGACCAGGTCGGCGCGCAGGTTGTCGTAACGGCCGACCCAGGAGACGACGGTGCTCGCCCCGCTCCCCGAGACTTGCAGTGCGACCAACCTGCTGTGCTCGGGCTTGACCGTCCCGGAGGAGGAATTGCCCATGGATCCGGTGAGGTAGAGCCGGTCGCCGACCCTGGTCATCGTCTCGAAGTCGATCTCGCTGCTCGTCCCGAGCTGCGAGGAGAAGTTGAACTCGGCGGCAGGGGGGCCGGAGGTGGAGTCCTGGTAGAGCCGGACGACGTTGTTCTCGTCGTCCGCGACCAGCACGTATCCGCCGCCCGCGTCGACGACTCCGGACGCGTCGGAGGAGCCGGTGTAGTAGCGGGTGGTGGCGGGGGTGTTCGAGGCTGCGGACGCGGCGTAGTGCAGCGTGTCGGTGGACTTGTCGCCGCTCGGGTCGGAGACTTCGATGGTGATGTCCGCGTAGCCGACGCCGACCGGGTTGACCGAGACATACCGTTTGGATCCGGAGCCGGAGAAGGACACCGAGCTCACCGGGGCGACGGCGGGGTTGGAGGAGCTGGTCGCGCGGAGCACGAGGCTGCCCTCCGGGGTGTTGCTGTCGTGCACTTCGGCGAGCACCGAGGGGTTGGTCGGGTCGCCGATCGCTCCGGGCAGCGCCGAGGAGATCGTCACCGTCGGCGTGCCCGCGGCCCATGCGGCAGGCGGCGCGGGGAGCTGCGTCATCAGCAGCAAAGCGGCGGGCAGGGCGGCGGGCAGCGTGCGGAGCCGTTCGGGTATTGCAGTCATACGGGCATCCTGTCCGATCCCGTCGCTCGTCGGGTGAATGGCACGTGACGTGTCGATGAGCTTCGGGGAACGGGGAGTTCCCCCGCGCAGCCCGCCGGTCCCGGCGCTACATCCTCGTCGCCAGGCCGTCGCGCACGGCGACGAGCGCGCCTGCCGCGCGGGTGTGGGCGTAGGCGCCGACTCCGGGGAGGGCGAGCAGGTCGCCCGCTCGCAGGTCCTGGGGGAGCGGCACGAAGGCGGAGTCGGCAGGGGCGTGATGCTCGCTGCGGGGCCGGGAGAGCAGCCGCGTGGGGACGTCGGCGGCGAGAGAGTGCCGGTTGATCAGCCGGACTTCGCGCACATCCGCCCCGACGACCGGCAGCGGGCCGTCGACGTGCACGGAGGGCTCGCTGCCCGAGCCGGTGTTCTTCGCCATGACTCGGACCAATCGAACCCCTGCTTGGCCGACGACGCCCTGCCCGGGCTCGACGACGAGATTCGGTCTCGCGACGAGAGCGGGCAGCGGCAAGGAAGCGCTCGTCTCCGCGAGCGCCCGCGCCTTCTCCACAGAAACGCCGCCGCCGAGATTGATCTGGCTCGCGACGAGGCCGTGCGCGGCGCGCATGCGGTCCTGGAATCCGGTCAGCGCGGCGAGCGCCTGCTCGTGCGAGCCCGAGCCGACATGGCAGTGCAGCCCGACCACGCGCAGATGCTGGTGGCGCGCGGCGCGCAGCCATGCCTCCTCGGCCCCGCCCGACAGCGGGAAGCCGAAGGCCTGTTCGAGCTCGTCCGAGAGGCCGACCCGCAGGAGGATCTGTTGCGGGCGGTCGACGCGGGAGGCCAGCCAGGCGAGCTCCTCGAAGGTGTCGACGCTGATCCGGCCCACCCCTGCGGCGAGCGCGGCGGCGAGCTCCTCCCTGGTCTTGACGGCCCCGCCCGCGATGATCCGCGAAGCAGGGAAACCGCCTCGCACGGCGGTTTCGAGCTCGTCGGCGGAGCAAATATCGAGCGAAAGCCCTTCCTCCGCGAGCCATCCGGCGATCGCAGGAGTCAGCAATGCCCGGCTGGAATAGGCGATCTCGCCTCGGGGGAGGGCGGCGCGGTAGGCCTTGGCGTGTGCCCGGACCTCCGACTCGTCGACGACGTCGCAGGGGGTGCCGAACTGGTCGGCGAGATCGGTCAGCCCGCAGCCGCCGACGACCGGCCTGCCGTCCTCGTCGCAGCGCAGAGTGGCAGGCCAGACGTCGTAGTCGAATCGGGGGCGGGCGGCGGCCCGGAGCGACGGGCAGAGCTCAAGCAGAGTCACGTGGACATTCATACGCCCCCGCGAACCTCTCGTGCGCCGCGTTGACGAGATATTGATGTCGCGCGCAGGGATCTTGACGCGGCGTTCGGGGCCGTCTCCGGGCGAGGGCGCAAGAGGCAAAAATGAAGGAGCCCTCCCGAACGGGAGGGCTCCTTCACGCGGTTTGCCGCCGGAGGCGGCTGCAGCTCACTTGTTGGTGAACGGCAGCAGCGCCATCTCGCGAGCGTTCTTCACCGCGACGGCCACATCGCGCTGCTGGCGCGGGGTGAGGCCGGTGACACGGCGAGAGCGGATCTTGCCGCGCTCGGAGATGAACGTGCGGAGCAGGTTCGTGTCCTTGTAGTCCACGTGCTCCACGCCTTGGGCTTTCAACGGGTTCTTCTTCGGCTTGCGGATCTCAGCAATCCGGGAAGACTTCTTCACAGGAGGCTTGCGGGCCATGCTTTGCTCTTTCGTTTCTCTACGTGGGAATAGTCAGTCAGCGACAGCTCGCTGGTCTACCAGCTGGACTTGTGGACGCCGGGCAGCTCGCCCCGGTGCGCGAGCTCGCGCATCCGGACACGGGAGAGGCCGAACTTGCGCAGGAACGCGCGGGGGCGGCCGTCGGAGGCGTCGCGGTTGCGCAGCCGGACCGGGCTGGAGTCGCGGGGAAGCTTGCGCAGCGCGGCTTGCGCCTCGTCGCGGGCCTCGTCCGTGCTCTGCGGGTTGCGGAGGATCTCCTTGAGCTCCGCGCGGCGCTCGGCGTAACGCGCGACGATCTCGGCGCGCTTCTCATTCTTCACGATCTTGGCTCTGCTCGCCATGTGCGGTCAGCGCTCCTCTCGAAACTCGACGTGCTTGCGGGCGACCGGGTCGTACTTCTTGAGCACGATCCGGTCAGGGTCGTTCCGCCGGTTCTTCCGGGTGACGTAGGTGTACCCGGTCCCGGCGGTGGACTTCAGTTTGATGATCGGACGGACCTCGTTTTTGGCCATGGTGTTGTCTCCCTAATCCTCGTCCGGCCCTAGACCTTCAGGCCTTTGGCGCGAAGCTCGGCCACCACGGTCTCAATGCCCTTGCGGTCGATGGTCTTGATCCCTTTGGTCGACACGTTGAGCGTGATCGTCCGGCCCTCGCTGGGCAGGAAGTAACGGCGGCGCTGGATGTTCGGGTTCCATCGGCGGTTGGTCCGACGATGGGAGTGCGACACCGCCATACCGAATCCCGGCTGGCGGCCAGTGACCTGGCAATGTGCAGACATGCGTCAGTGCTCCTTCAAAGTTCAAGCTCGTGTCGACGGGGGTGATCGCCGGTGGCGTATC
This sequence comes from Segniliparus sp., assembly GCF_051660745.1. Lineage (NCBI taxonomy): Bacteria > Bacillati > Actinomycetota > Actinomycetes > Mycobacteriales > Segniliparaceae > Segniliparus > Segniliparus sp. The sequence continues at coordinate 6,355 of NZ_JBOFQF010000019.1, read as the reverse complement.
ATTTCGCCTGTTCAGGACATCCCCTGCCTCCGGGCTGAGGGCATGTCTCAGCTCGGATTCGTGAATGTGCTGGGAGTACTGTACCCTGTAACGGCAGGCGAGGGCAATTCAGCCGGCTCCGACACGCTCCCAGGCAGGGGAGCGGAACCGGCGAAGATGCCCGCCAACAGCATGAACGCGCGCTTGACGGCGCGCGACACGAAACCAAACGACACGAGAAAAACCGACAAAGAGGATCCGAAGAGATGGCTGTTCCCAAGCGCCGCAAGTCGCGCTCCAACACTCGCACCCGCCGCTCCCAGTGGAAGGCCACCGCCGTCGACCTGGTGACCGTCCGCGTCGCGGGCCAGGATCTGCGCGTCCCCCGTCGCCTGGTCAAGGCCGTGCACCTCGGTTACGTCGAAGTTTAATTGCTCTCAGAGAACGGCCGAGAAGCCCCGCGCGACGCGGGGATTCTCGGCCGTTCTCTGACTTCTTAGTTTCGTCTCAGCTCAGATAGGCAGACTGTCGATCATGGACATCCTGGTGGTCGATGACGACCGCGCTGTGCGCGACTCCTTGCGGCGGTCGCTGTCGTTCAACGGTTACTCGGTCCGAACAGCCGAGAACGGGCTGGAGGCGTTGTCGCAAGTCCTTGAGGACCGCCCGGACGCGATGGTGCTCGACGTGATGATGCCGGGCCTCGACGGGCTGGAGGTGTGCCGCAGGCTGCGCGGAGCTGGCGACGACCTGCCCATCCTGGTGCTCACCGCGCGAGACACCGTCTCCGAGCGGGTCGCGGGCCTCGACGCCGGGGCGGACGACTATTTGCCGAAGCCATTCGCGCTCGAAGAGCTCCTCGCCCGTGTGCGGGCGCTGCTGCGCAGGCGCACCCCGCAGCTGGAGCCTGGCGCGGAGGCATTGGCCTTCCTCGACCTCAGCCTGGACCCGGCCACGCGCGACGTGCGCCGAGGCGAGCGCGAGATCAGCCTGACCCGCACCGAGTTCGCTCTGCTCGAAATGCTCATGGAGAACCCGAGGCGGGTGCTCACCCGCACCCGTCTGCTCGAGGAAGTCTGGGGCTACGACTTCCCGACCTCCGGCAACGCGCTCGAGGTCTACATCGGCTACCTCCGGCGGAAGACGGAGGCCGACGGCGAGAACAGGTTGATCCACACTGTGCGGGGCGTGGGGTACGTACTGCGAGAAACCCCTCCTTAGATGTCCTGGGGTCCGTGCGGCGATCTCCTTTGTTGCTCCGCTCCTCGTGTACCGCGCTCGTTCCTCGCTCTTTCGTACACGTCGTCGCGGTGCGCCTCGGATCTCATCCACACGGGATTCCCCAGGAATCCTGTGTAGGAGAGGTCCGGATGAGAAGAGGTGAGTTATGACGGCCCCGTGGCGCAAGCGCAATGTCACGTTGCGGGCGAGGCTCGCCGTCCTCTCGGCCTCGTTGGTGGCTGCGGCCGTGGTCGTGCTCACTGTCACGGCATATATCGTCGTGAGCCGGGCTCTCTACGACAACGTGGACGAGCAGCTCCGGGCCCGCGAGGCGCTCATGATCGGCTCGGTCGACCAAACTCGGGCAGTCTTGCAGTCGGCGGAGGCCCCGATTGTCGGAGACGAGGCGTTCAATGTGATGTTGGTGCGGGCGGACGGGCAGGCGTTCGAATTCGGCCAGGTCCCGTTCGGCTCTGCGGAGCGGGACGTGGCGCATGGTGGGCGGGAGGAGTCGTTGCGGACTTTGCGGGGGCAACGAGTGCTCGCGCACAGGCTTCCCCAGGGGGAGACGCTCATCCTGGCGCGCCCGCTCGCTCCGATCGACGAGCTGACCGACCGGCTGGCGTGGATCTCCGTGCTGGTCGGCTTCTGCGGCGTGATCGTCGCCGCCGTGATGGGGCTTGCTGTCGCGGCGACCGGCCTCGCCCCGGTCGGAAGGCTCACCGCAGCCGCCGAGCGGATCGCGCGGACCAACGACCTCACCCCGATCCCGGTCAGCGGGCATGACGAGCTCGCCCGGCTCACCGAGAGCTTCAACGCGATGCTGCGGGCCCTCGCCGAGTCGCGGTTCCGGCAAAAACGTCTCGTCGAGGACGCGGGGCACGAGCTGCGCACTCCGCTCACCTCCCTGCGGACGAACTTGGAGCTGCTCATCGCGGCTTCGCAAACGGGGGCCGCGGCCATGTCGGAGAAAGACATGGCCGACTTGCGCGCCGATGTGCTGGCCCAGATCGAGGAGTTCTCCACCCTGGTCGCGGATTTGGTGGACCTCGCGCGAGAAGACGCGCCGGAGGCGGCCGAAGGGCATGTGGACCTCGCCGAGGTCGTCGACAATTGTGTGGAACGGGTCCGCCGCCGACGAGGCGATGTGGAATTCGACGTCCAGATCTCGCGCTGGTTCCTGCGCGGCGATCCGGCGAGCGTGGCCCGAGGCGTGCTCAATGTGCTCGACAACGCGGCGAAATGGAGCCCGCCCGGCGGGAAGGTCGAGGTGCGCCTTGGCGAAGTCTCGCCGGGAACGGCCGAGCTGTCCGTCTCCGACGAAGGGCCCGGCATACCGGAAGAGGACAGGACGCTCGTCTTCGAGCGTTTCTACCGGGCCACATCCGCTCGGTCGATGCCGGGATCCGGGCTCGGGCTCGCGATCGTCCAACAGGTCATGGCCCGGCACGGGGGGAGCGTGTCGGCAGAATCGTCGCCGAGCGGCGGGGCCAGGGTCCGGATGTTCTTCCCCGGCGGCCAGACGCTCGATTCCTCCGGCGGGCCCCCAGGTCACGAATAGGTTGAAGCTGCTGGCTAACTTCTCAGGATCCCGCTAGGCTGGCTCTTAGCTGACGCTTAGCCTGGGACTCCATCATTGTCGGCAAGACCAATCGCAGCAACGGACATGAGACGAGTGAGATGAGCGAAGACCCACGCGCCGCCGATTCCCAGCCCCAGCAGGACGGCCCGCAGTCCCAGCACGAAGCCATGGGCGCGCCGGAGGCGACCGCGCCCTTGCCCGGGCCCGTCCAGTCCCCGCAATCCGCGCAACCGCACTCGGAGCATTGGATATGGTCGCGACACGGGCATCAGTCGCCCACGGCTCCTGAGCAGCCCGCCCCGCAGCAGGCGCAGGCGGCTTTCGCCCCGTGGGCCGCGCACCACGCGGCAGCGGCCCCGCACGCCGCGACCCACGCTTTCCCGCACGCGCAGGCCAAGGCTCGCGGCCGAGTGGGCCGGGCTCTGGGATTGACCGCTCTGGTGGCGCTCTTCGCCACTGGCGCGGGAGCCGTCGGCGGCGCGGGCATCGTGTACGCCCTCGACCACCGGGGCGGCTCCCATTCGGTGTCCTCCACCGGGACCGACTCGGGCCCGCTTGGCAAGAAGGGGCTTCCTGCGGCTTCCAACGGCCGCCCGATGACGGTCGCGGAAGTGGCGGCCCAGGTGCAGCCCGAAGTGGTCCAGATCGAGGTGACCGTTCCCGACGGCCACATCACCGGCTCGGGCGTGATCCTCAGCTCGGACGGAAAGATCCTCACGAACAACCACGTCGTCGCGGACGCTTCGAGCGGCGGAGCCGTGATGCAGGTGCATCTGCACGACGGCACCACGCTGCCCGCCGCTGTTGTGGCGACCGATCCGGACACCGATCTCGCGGTGATCCAGGCGAAAGGCAAAACGGACCTCCCCGCGGCGAGGCTCGGCTCCTCGGCGCGACTCGTCGTCGGCCAGGACGTGGTCGCCATCGGTTCGCCGATGGGCTTGGAAGGCACAGTCACGCGGGGGATCGTGAGCGCTCTGCAGCGTCCGGTCGCGGCAGGCGGCGAGGAAGGCAGCGCGCGGACGAGCGCGTTGGAGGCGATTCAGACCGACGCGTCCATCAACCCAGGCAATTCCGGCGGCGCATTGGTGAACCTGCAGGGAGAAGTGGTGGGGATCAACTTCATGATCTACACGCTCGGCGACCGGCAGGGCCAGTCCGGCTCGATCGGGCTCGGCTTCGCCATCCCGATCGACTTGGCGAAGCATGTCTCCGACCAGTTGCTGCAGAACGGCAAAGCGACGCATGCCTCGCTGGGAGTCCAGGTCCAAGGAACCGACTCCTCCGCCTCGGTCCACGGGGTCAGCGTGCTCAGCGTCAACACGGGCAGCGCCGCCGAGGCGGCAGGCATCGCGGTCGGCTCGGTGATCACGAAGGTCGACGGACACCCTGTCGACGGCACGGTGGCACTGGTCGCCGCAGTCCGGGCGCACGACCCTGGTGAGAAGATCCAAATCACCTACACCGAGGGCGGCTCGGGCGGGGCGGAGCGCACTGTGCCGGTCACGCTTGGCGCGGCATGATGTCGCAGAACCCAAAGGGCCCGGCCTCGGAGCTCTCGGCTACGGTGTCAGCTGTGGTGCATGTGTCAAAGGCGATCGGCCGAGCATTAGTCGTGGTGGTGGACGATCAGGCCGCGGCCGGGAACCCGGGGGACCGGCTCGGCGCGTTGGTGAAAGAACTTTTGGACGAGGGCGGGTTCCACGTCGACGCGATCGTTGTGGTCCCGGCCGATATGGCAGACATCCGCAACGCGCTCAACACCGCGGTGATCGGCGGTGTCGATCTCGTGGTCTCGGTCGGCGGCGTGGGGGTGTCCGACCGGGATGTGACGCCTGAGGCGACGCTCGACCTCATCGATTTGCAGCTGCCGGGCATCGAGCAGGCGCTGCGCGCCTCGGGGCTTTCTGCCGGATCGGTCGAAGCGGGCATCTCTCGGGGGGTGGCGGGGGTGTCCGGCAGCACGCTCGTGGTGAACTTGGCCGCGACGCGGGCGGCGATCCGGGATGGAATGGCGACCTTGGTCCCCTTGGCAGGCAACGTGATCCATCAACTCTCCGTGCTGGACGATTGAACTCTAGATGAATAAAAATCGACCCCTTGGGGTCGATTTTTTTCTTTACATTGGATGAATTGCCCAAGTTCCGCGTAAACTGTGGATTACCTATGTGACACATCCCACTTTACATTTTCTTTGTGTTCCATTTTACTGTAAATGCCTTGTTAACGCCTTCCCGAGCCGGGCCGGGTGTGCAACTATCGGATTGCTAGATCAGAGATGCTCTAGTGACGACGAGACCGAACTTGACGGGAGTCGAGGCCTTGCCCGAAGCCGTCGGGGCGGTTGGTCGGTCCACGCGAAAGCGATTGGGAATGGCGTTGACGATGCTTCGCCAGAAGGTCTGGTGGCAAAAAGCCGGGGGCCCAGTCGCCTCATGTGGATCACAATTTGATAACGTGACGGCACACAAAGGAATAAACGTCACCAAGGCCACCGCAAGGTGTGGGGGCCACTGGCTAACGCAACTGCTGAGAACAGCCGAAAACTGTCAATCCACCAGTGTGATTTGAGGAGAATCAGGTCTATGAAAGCTCTAGAACGCGTCCGCCGGTACGCGACAGTGTTCGCGGCGGGCGTGCTTGCGCTCAGCTGGGGCGTCTTCGACGCGAAGCTGGCCAGCGCGGATGTCTGGTACGACCTGGACGACGCGGAGCGCAGTGTCACAAATGACGAGGGCACGTACGTGGATCTGAAGTTCTACGACAACCATGTGCTGGTGTCGCAGGACCTTTCGGCCAACGGGGCGGGCCGCACGGCGTGGACGAGCGGCACGGTCTACGCGCGGATCTCGGGGCCGGCCGTTGACGGAAAGAGCCCGCTCGAGCTCACGAACAACTACAACCAGTACGGCATCATCATCCGCAGCGGCTACGACATCGGCTGCCAGGTGAACATCCAGGGCCTCAGCGCCGGGCTCGGCCTGGGCGGAACGCTCAACGGACTGGGCATCGGCATCGGCGGCACCCTCACGGTCCCGCTCACCCCCGGCCAGGTGTCGCGCGTCGAGCTCGCCTACCGAGACACGTTGGGCGCGGGCGAGTACTACCTGCAGTACACCGACCTTGGCCTCGGCATCCAGCTCTGCGGCGGCTACGCTGCGGCGCGCGCGTATGCGATCGTGCAGGTTCCGAGCAACTTCTTCGTGTTGAACACGGTGTACGGCACGCCGTTCAACATGGGCTGACCCAACCGGGCATCTGTCTTCGGGCCCTGTCGGCCACGGGGACCGAATCCATCACAACGACCTGAAACATTCACGGGAGAAGAAGGAGACTGGAACTTATGGGAAGCGGAAAGCAGGCGCGCCGCGCGCGCCGAGCACTGGCCGGGCTCACCGCAGGTGTGAGCGTTTGGGGCGCATTGCTCTCATCGTCGGGTGTTGCGTTTGCGGATACGACGGTGGATCTGCCGGATGATTCGTTGACGCAGACGTTGCCGGATGGGACGGCGGTGACGTTGTCGGTGCGGGATCAGTATGCGATTGTTTCGCCTGCGATGGTGGCGGTGCAGAC
>NZ_JBOFQF010000018.1:0-78634 GCF_051660745.1 Segniliparus sp. | reverse complement strand
GGCTCGGGCGTGTCGGCTGTCGGCCGACCCGCCCGAGCCACCGCTCCCTCGAGCTCCTGCGACAGGCGCAACGGCAGGACCAAGCCTGCCGCTTTACACCAGCGCGGCGCCATCCACCTTGATCGTCGACCCCGTGAGGAACGGAGTCGAGGCAGACGCGAGGAACGCCACCACTTTGGCCAAGTCCTGGTCAGTGTTGAGCCGGCCGACCGGCACCCGCTCCGCCAGTTCCTTCAGCTTCTCCGGCGTGCTCCAGATCGCGGCAGGGTAGTACTCCTCGCTCTGCAGGTAATTCAGCGACAAGCAGTTCACCTGGACTTTCGGCGCAACGTCCCGGGCCGAGCCAAGCGCCAACGAAGGCAGCGCGGCACGCATGGCGGAGTAGTACACACTCCCCCTCTGCGGCTTCATCCACGACTCGGACGTCACAAGGATGATCGCGCCGCCCTCATGGTCGTTCATATGCTTCGACACCCGGTTGAGCAGTTTGAACGGCTCAGTGATCAGCTCACGGGCGGCGTCGTCCAGCCATCCGTCCAACTTCTCGGTGTTCGCGTCCTCGGTGACATACCGCTCGCCTCGGATCGTGGGGTTCTCGACGAGCGTGTCGATCCGACCCTCGCGACGGAGGACCTCGGCCAAAACCTCTTCACGGGTGCCAGGGACAGCGATGATCCCGGCAATCGTCTTGTGCGGGGCCGAGTCGCCAAACCGCGGATCGTGCGCGTAGACCTTGTGGCCAGAGTTCAGCAGTCCGAGAGCGGATCCCGGTCCAGCGAATTCGGTAACATTCGTCACCAGGGACACGCGCGGGCCTCGGTCGTCGGACACGGCGCCCTGAGGGTTGATCACACTCAAAATTTCCTCAATTTCAACTAAGGCAGAGAACTAAATTTGTTCTCCACATTCATGTTCGAACAGCTCCGAAATGCCTCGCCCGACATCCGATGGAAACTGCCTCAGTATAACGCTTTCACCCCTAAGGGCGCACTGGGCGAGTTTGCTAGCACACTTTGATGCCAGAATCGGATTCTACATGCCTGTTTCATCGATGCGGAAGAGAAATCTATGACCGTTTAGAGCACAATGCGCGCCACAGCGCGGCACGGATTTCGCATGAGCGACCGTAGAGCGCCATGACGAAGCCCGCCGCCCGGCTTGCCGCCCCGAGCGGAGATCCCCATCCTCCGCAAAACCCCTGCAAGCTGCGCTATTTGTCCAAAATTGCACGATCTGCCAGCAGTTGCGCACCCTGTCCACTCATGCGCAATTTGTCATTTTCGGCAGCTTCTGCAATTGAAAATCATATTCATTCCATAGAAAAAAGGAAGAGGCTCCGTCCCGACCAGCCGCGTAATGTATTCGCAACGCGAAACACACTCAGACGCAGCCCCGAAAAACGTTGATCCGCCAGCACGTCCAACAACTGGAGGAAAAGATCGACCAAGCGCTTGCCAGCGACTGTCGTCTATAGTGCGAAATATGGGTTTGCTGAACTTAGACGTGCATGATCTACGCTGTTTTCTTGCGGTCGCCGAACGACTGAGCTTCACGCGCGCTGCGAGAGATTTGCACACTTCGACATCTCCCCTGAGTAGAAGAATTCGCGATATGGAACATACGCTCGGCGTAAAACTTTTTTTACGCGACACCCGCAGTGTTGAATTGACGTTCACCGGATCTGCCTTGCTGCCGATAGCTCGGGACATCGTCGAAAAATTCGATGAAATACCATACGCCCTGGAGAAATCCTCGGCTTTTATTTCAAGTTCCGACACCGCACGACCCCGCGCCTTCTCGCATACGCCCGGCTGCGTGAAAACCCATTGGCCCTAGAAACGGAAGGACACGACGGCCTCGTCCGCGCCATGAGAAGGCGCGCCCATGCCCAGACACGCAGGAGCTGGCAGTTTATCCACCCCAGAAGGCACGAGCCAGAAGGCATGAGAACCCGGCTCGGATCCCGCGATCAAGAAACACACCGCAGTGGTAGTGATTTCTGCCTCGTTATTGCCGAATGCAAATATTTCATAAATAAAACATCCTCGACAACAGAGGCCGTATCGTCAGAGCTCGAGGACACAGCGCGCAACCAGTCGCCTCTCTGGCACGACCTGTCGCTTGCCCTCATCTCCTACAGATGCGCGCCTACCCCTTGCTACTGCATATTCCAGCTGCCAGGCCATCGATGGTTGATCTCGTCGAAATCGTCTGGCTTTTTATCTGGACGTAGCATCGGCAGCATTTCCGCTGGCACATCAATCGGCTGCTTGCACTGTATCGCCCAGGTATGCGCTGGTCCAGGAAGGGCAGGCATCGGCGGTGGGCCGACCCGAGAAATAGCGACCTCGCCGTCGACTTCAATCTCACATGACTGCGAGTTGGTCGGGACATCCGCAACCGTGGTGACAAGCACGCTCGCCAGGACTGGGCCTTGGATGTCGACGGCCATCTCCCAATCGTCGCCCTCCCAGTCCGGATCTGCGGCCAAATTGACACGGACGCGGCCCTTCGGGCCGGTGTAGTAAACATTGCTGATACCGAGGAACGGTGTAGAAATCCGATAGACCACGTGATGCGTCTTGCCTTTCGACGGCGCCGGAGCCGCGACAGCGAGCTGCGCACCCGCGACCGGGAACGCCAATCCTGCCAGAGCCAAAGCTCCGAGCGAGACACGTAAAACCTTCATAATGTTTGGGCAACTTTCCTTAGAGTCGTACTACGCAACATCTCTTACCTGCCTAGGGCATTTCCTCCACGAGGGGCCGGGTTCCCACATATCGGAAACCCAGCCCCCGTGCCCTGACGGGATGTGGCGTCCCGCCAGGACACGAATCAGTGATCCGACGGGGGATGCTCCGGTTTGAAGAAACCGTCTGTGAAACCGGCCTGGTCGTCAGGTTCTCCAGGGATGTACTCGAACGGGTCCACACCCGCGAGCTTGGGGGGGCCGCCGTGCGGATTCATAAACATTTGGACAAACCAAACCCGGCCGTGCACGTCGCCCATCGGATTGGTGCCGATCATCGGCAGGTCGGGGTGCGGCGCCCTCTGGCCTTGCCACTCCTCATCCGGCGGCGTGATGTAAGACTCCATCCAAGGAAGGGCGAACGTGCCCTTGTCGAGCACGGCCCAGTCATTCGTGTTGATGCAGAGGCCGCGTGTCAGGGGCGTGAAGCCCGGAGTGTACTGGGCCCAGTAGTTCCAACCGACGAGGTGGTACGGATACACAGCCTGGTAGGGCTCGCCGCTGTTGATCTGGGGGCTGTCCCAATCCTCTGGCGCGTAGAGCAGAACTGTGGGAAATCCTCCGGTGATAATGCCCGGGGCCACCAGCAGCTCTCTGGTCAATTGCGCCTGGTGGTAGAAGAAGACTCCGTGGCCCTCCCGGCTCTTCATGCCTTGCTCGATCGGCATGTACCCCTGGCCTGCCAGCGCAGTCATATCACCGGGATTCTCGATTCTTGTGAGAGGTCCGAGCCAGCCGGTAATGGTCTCCTCGTCCTGCTTCAAAGAAGCATCCTGCTCTGCCTGGGTGCATTTTTTGTCAGGGGCGAGAGGGGTCGCAGCGGCATGGTCCGCCACTGGTCCTATACATTGCACAGTCGCTATTGACAGCAGAACGGCCATCCCTCGAAAGAGGGTCATACGAGCACTAACCATTTCTTTGCACCGATATTTCTTTCCGGAGATCCAGCCTGCAAGGCGATAAACTCTATGACTGCCACACTCGATAAGTGTCTTGCTCTGGCCGCTCGTCCAGCGGCCTTTGCGTGGCCTCAACGCTACGGGAAACCTAAGCCGAGGACAAGTTCGTGCGCGCATTGAATTATGACCAATAGGGCAATATTCGATTCATTCTGAAACGACGCCGATAAGCAACCATCGAAGAGCCCCCTCCTCCCCGGATTCGCCTTGTTCAACATGCCGCCAAGACACCTGTCGGAGCCACAAGAAGCCTACGCCTTCTTTTATCCCCGACATAGCCTACAACAGGTTATTGAGCTCATCGGAGCATTTGCGCGAGTACAGCGCGTATACCAGGGCGTCTTCCGCTTGCTCTATCGCAGAAATTGCGGCGTCAATAGCACGCTCGGCGTCGTACTCCGCAGAGTCAGCCTCGCGAGAGGCGAGCTTGGCGTCGATCCAGCCTTCCTGCTCATGGACGCTCGATTTCATTCTCATTGCGCCCTTGCCCCAGCTCGCCCACACCTCGGTCCACGCCACAGGGCCTGCGCTTCTGGCTCTCGCCAAAATCGAGTCGACTCTCGGTTGCGCCTGCTCGAGGTCTTCTCTCAAGGATTCTTTGCTTTTCGCTAACGCAGATCTCACTCTTTCCTGCCCGAGCTCCGCCCGTATGATGACGCTCAAGAGGTCAGACGTTTCAACCAATACCCTCTCCTGAAATCTATAGATGAATCCGCGCAACAAGATCTATTGATCAGACCCCGAGCGCTCGGCCGGGCCTCGGAGGCTTCCATGGCGCATGCCGCCTGTCTCATGGATATCTGCGGGGAGCGCCGATATCACGGAATCCACACCGGTTCCGAGGAGCCCAGAGGACCGACGACCGGGCCGCCGTCAGGGTTCTCCCAGAAACCAGGGGTCTTGGAGTAAGCGATGCCCGGTTCAAGTCGTTCAAGTTTGCCGAAACCAGAGTTCAAACTCATACCAACCGGAGCTATCGGCCGATGGTCCGGGCGTTGTATCGCCTCGGCCACATAATCTCGGTGAAAAACGCCAAGCTGCGAATACCACATAGAGAACCGCGACAAAGACACACGAACGTGGTAGCTACCGCCGTGTTTTGCTCGCAAAATGAGCGCGGCGAGCACGCCCGCGCTGGTGAGGTACCCCGCAAGGTAGTCGTTGAGGATCAACGTCGGAGGCAGCTTCGGCTGATCCGGCGTGCCCTCGAGCGTGGCGTACCCGGTGCAGCAGTTCGCGTCCATGTCGAAACCGCCCCGGTTTGTCCACGGGCCATCCCAGCCGAATCCTCGGATAGAGGCGTACACAATGCCTGGACGGATTTCAGCGACCTGCTCCGCGCCGAACCCGAGCTCTTCGATCTTGCGCCCCCGGTAGTTCTCCACGAACACATCCGCGCCAGACACGAGCCGCCTGGCCTGCTCGCAGTATTTCTCTTGCTTGAGGTCCGACCATGTCGAACGCATGCCCACGTGGCAATCTGCGACGAGCGCCGTGTACTCCACAGCAGGCGAGGAGAGGTCGAGGATCTGCGCCCCCTGCTCCGCGAGCGTGCGGCACGTCGTCGGACCGGCGATCACATGCACCATCGAAGCGACCTTGATGCCCGAGAGCGGCCGGTCCGGATTCGTCAGCGGCGGCAGCTCCGGCTCAGAGTCGCCGATCTTGACGATCTCGATCATGGGAGTCTGCGCCAAGTAGCTGCCCTGCGGGTGCGCGTACCACTCTTCTGGAGTCCGGATCATCGTCCCGATCATGCCGAGCTCCCCAGCGGCGTCCTCGAGGTCTTGCCCGTCCCACAACGAGATCGCCTTCTCAACAGCCTTCGTCTCGAAACCCGCCTTCAACAAGCCAAGCCACTGGACGAACATCTTCGGATAGACAGCGGTCGGCAGATACCACCGGCCGTCCCTGGTCGGGTATATGCCGAAGCCGAAAGGGTTCCCCGCAGCACCTGCTGGGAGGACCGGGTAGCCGCCCGCGGTCGGGGTGAACATATACGCCGGGTTGATATGCGCGACAGCCTTGCGCAAGTCGACGGAGAGGTCCTGCGCGGGCCCTCCCCGCATCCTGTACAAGATCTGCGTGGCAGCCGCGGGAGCCATCATGCCGAGAGCCATAATCGCGCCGAGACGATGGTTGCTTGGAAGGATCGGGTCCTCGCCTATAAAGCGAATATCACCGCCGGTGTCTCCCGCGTCCAGCCCGATGCTGTCCATCAGCGCCTTGAAGTCTGCATCGATGTCCGGAGCCGACGTGAGGCCAATGGGCACCGGAACTTTATCCGAAGTCGTCATTTCAGCTAAACTTCTTTCATCTCGCGGTTTCATAAATCTTGATTTCATCGCGATATCGGCGCCAGCCTTCGCCGCTCGCCAAAACCGGGCGCCGCCAGCGGCGGCGGTATCCGCTCACACCAAGCGGCGGCGCAACTGCGCAACCTCGATTATCTGCAGCAGGCCCAGCACAACCAGCCACACGCCTGCGACGAGGGAGAGGGCGGCGATCGATCCTATCGGGCTCACTACCATGCTCACGCCTGCGATCGTGAGCAGAACTCCGGTCAAGATAGTCAGACCACGCCCAGGCAGTGACACCGCGAGCGCCGACACCACCCGGCCGACACCAGTCATGATCCACCCTGTCCCGATCCAAATGCTGAGCAGCAGCACTGACTCCAGCTGGTCGCGGAAGCACAGCACTCCCATCATGATTGACAGAATCCCAGCAATCACCACGACGACCCGAGTCCATGCAGTCTGATGAGAGGCAAAACCTAGAAGCACCTCTACGGCTCCGCTGAACAAGAGGTACACGCCAAAGGCCGCTCCAGCGACGACGAGCGCATGGGCAGGCCAAATGAGAAGAGCCGCGCCGAGCAACACCGAGAAGAGGCCCAGCCCGAGCGCGAATCGCCATGCGCTTCGTATGGCCTGGCCGACCGGCGCAGCATCTTGATTGTCCGTGATCGCTGTTGACACAACCTTCTCCTTCGACTGAAATGCTTTAAGACTGAAAAGCTCCAGGGATTTTAGCTTTATTTTGCCGAATTTTCGGGATACATAACGTTTTACGTATCCCTAGCTTTGCCGAACCCTTCTCACCGAAAGGCATCTCGCTCGATCGGTCCGCACCGCCCTGTAGGCTTTCATAAATCCATTGGCACGAAACGCTGCCGCAGGGCTCTTGCCCTTCCAGCCTATCGGAGTTCCAAGGCGGCTGCCACTCCCAATTGTGACTATCTGCGCAACACTGTGTTGCCCGTATCGCAATAATCGCCATACGGACAAGGTGGTCTTGCGCGGATTTCCCCTCGACAACGAACATCAGGCCGGGCCGCGCGCTATCTCGATTAGTTCGCAACAGCCAACCTCGCAACTCGTCAAGTGTTACCCTGGAAAGGTGGCGCACGGTTACCTTGTATTACTTTCCTCGGGCGAGCCGCATTGTCATTCGCAGAATGAAGGCCATGCGGACTGGCGGCCCTCGTTCCAGCTTTTCGAACTGCGGAAGCAGGCGAAGACGCCGAACCTTCTCGTGACAGAAAGCCCGAAATCGACGCCGCGCCACAAGGACGCCACCGTTCCCCCTCGCCCGCGCCAGAAGCTTCTGCTGCCAGACACTTTGCGCCGCACGAGCACTGCCACATCCGCACTTCTTGAAATTCTTTTGGATGCATAATGCTGGAATCATTGATCACACTGCTCGGACCCACGCTCACCGCCCTCGTGTCGGGCGCGGTTTCTATCTACACCAACAGCGTCTCCGCCCGCGACCAGCGCGACAAGATAAAACAAGATATTGAAATGCTCAATATCCTTGATCGTTCCTCGCAATCCCATTCCATACTGAGCACCTACGTGGACGATAGGATCGAGAAACTCTCGGACGAGGCTCTTCATATGGGGAAAAAACAGGGATCTATCACTGTCGTCTTCTGGACGATCGGCCTGATCGCGATCGTCGGGGCCGTGCTGGCGCTTCGCCCTTCCGCCATCGATTCATCCGCCCTGAAGATTCTTTTGCTTATTCTTTCCGTAGCATTGATCCTTGAGATTCAACGACGCAAACGATCGTTCAACCGACTCATAAAAAAAGCAGAACAAGATCGACAACAGCGCAAACAGCGCCACCGGCATGCCAATGCGTTTTGGGGAAAATTCAGCATCCCCGACCCTGCGCCCCCCACTGGGGAAACCGGAGCCGAATGACGCCCGCTATTCTTATGGCTCAATTCGCACGCCAATAGCTGTTCACAACAGCTTTCCCGCACTCCTGGAGAACATCCCCCCATAGCGGACAGCTGCACCACAGGCAACACCGCCGCCATGCGGCAAGCCCCCTTCCCCACCAGGGTTTCGCCGGGGAGCCATGTCAGGCTCGCGCCAAGCCCCGTCGAGCCCGCAGGCAGGCAACTTCGCGATATGCCGCCTTATCGAGCAGCGCAATCATTGTCCCGGTCCTTCGCGCCGCGATTTGGCACGCCGAGACTGCTATCTCTTGTATCCCTTGCGCGTATCTCTTGTATCCCTTGCGCGCCCGTCCAGCAACATGAGCGGGCCGCCCGATGCGCGCCAGTGCGGCCGCACCATATCGATATGACGGCCCATTCCCCGTTCAATGCCGTATAGTAGACCGTATAATAGCGAGTGGCGCGGATCACGATCTTTCTTTATTGCGACTTGGCGTATTCGCCCTTCTCCTTTGCGGGCCGCAAGGCACTGGCACGGATGGACAACTCGCGCATGCGATAGACAGAATGCGCAGAGGAGTTGTGGAGTAATTTCATGAGAAGCTAACATTACAACTAGGTCACTAACCGTGGACTCAAAGTGAAGTTTTTAAATAGGAACGAGGATGGGCGGCGGTGCGCGCGAAGGGCTTCGGTGCTGTTGGGGTTGCTGAGCGGATATCTCCTGATGACCCACGCTATCACCTGTAACCCCATTCATTGCGACAAGGCTTAGGCCATCGGCGCGACAAGACCGCGAGATGGAATCGCGAAAGACTCCCGATAACCCCGGACGAGTTTGCGACGCCCCGCGGGAACGAAACACCCTCGCTTCTGCCAGAAAGTGGTTCATGACACGTTCCAGGCCGCCGAACCGCCGTCAGATTTGCTAAAAGCCTATCTCAAAAAGAGATACCAAACAGCGATAAACAACATCGTTCGAGCATGATTTTAAAACACCGGAAGGATACATTCTAAGTTGAGTGCAAGATTTATGCGAGCTTCTTCCCCTCAAGAGCGCATGAGCATGTTCAGCGCCATTGCGCGTTCGGCAACTATGAAGGCTCTTGCCTTGCCTGCGGCGCTTCTCTTAGAGATCACAGGCTCAGCTCCTGCGCTCGCGCAAGGTTTGCCGGACACCGTGCTCAACGACGTCACCGAAGACGGCTGGGAGATGGTCGTCGAGACCCTTGACGAAGAGGTGAATCCTGTTGCGAACCTGGCAGACACCGCGTTCACGCGTGAGGGGTTCGTGCAGCTGTCGGGCGTCGGCAAGATCCTCGGGCAAGGAAAGTACCCGGTCACTGCGGCAGAGCTGACCATCGGCTATCAGATCGGCTGCCAGATCGACGTCAGCCAGGGCATCACCCTTGGCGGCCATCTTGACGGTGGCGCTGGCGCCGCAGTGAGCGAAGGCGCTGGCGCTGGCGCACTGCTCGGCGGGGCCGTCATCGGTCCCTTCGGATTCGGCGCCGCAGGGGCGGGAGTGGGCGCGACCCAGGCCATCGGCGGCTCGATCGGCGGCAGCCTCCAGTTCACGCTGCGCCCCGGCGGGATTATCGCAATTCCGATGGACCGCATCCCCCTGAAGGGCAGCGAGGCCCGGTTGCGGGTTCGCAATGTGAACGTCAAAATCGACGCCTGCGGCGGCCCTGTCAACGTGCGATCCTTCGCCCTGCTGAGCCTGACAACGGATTACTCCCACTCCACGCTGGCCACGTACGGCACAGAGTACCCGATCTAGAGACGGGCGCCCCTCAGGAGCACCCGGAGATTCATCGCTTTTATTATTCCGCAGTATTTTCAGAAAGGCCATAATCGTCATGAAGGAACGGAAGGCGAAATCCGCTCTGGTCGGAGGAATACTCGCCTCTGGACTATTGCTCAGCCCTCCCCAGGCGGGGGCAGACCCGATCCCGACTCCGGTTGCCCCCGTGGGCGCAGGCGGTATCTACGGAGAGACCAGTCCCTATTCGGGCGGGCCGAACCCGTCGGCTGTGGCCCCTGTGACAGGCCTTGTGCCGGGAATGGTCTCCGGGTCCAACGCTCCGCTCGCGACAGAGCTGAGCACAGGCACCAGCGGCCTGCGGCCTGGCACGAACGCGATGCAGCCGGGCTCGATGCGCGGGCTGCCTGCGCCGGATTTCCCAAGTAACTATTTCCAGGGCCCTGCGGCAAGCCTGCCAGGGCAGCCTGCTCCAGCGGCGAAGCCTCCCCTGTCTCCCGCCGAGCCAGATCACCAATGGGGCCCGCTCGCGCAAGGCTTTGCCGCCAATCCAAACGATCCGGACAACACCGAGTCGGCCCCGGACCAATCGATGGCCCGCCAGCTTGTGCCGGAGACCGACGAGGACTACGACTGGAACGACAACGACGCGCCAGACCAGTCGCGGGCCCGTCAGCTCGAACCAGAGGACGAATGAGAACGCCCGGCATGGCCGCGGTGGGCGCGCTCGTGCTGGGAACGCTCGTTGGAGTGGGCCTGCCCGGCAGATCGGCCGCCGACCCCGACTTCCCCACCATTCCGCCCCAGCCCCCGTCCGAGACCTCGTCGCCGGATTCCGAAACGGGCGCTGCCGGGCCAACCGGGCCGAAAGCCCTCGACGACGGCGAACACTCGAACGCTTTGGCCTCCGGGCAAGACTGTATAGTGATTAAGCAGCTCATCTCGCATGTGGATGTGGTCCTCGGACGCCAAGTCCAAGTGACGCAGGCATTCGCATCGAAGGAGGAAGGCGAACACGCGGTGAACCAAGACCTCGACGTCCTGAACAATGCCTTGCCGTTCCTGGTCTACGCGGAGTCCAGCGTCCAAGACCCGGAGCAACGTGCCAAAATCACCTTGTACAAGAGCGACCTCGGCCAGCTGAGCCTGGTCATCGCGGAACGGCAGGGGCAAGACCTCACAACTGTCGCACCCTACGAATGGGCCGCAAAACTAGCCGAAGCGAGCGCCCGGACGAGTAGCGATTATGTGAAGATTGGAAATAGTTGTCTCATCTAACCTTCGCCTCAAGGCGTTGAAGGCGGTTCCCAACCGCCACTAAGCAGTGGTAGCGTATCCATGGATTCAAATTCATCGGCCGAGACAGATCTGGACGCCAAGCGCGGACCAGCGAGGGCCATTACGTCAAGCAATCGCAGCGCCTCGCCAGCAGATAGATTTGAGATGTTCCGGCAGCAAATGGCCGAGCTCGGCTACCCTGCTAAATCCTATCCCCATAAAGTCGCCCCCGAGAGTTTTCTTTACAAGACAGTCTCGCTGCAGACATCCGCACTCGCAGCAGGCTACCGCAAAGCTTCTTCTTACCGGACCATGAACAATGTTTCCGGGGCGCCCTATTCCACGGAAGGCCGGATTCATATTTCAAGCCTGCTCATCGGCAATGAGAAAGTTGAATCCAGCCAGCGCCAAGGAGTTTTTTCTCCTGGCTCCATTTGGATAGCCATGGCCGACGAGCCATACTCCAGCTATTACGACTCGGCGCATCATATATCTGCGATAGATCTTCCCATCGAGCTGCTCTCCCTGCCTGCGAAAGACTTACGCGCATTCGCCTTCGCCCCTCTGGTGAGCGAGCAGATGCTGGTCTCCCTGTTCCTCACAGCGATCAGGTCGGTGCTGAACGCAGGCGACCTCGACCCCGATGGCGTGGACGCGTATCTGGGCGGCACGGTGGACTTGGTCCTGCGCACCACGTTGGGACTCGACCCCGACCACGCCGACACGCAGACCGCCCGCCGCCACCAAATCGAACGCTACGTCCGCGAGCACTTCACCGACCCAAATCTGGGAGCCACCACTATCGCCGCAGCCCTGCGCATATCCCCCCGCCTGGTGTACCAGCTCTTCCAGAATCACGCCGAAACCCTCACCGAGGTGATCCAACGCTACCGCGTCGAATACGCCAAATACCTCCTCACCACCGGCCCTGCTAGCCTGACCCTCGACCAAATCGCCGAACAATCCGGTTTCGGCTCCACCCGCACCTTCACCAGAGCCTTCCAGCGCACCACCGGCAACACCCCCCGCCGTCACGCCCGCGCCCAACAATCAAATCCTGGCAATCCCACGAGTCGAAATAGAAGAACATTCCTATAGAACTCCTGCCAGATCTGCGTTGCGTCGGCGCGCTTATGGCTCGAACGGAGAGGCCGCCTTCCATCGTCGACCGGCTGTATGACGCGCTTCGTCGTCAGCGGACCCGGGCATGTTCCTCACCGCAGTCCGCTGGCACTCTTCGTGGCACGGACGCGCATCCTGCCGAACAGCCAGCTTGCTGGCACGAACACGGCATGTCGAACCCGGCGAAAGCAACTGCTTTTCGCTCTATCCCGATATTGCATTAGGATTAATTCAGTCACAATAAAGGCAGAGACAATCCTTGAACCGAGCTTCTCCGATATATAGCGTGAATGGCGCCGTTGGAAAACCGCATGGTTCCTCATGCGCGAACCGGCGGACTGTCGACGTACACAAAACAATGGAGTAGCAATGACAGCTTCAGGGAACGCTTGGGAAGGCGCGGCCGCGCTCTTCCAGCTCTATTTCAGGAGCGACAAAACCAGAACAGAGGCTCTGGACCACTGGCACGGCCCCCACGGGGTTATCGTTGCCCATGCGCATGGGATCTTCGAATACCGCCAGCATGAATTTCCTGCGAAGTCCCGAAGCATGTGGCCTGCTGTGCCGAACGTCGACACCGATCTCGATCCCACGTGGTACGTCAATGGAACCCCTGAGGTGAGCCTGGACAGCTCCTTCGCCACGACAGACAGCTCCGTTTCGGGCCAAATGCAGGGCAGTTCGGGCTCGGACGCTGTTCTCCACGATGAGCACAACGCGTTTGGCCGCGTCATCCTCAACACGGGCGAAGGCGTCTGGTTCAAGAGCGACGACCCCGTGGGCGGCTCCAGAATTGTCGCCCTCGTCCGCAAAAGGACGGGAGTCGACCAGGAGGCTTTCCGAGCTTTCGTCAAAAACTCGGCAGCGTTCTTGCGACGACCGGCCTGTCGGAGGTCAGAGTCCAGGTTTACGCCCCCTGGGTTATCGAATCATGGCCGAGCCCTGGCGTGGACCACAGCAACCCGCCAGAGCGCGAGTACCAGGCGGCCATCATCCTGGGCGGGGCGAGTTTCGACGAGCTTGGAAAGGCTTTGAGCTCCCCCGCTTTCCAAGACACGGCCGCTGAGCAGTCCGCGCATTTCAGCGCCGTTCACGCCTACGAAGTGAGCAGGACTTTCTTGAAGCGGGCAAACGGCATTCCCCTGGTGTGAGACCTCTCCTCGGGGAGAGACTGGCCTCGGCCTCGCGGAGCTCTTTCGGCGAAATAGCTCCGCGAGGCCGAGGCCTTCGCTCGTGAACATGCCCGACAAAGCCGGCGTGCGCATTCGACGCCCGCGAGCAGGCAGGGCCACGAGGCGGCCATGCCTGCTCGAACCGCTCAACGGCTGTCGCCAAACCCCAGGCTGCTGGCGCGACGGCCCCGGCAGGAGACAGCCTCCGACAAGAAGCCGTGCCGAACCTCGCCTGCCGCGCAACGCCCATGAGAGCCAACCCAGGCGGAATGCTTCGCTAGGATCGTTGGCATGAGGCAACTTCCCTGGTTTCTCAAGCCGCTCCTCGCGATCACGGCAGTTGTCGCGATTCTCGCCCTCGTCGCAACCCTCACCACCACGCCGCCCAAAAGCAAAGGGCTCGGCGCAGGCTTCCTCTGGGGCGTCGCGTCGAGCGGGTTCCAGTCCGAAGGCAACCCCCCGGACAGCAACTGGATGCAAGTCCAAGGCTCCGAGCTCGTCACCGACCCGGTCGGCGGGTCGGTCGACTTCCGCCACCGATACAAGCAGGACATCGCCCTCGCGAAAGACCTCGGCGCGAAGGTCTACCGGATCGGGATCGAGTGGTCGCGCCTCGAACCCAAGCCCGGCCAGGCCGACCAGGCGGAATGGGCCTACTACGACGACGTCGTCAAAACCATCAAAGAAGCCGGGATGCGCCCGATGCTCACCATCGACCACTGGGTGTACCCCGGCTGGGTCGTCCATCAGGGCGGCTGGTCCAACCCGCAGACCCTCGACGACTGGACCCAGAACGCCAACCGCGTCGCCGACCGCTTCGCGTGGGCGGACCCGCTCTGGGTCACCATCAACGAGCCCGACGCCTACCTCGGGCTCGAAATGATCATGTACGGCATCTCCGCAGACCAAGCCCCGACGATCGCCGACCGGCTCGTCCGCGCCAGCAACAACGCGTACGACCACATCCACAAGGTCCAGCCGGACGCGATGGTCACCAGCAACGTCGCCTACATCCCAGGCGGCGAGGACCAAGTGGACGCCCTGCTCTTGGACAAAATGAGCCTCGACTACGTCGGCGTGGACTACTACTACCCGACCGGCCTGCCCCAGGGCAAGACGTTCACCGACCTCGCCGCCGACCCGGGCATCCTCGCGGCGACCAGGACCCCCTGGGCCAATCCGCTCCAGCCCGAGGGGGTCTATTACGCGCTGCGGCACTTCGCGAAGCGCTACCCCGGCAAACCTCTGTACGTCGTGGAGAACGGGATGCCGACCGACGACGGCAAGCCCCGCGTGGACGGCGTCACCCGCGCCCAGCAGATCCGCGACACCGTGTACTGGGTCCAGCGCGCGAAGAACGACGGCATGCCGGTGATCGGATACAACTACTGGAGCCTCACCGACAACTACGAGTGGGGCAGCTACCGCCCCCGGTTCGGCCTCTACACCGTCGACGTGACGACCGACCCGGCCCTCGCCCGCAAACCAACCGACGGCGTCGCGGCCTACAAAGAGGTCATCGCCAACAACGGCCTGCCCGACGGCTACCAGCCGGGGATCAAACCCGTCTCCTGCTCGCAGGTCGACCCCCCGTCGAGCTGCTCGGATCCCGTCAGGCCCGCTGCGCGCTGAGCTCCTCTAACGACAGGTAGCAGTTGACCGCCATGGTCAGGTCCGCCTCGGCGAGCAGGCACCGGACGACATGCTCGACCCCTCGTCTGCCCGCGAGCGCAAGCCCGTAGACGTAGGGGCGGCCGATCCCGACCATCTTCGCGCCGAGCGCGACCGCCCGGAGCACGTCCACCCCGTCCCGCACGCCGGAGTCGAAGAGGACCGGGGTCTCGCCCGCCGCCTCCACCGCCGCCGCCAGCCCGTGGATCGCGGCGAGGCCCCCGTTGGCCTGCCGCCCGCCATGGTTCGAGTAGAGGACCGCGTCCACGCCGTGCTCGGTCGCGAGCCGGACGTCCCTGGGATCGCAGAGGCCTTTGACCATGATCGGCAGCTTGGTCTGCGCCCTGAGCCAGTCGATGTCGTCCCAGGAGAACGACGGGTGCGCGAAAATCGAGGCCCACACCAGGCCCGCCCGCTGCGGCGCGAGCTCTTCGGCGCTCTTCACGCCCGCGATCTCCAAGAAACGCGGGTCGGCGAGATAGTTGGCGATGCAGTGGCCTTGCAGCATCGGCAGGTAGCCGTTCGCGAGGTCGCGGGGCCGCCAGCCGAGCGTGCCCGTGTCCACCGTGACCGCGATCGCGTCGAAACCGGCCCGCTCCGCGCGGGCGACGAGGCTGGCGTTGAGCTCGCGGTCCGAGCTCGGGTACAGCTGGAACACCCCGAACGCCGAGCCGCGCTCCGCCGCGACCTCTTCGAGCGTGGCCGAGGACAGGGTCGAGAAGACGACCGGCGCGTCCAGCTCGCGCGCGGCGGCCGCCGTCTCAAGGTCGCCGCGCGGATGGACCGCGCCCAACACCCCGACCGGGCAGAGGAACACCGGGCTGTCGAAGGTCCGTCCGAGGAACTCGGCCTTCATGCTCCGCGCGGAGCGGTCGCGGAGCATGCGCGGCACAAAGCCGTACTGGCGCAGCGCGGAAACGTTGACGTCCTGCGTGTGCTCGTCCCCCGCGCCGCCGCGCACGTATCCGAAGACGCCGTCCGGCAGCGCCTCCTCGGCGCGCCGTTCCAACTCGGCGAACGTGAACGGCAGGTCGGAGACGAAACCCGCCAGCCCCTGGCCGTAGAACTGGAACTGGAAATCGCCGAAATGCGCCATGCGTCGAGCCTAGTCCTCGCCGCGCGCGGTCAGGAGACCAGACGGCCCCGGACGTAGACTTCGCTGATCGCCTGCTCCTTCATGCCCATGACAAGGGAGAACAACAGCTGCTCGGCCTCGAGGTCGCGGTGCTCCTTCGGCACGACCCGCTCCAGCAGCTCGTGCAGCCACGGCTGGTCCTCGGTGCGCACCACGAGGAAGTCCGCCTCCTTGCCCGCGTCGAGGCTGCCGATCCGGTCGTCGAGGCAGAGCGCCTTGGCCCCGGCGACAGTCGCGGTGTACAACAGCTCGGCCGGATGCAGCGCGGCCGCGGCCTCCCCCGGCTCGTTGGCGTGCACCTTGTAGCAGTCGTTGAGGACCCTGGTGAGCAGCCACTCGTCGCCCGCGCCGATGTCGCTGCCGAGCGACACTGTCGCGCCGCTCGCCACGGTCCTGCGCCATGGCATTGTGCCCGAGCCCAAGAACAGCTGCGAGGTGGGGCAATGCGAGATCGCCGTCCCGGTCTCCGCGATCCTCGCCAGCTCCGCGTCCGTGGCGTGGACGGTGTGCGCGAGGATCGCGCGCGGGCCCAGGAAGCTCAGCCCGCCGGGCTTGGACCCCGGCAGGAACTTCCCGTCGTACACGTCGAGGTACGAGTCGGTCTGGTACACGCGCTTCGTGCTGTCCACCTCGCCGACGCCCGGCCGGTTGTCCTCGCTGAAATGGGTCTGGAAATACACCCCGGACTCGCGCGTCTCGTGGTAGAGGTCGCCGAGCTCCGCCAGCGTCTTCGGGGTGACCGAGAGGGCGAAGCGCGGCGTGATCGCGACGTGCACCAGGGCGGTGGCGGGATTCCCCGTGTCCTTCGCGTGCCAGCGGGCGATCTCGTCCCTGGTGAGCGACAGCGCCTCTGCCTCGCCCGTCAGGAGCTTCCTCGCAGTCGGCGGCCCGCTGGTCTGGATCGTCCTGCCGCAGATCATCCGCAGGCCCCGGCGGTGCGTCTCGGCGAACAGGGCGTTCTGCGCGGCGGGGAAGGCACTGCCGAACACCAGCGCCGTCGTCGTCCCGACTGCGATCCTGCGCGAGCAGAACGCCCACGCCGCGTCGACGGCGACGTCCGGGTCGGCGAAACGCGATTCGATGGGGAAGATGTGCCGGTCGAGCCAGTCCAGCAGCTGTCCGCCGCCGTAGAGGCCGGTCGCATGGGTCTGGGGGAAGTGGATGTGCGTGTCGACGAGCCCAGGGATCAGATACGCGGGCCGGTGGTCGCGAACCGCCCAGGTGCGGAACTCGGCGGGCAGCTTGCCGTGCGGGCCGCTGTAGACGATCCGGCCCCCGTCGTCCACCGCGAGCGCGCCGTCCTGGACGGAGATCAGATGGTCCTTCGCCGTTTCGAGCGTCGCCGAGCTCGAAACATGCAGGAGGTGGCCGCGCCGAACAATGCTCATCTCCGCTGCGGCGTCCTTCCCGACATCAGTCTTCCTGGCAGAAGAGTATCAGCAGGCCGTATGCTTTGGGGATGTCCCGCTCCCTGATCTGGATCTGGGGTTTGTGGGATTGGGGCGCCGCCGGTTTCTCGGTGCTCGCCTGGACCTTCGTCTTCGCCCCCTACCTCACCGCGCAGGTGGGGACCGGGTTGTCGGGGAGCCTGTCACCGAGCGCGTGGCTCGGGCTTGGAGTCGGGGCCTCCGGCCTCGCCCTGCTGCTCGCCGCGCCGGGCATCGGCCCGTGGATCGGCACGGGGCGGCGGCGGCATCGCGCGCTCGTCACGCTGAGCGGAGCCCTCGTCGCCATCCTGCTCGCGATGTCGACGATCCGGCCGAGGCTCGACCAGTTCTGGCTCGGCCTCGGGCTGCTCTCGATCGGGCTGCTCGTCTACGAGCTCGCCACCATCCCGTACAACGCGATGCTGCGGGACCTCTCGGACACCCGGAAGGTCGGCGACGCGTCCGGCATCGGCATGGCCATGGGGTACTGCGGCGGCATCCTCCTGCTCGGCTTGAGCTTCCTCTGCTTCATGGGGGGCGAGGGGCCGGTCCGGGGAATTTTCCACGTCCCGGCGACCGACGGGCTGCCCGTCCGGCTGTCCCTGCTCCTCGGCGGCGTGTGGTTCCTCGTCTTCGCCTTCCCGCTGCTGCTCTTCTCGCCCAAACGCAAAGAGGCAGACCCCTCCCGCAGATTCGCCGAGGCGTACCGGATCATCGGAAGGGACCTCCGGGAGCTGTGGCACCTCGACCGGAGGGTCGTGAAGTACCTCGTGGTCAGCGCGGTCTTCCGCGACGGGCTCGTCGGATTCGCGACCTTCGGCGCGGTCATCGCGGCCAGCGAGTACGGATTCAGCCAGGGCCAGCTCCTCCTCTTCGGCGCCGCGAGCAATATCGCGGCGGCGTTCGGCGCCGCGATGAGCGGGCTGGTCAGCGACCGGTACGGCTCCAAACAAGTCATCACCGGCTCGCTCGCCTCGATCCTGCTGCTCGGCGCGGGCCTGCTCGTCTCGACCGGGCCATGGGCGTTCTGGGCCTTCGGACTGGCGATCTCCCTCTTCGTCGGGCCCGCGCTCGCGACGGCCCGGACGATGCTCCTCGAACTGACCCCGCAGGGCAAGGAGGGCGAGATGTTCGGCCTCTACGCCGTCAGCGGGCGCACCGTCGCCTTCCTCTCCCCGTTGATGTTCGGGATCTGCTCGCAGCTGTTCCACGCGAGCCGGGGCGGGGCGGCGGGCATCATGGGCGTCCTCGCCGCCGGGCTGGCCGCGATGGCGCTCGTCGACACGGAGCGCTGAGCCTCAGACCCGCGCGGCGCCGAGCGCGGCGCCGATCTCCCGCGACGCGTCCTCGCCGTACGCCTCGTTGAGGCGGGCCAGCGCCGAAGCCGCGTCCCAGCTCCACCGCTGCGCCCCGCCGGGCGACTCCAGCACGAGCACCGCAGCCATCGAGCCGAGCTGCGCGGAGCGCTCCACCGAGAGGCCCCGGGTCTGGCCGACCAGGTATCCGGCGCGGAAGGCGTCCCCGACCCCGGTGGGGTCCACCTTGCTGACCTCGTCCACGGCGGCGACGTGCACGACCGAGCCGTCCTTCAAATGCACGTCCACCCCGTCCGCGCCGAGGGTGGTGATCCGCGTGCCGACCACATCGTGCACCTTGGCCTCGGTCCAGCCCGTCTTGCTGAGCAGGAGATCCCATTCGTAATCGTTCGTGAAGAGCAGTTGCGCGCCCTCCACCAGCCGCTTCGCGTCTTCGCCCGAGATTCGCGCCAGCTGCTGGGAGGGATCTGCGGCGAACGGGATGCCCAATTCGCGCGCCTCTTCCGTGTGCCGGATCATCCCGGCGGGGTCGTTCGCCCCGACGAGCAGCAGCTCCGGCTTCCCCGCCTTGGCGACGACGTCGGCGATGCTGATGTCGCGCGCCTCGGACATCGCGCCCGCGTAGAAGGACGCGATCTGCGCCATGTCGTCGTCGGTGGTGCAGAGGAAGCGCGCGGTCTGCGCCGTCTTGGAGACGAGCACGTGCTCGCAGTTCACCCCGTGCTCCTCAAGCCACACCCGGTACTCGCCGAAGTCCTGCCCCACCGAGCCGAGGAGGGCGACATCGCCGCCGAGCACCCCGATGGCGAAGGAGATGTTCGCGCCAACGCCGCCCTTTTGGATCTCGAGCTCGTCCACCAAGAAGCTGAGCGAGACCTTCTGCAAGTTGTCGGTGAGCAGGAGCTCGCTGAACTTGCCCGGGAACCTCATGAGGTTGTCTGTGGCGATGGACGCGGAGACGAAAAGGGTCACGGGCGTTCCTTCCGAATAGTTGCTATGACACAAATGAATGTGCGCAGTGCCATGCTACCGCAGGAGAGTCCGATCTCACTCATCCTCGGGAATTAAAGTGGCGCCATGGCCGACTCTGTCGCAGGGCTCGACGCGGAGCTCCGCGAACGCCTGGAGGACGAGACCCGAAACGCGCGGGACCTCGTGCTCCGCCATCGTTTTTCGCCGGAGCACAGCGAAAGCGCGTCGCTGCGCCTGCTGGAGTACGAGGCGATCCGCACACAGCTCGCCCGCAGCGAAGGACAGCGTTCGCTGCTCCTCTTCGAGCCCGCGGCGGACGAGCTCGCAGGCTGCTTCGTGGCGATCGGGGTCGGCGACGTGGCCGCCGCCGAGCACGTGAGCGTGTACGTGCCCGGCAACCACACGACCATCTTGCGCAGCATCGCGGGGATGGCGACGGAGGCGAAAGCCCTGGTCGAGACTGGGAACCAGCTGCTCCCCTGCCGCTCGGGCGGAAAACTCGCCGCCGTGTTCTGGCTCGGCTACCACTGCCCGCAAACGGACTCCGCCGTGCTCACCGAAGGCCGCGCGAAAGAAGGCGTGCCCGCGCTGCGCAGGTTCTTGGCGGAACTCGACCGCCTGCGGGGCGCGGATTTCCACGTGAGCTTGATCGGGCACTCGTACGGCTCGCTCGTCACGGGTTTGGCGATGTGGCAGCCGTGCCGCGTGACGGATTTGATCGTGGTGGGCTCGCCCGGTGTCGGGACGTCCGACCCCGCCGGGGACTGGCAGGCCCAGCCACGGCTGTGGACGCTCAAAGCGCATGGCGACCTCGTGGCGAGCCTCGAACGGTTCGGCCCGAGCCCGGACGAGCTGTCCGGAGCGGTCCGGCTGTCCACCGGACCTGGGAAATACACCGACTGCTCGGGCGAGCAGATCGACCTCGCCAGCATCGACTCGCACAGCCGCCACCCCTTCAACCGCTCGCATTTGCGGTACAACGAGCCAGGCACGACGAGTCACTTCAATCAGGCGATGGTCGCAGCAGGTTTGTACGAAGCCGTGGTCCCCTACGCCGAACCGCCAGATTGAACAACCAGCACCGCAATCAGGCGATGGTCGCAGCAGGTTTGTACGAAGCCGTGGTCCCCTACGCCGAACCGCCAGATTGAACAACCAGCACCGCAATCAGGCGATGGTCGCAGCAAGAAACGGCTGCTACGTTTGTTCATGAGGAGGGAAATCCATGACCACACTCGACAAAGCCAGCCGGGCTGCAGCCGTCGTGGCGTTCGGCGTGGCGCTGAGCGCGTGCGGCACGCCCGTGAGCCCCGGAGCGCAGAGCACCGTCAGCCAGTCCGACGCGCGACCGGGCACAGGCTCACGGGCGCAGAACCAGAAACTGGGCGTTTCCTATGTGGCCCCGCAGGGATTCAAAGAGGCCGCAACACGCGATATCCCGGGCCTCGTCGTGGCGACGTTCGTGCTCGGCGAGCCGGACCCGTCGAAAATCGCCACGCAGTTCACGCTGACGAAGCTCCAAGGCCCCGACGACTACGCGCCGGGCACGTCGGCGGACATGGACAACGCGGCGCTCCTCGACGCTTTCGTGAAAACAACCGGCGCAGGCCCAGGGGACACGGTCGAGGGCGAGCCGGAGCGCTCGCAGTGGCAGGGCGAGCTGCCGGGCGCGAGCGCCCTGGTCAAAGTCGAGGCCGAGGGGACGGGAGAGACCGGGGAGTACGAGGCGTTCCTCGGCTCGGGAGAGAGGCGCTGGTCGGTGCGAGGCATGTTCACCGCATTCCCTCCCGGCGCGTCTGCCGAGTCCCTGAAAACTCAATTGGACGAGTTCGCGAAGTCGGTCCGTCCCCTGTGAGCGCCAAAACGGCCTTCCCGATGTGACCCGAGACTCACCGCGAGAGCGCGACCTTGCTACGGTGGCCAGGTGAGCCCGACCACAGATCTTGTGTTGCGCATCGGCACGGCGGTGCTGCTCCGCGTTCCCCTCGGCGCGCGCAAGGCGCTCGCCGGACGGCGGGTCGTCCTCGACGGCAACACGTTGGACCCCACGACACAGCTGATGCTGCGCAGCATGAAGCTGACGGGGAAAGACTCCATCGCGCGCAGCCCGGACGTCGCCCATAACCGGGAACGCCTGCGCCAGTCGGCGGGCCTGCTGACCGCAAAGACGGCTGTCGGCCAGGTCAGAGACTTCGAGATACCCGGCCCCGCCGGAGCTATCCCGGTGCGGCATTACCGGCCGGACGAGGGGATCGGCGCCCTGCTGGTGTTCTTCCACGGCGGCGGTTTCGTCATGGGCGACCTGGACACGCACGACCAGGCGTGCAGGCAGACCTGCCACGACGCGAAGGTCTCGGTGCTGTCGGTCGACTACCGGCTCGCCCCCGAGCACAAGGCGCCCGCCGGAGTCGAGGACAGCTTCGCCGCCTATTTGTGGGCCGTCGAGCACGCCGTCGAGCTCGGCGCGAGCGCCCCCGACCGGGTCGCGGTCGGCGGGGACAGCGCGGGCGGCAACCTCGCCGCCGTCGTCTCGCAGCTCGCCCGCGACGCGGGAGCGCAGCTGCCCGCCCTCCAATTCCTGATCTATCCCGTTGTCGACTCCACTGTCCAGCGGCGCTCGCGCGAACTGTTCCGCGAGGGCTTCTACCTCACGCGCGAGGCGATCGATTGGTGCGATAGCCAGTACCTCGGCGGCTCCGGCCTCGAAGCCGCCGACCCGAGGGTCTCGCCGCTCTTGGCGGACGACCTGGCCGGGCTGCCGCCCGCCCTCGTCGCGACGGCCGGTTTCGACCCCCTGCGCGACGAGGGGAACGAATACGCCGAGAGGCTCCGGGCCGCGGGCGTCCCGGCAGATCTGCGCGTCTACGGCTCCCTCATCCATGGGTTCTACAACATGGCCCCGCTCGGCGGCGGGCCCGCGGCGGCGGTCGCCGAGCTGACCTCCGCGCTGCGGGCGCACCTCAGCCGCCGATGACAACGGCGGACGCCAGCCACGACGGCCTGCGGGTCGCGGCCTTTCCTCGCTCTCTGTAGGGTGATTTCAGCATGAAGGAGGCCCATGTTTAACGCGTATCTCGCCGAATTCCTCGGAACGACGACGCTGCTCCTGCTGGGCTGCGCCACGAGCGCGAACGCCGCGCTGGCCAAGACCAAAGGGTCGGGAGCCGGGATGGGCTGGCTCGCGATCTCCTTCGGCTGGGGGCTCGCCGTCTTCGCCGGGGCATATGTCGGCTTCGCCTCCGGCGCGCTGCTCAACCCCGCGCTCACCCTCGGGGCGGTGGTCCGGGGGACGAGCCAGTTCGCCAACGGCGTCCCGGCCACCGCCGCCAACGTCGCGGGGTACCTCGCCGCGCAGTTCCTCGGGGGCTTCGTCGGGGCGGTCCTGGCCTGGCTCGCCTACAAACCGCACTACGACGCGGAGACCGACCCGGCCAAGATCCTCGGCACCTTCGCCACGGGACCGGCGGTGCGCAGCCCCGCCTGGAACTTCGTCACCGAGGTGATCGCCACATTCGTGCTGGCCTTCGTGGTCTTCCACTTCGCCGGGACCCCGGCGAAGCTCGGGCCGCTGCCGGTGGCCCTCCTCGTCGTCGGGATCGGCCTCGCGCTCGGCGGGCCCACCGCGTACTCCCTCAATCCGGCGCGCGACCTCGCGCCCCGGCTCGCCCACGCCATCCTGCCCATCCCCGGCAAAGGCGTCTCGGACTGGCGCTACGCCCCGGTCGCCTCGCTCGGCCCGGTCGCGGGCGCCCTGCTGGCAGGCCTCGCCGTCCGCCTCCTGCCGTATATGAACGCCTAACTCCCTCCGTCCACGAAAGGAACAGCATGGCTGATTTCATCGTCGCCGTCGACCAAGGCACCACCTCGACCCGATGCATGCTCTTCGACCGCGAGGGCAACGAGCGCGGCCGCCACCAGCTGGAGCACACGCAGATCCTCCCGCAGCCCGGTTGGGTGGAGCACAACCCGGTCGAGATCGTGGAGCGATTCCGCACCGTCGTGCGGACCCTGCTCGGCGCGGAGGGACTCGGCCCCGCCGACCTCGCCGCCGTCGGCGTCACCAACCAGCGCGAGACCACCGTGGTGTGGAACAAACGCACCGGCCAGCCCTACCACAACGCCATCGTCTGGCAGGACACCCGGACCGACCGCATGGTCGCGGCGGTCGAGCGGGAGGGCAAAGGCGACGTGGTCCGGCAGAAGGCGGGCATCCCGCCCGCCACGTACTTCTCCGGCGGCAAGATCGCCTGGATGCTGAAGCACGTGCCCGGCCTGCGGAAGGACGCGGAGGCAGGCGAAGCCCTGTTCGGCACCATCGACTCCTGGCTCGTCTGGCACCTCACCGGCGGAGTCGACGGCGGCGCGCACCTGACGGACGTGACCAACGCGTCGCGGACCATGCTCATGGACATCGACACGCTCGACTGGGACGACGAGCTGCTCGGAATCTGGGGCGTGCCGAGGGAGATGCTGCCCGAGATCCGGCCGTCGAGCGACCCGAACCTCTACGGGCACACCCGCGCGCACACGTCCTTCGGCGGAGAGATCCCCATCGGCGGCGTGCTCGGCGACCAGCAGGCAGCAATGGTCGGGCAGGTCTGCCTCGACCCTGGGGAGGCGAAAAACACCTACGGCACCGGCAACTTCCTGCTGCTCAACACCGGGGAAGAGCCGGTTCGGTCCAAGAACGGCCTGCTCACCACCGTCTGCTACCAATTCGGCTCCGACAAGCCCAAATACGCGCTGGAAGGCTCCATCGCCGTCACCGGCTCCGCCGTGCAATGGCTGCGCGACCAGCTCGGGATCATCAGCGGCGCGGCGGAGAGCGAGGCGCTCGCCCGCTCGGTGCAGGACAACGGCGGGGTCTACTTCGTGCCCGCGTTCTCCGGGCTCTTCGCCCCGTATTGGCGCTCCGACGCCCGAGGCGCGATCGTCGGCCTGTCCCGGTTCAACACCAACGCGCACATCGCGCGGGCCACGCTGGAGGCGATCTGCTACCAGAGCAAAGACGTGGTCGAAGCGATGGAGCGCGATTCGGGCGTGCGCCTCGAAGTGCTCAAGGCCGACGGCGGGATCACCGCGAACGACCTGTGCATGCAGATCCAGGCCGACGTGCTCGGCGTCGACGTGGTGCGCCCGGTGGTCGCCGAGACCACGGCGCTCGGCGCGGCCTACGCGGCGGGCCTCGCGGTCGGGTTCTGGAATTCCCCCGAGGACCTGCGCCAGAACTGGCAGGAGGGGAAGCGGTGGCGGCCCACCACGACCGCCGAGGAGCGGGCGGCGGGCCACGCGGGCTGGCGCAAAGCCGTCGAGCGCACCCTGAACTGGGTGGACGTGGAGTAACGCCGACCGGCGCAAAGCGCGGCTAAACTAGTTGCCATGACCGAAACATCAGCGCTGCAGGGCCTGCCCGTCGCTCACTTCAACGAGTCGCCCGGCCTGTACGCCGTGGTCGTTTTCGAGCTCGCCTTCGACCTCCCCGCAGAACAGGTCTGGTCCGCCGTCGTCGAGCCCGCCGCGCTCGCCCACTGGTTCCCGTCGAAGGTCGCGGTGGAGCTGCTACGGGGCGGTCGGATCGAGTTCTCCGACGACCCCAACATGCCGCCGACGTCCGGCGAGGTCACCGACGTCCAGCGGCTCGCCCGGT
This sequence comes from Segniliparus sp., assembly GCF_051660745.1. NCBI lineage: Bacteria > Bacillati > Actinomycetota > Actinomycetes > Mycobacteriales > Segniliparaceae > Segniliparus > Segniliparus sp. The sequence goes on along the minus strand of NZ_JBOFQF010000018.1, from coordinate 53,229 downwards.
TCGCCTACACGTGGGGCGAGGACGAGATCGTCCAGGAGCTGACCTCCGTCGACGGGACGACGACGCTGCATTTCGTCAACGTCCTCGGCGACCGCGCCGCCGCCGCGCGCAATGCCGCCGGATGGACCGTCTGCTTGCAGGAGCTGCGCAAACACCTCGCAGGCTCCGAGGCAGACGGGCCGCACAGCTCCTCGGCCGCCCCCTGGACGCCGGTCTACGAGGAGTACGTGGCGCTCGGCTTCCCCCACGGAGCCCCGATCCCCGGCAGGCCGGACGCGTCTGACGACGCGTGAGGCGCCGCCCGCACGGACGGGCGATGGCCGCGCGGCGAACCGGCTCGGCTAATCTGGGCGCACCGAGAGCGAAGGACCTCATCGAGAGCATAAGGAGTTGCGCGGATGGCAAAAGTCGTGGTGCATGTGATGCCGAAGGCCGAACTGCTCGACCCCCAGGGCGCGGCGGTCGTCTCCGCGCTCGGCAGGTTGGGCTTCTCCGGCGCCACCGACGTCCGGGTCGGCAAGCGCTTCGAGCTGGCTTTCGACCGCGAGCCCGACGAGGTCGAGATCCGCAAAATCGCGTCGGCCCTGCTCGCCAACGAGGTCATCGAGGACTACGACTTCCAGGTCGAGGTGACGGCGTGACCCGGATCGGGGTCGTCACCTACCCAGGCACTCTTGACGACGTCGACGCCGCTCGGGCCGTGCAGCGGGCGGGCGCGGAGCCGGTGGCGCTCTGGCACGCCGACGCGGACCTGAAAGACGTGGCCGCGGTGATCCTGCCGGGCGGCTTCTCGTACGGCGACTATGTGCGGGCCGGGGCCATCGCGAGCCTCGCGCCGGTGACCCGTTCCGTGGTGGAGGCCGCGACGCGGGGGCTGCCCGTGCTCGGCATCTGCAACGGCTTCCAGGTGCTCTGCGAGGCAGGCCTGCTCCCCGGGGCCCTCACGCGCAACCGGGACGGCCGGTTCGTCGCGCGGGACCAGACGCTGCAGGTCGCCAACGCGCAGACCGCGTGGACGAGCCAGTACGAGCTGGGCGAGGAGATCCTCATCCCGCTCAAGTCCGGCGAGGGCCGGTACGTGGCGAGCGCCGCCGTGCTCGACGAGCTCGAGACCGAGGGCCGCGTGGTGTTCCGATACGTCGGGAACCCAGCCGATCCCGCACAGGGCAACCCGAACGGCTCGCTGCGCGACATCGCGGGCGTCGCCTCCGCGAACGGGCGCGTCGTCGGCCTCATGCCGCACCCGGAGCACGCCACCGACGCGCTCTGCGGGCCGGGCTTGGACGGTTTGCCGATGTTCGCGGGTTTGGTGGAGAGCCTGGCGGCCTAGCCCCGCCTGCTCATTCCCCGCCCGGCGAGCTCCGCCGCAGATCCAGCTCGGCGGCTAGTTTTTTCGGGACCACCTGCCGGTAGGAGTCTTCCAACAGCTCCGCGACCTCTGCCCAGTCCACCGGCGCCGCCGTGAAATCCAGCCCCAGCCAGCCGCGCGGCCCGAGGTAGGCGGGATAGAAGAACCGCCCGTCCGCCTCCAACGCCTTGCGGTCCCCCGGATCGGGCAGGACGATGAGCGAATGCGGGTGGCTGCGGTGCCCGTCCGCCGTCTTCACGCCCCCGCCGTACCAGGCGAAGATCTTTTTGTTCGCGAGACCGGCCCGGAACGTCGGCCTGCCCCAGGCGACGACCTCCGCCGTGCCGGGCAGCGCCCCGACCAGCTCCCGCAGCTCCTTGAGCCCCAGGTCGTCATCGGTGAACATGATCGGATGCGACATGCCGGAAAGTCTAAGCCGCTAGGCTCGTCCGCATGACGTTTGCTTCGCCCGCCGACTCCGGCCCCGACGGCTTGTGCGCGTTCGTCGACGCCTCGCCCACCCCGTTCCACGCCCGTCAGACCGTCGCCGCGATCTTGTCCGCGCACGGCTTCACCGAGCTGTGGAGCACGGACGCCTGGCCGTCGGCGGGCGGGAAACACTACATCGTCCGGGGGGCGGGCCTCATCGCATGGGCCGCGCCCGAAGGCCGCGCGCCCGCTGCGTTCCGGATCGTCGCAGGCCACGTGGACAGCCCGAACCTGCGGGTCAAACAGCACGCGGACGGCTCGACCGCCGGCTGGCAGACCCTCGCGCTCGAACCATACGGCGGGGCATGGACGCACACCTGGCTCGACCGCGACCTCGGGCTCGCGGGCCGCGTGGTGCTGCGCGACGGCGCTGGCTCTGCCTCGGCGACGGGCGGGCTGGCCGCTGTCGAGCGCCTCGTCCAGATCGCCGAGCCGGTCCTGCGCGTCCCGCAGCTCGCCATCCACCTCGCCGAAGAGCGCGACGCGGTGCGGTTGAACCCGCAGCGGCACCTGAACGCGGTCTGGGGCGTCGGCGCGCAGCCGCGCAGCCTCGTGGCGCTGCTCGCCGAACAGGTCGACGCGCCTGTCGACGCGATCCTCGGCTTCGACCTCATGGCGTTCGACCTCGTGCCGTCCGCCGTCATCGGCGTGGAACGCGACCTCGTCTCCGCCCCCCGGCTCGACAACCAGGCCAGCTGCCACGCGGGCGTGCAGGCGCTCCTGCGTGCGGCGGAGGCGGCGGACGCGGACAGCCCCGTCCCCGTGCTCGCCCTGTTCGACCACGAGGAGGTCGGCAGCGTCTCCGAGCGGGGCGCCGCGTCAGAATTCCTGACGACCGCGCTCGAACGGATCGTCCTCGCCTCGGGCGGCGGACGCGCCGAACTGCTGCGGGCCTTCGCGGGCTCGGCCTGCGCGAGCGCGGACATGGCCCACGCCACGCACCCGAACTACCCCGACCGCCACGAGCCGGGGCATTGGATCTACGCGGGCCAGGGGCCGGTCCTCAAGGTGAACCAGAACCTGCGCTACGCCACCGACGGCGCGGGCGAGGCGCTCTTCGCCCTGGCCTGCCAGCAGGCGGGCGTCCCGTTGCAGCGCTACATGCACCGCGCGGACCTGCCCTGCGGCAGCACCGTCGGCCCGGTGCTCTCCGCCCGGACCGGGATGACGACCGTGGACGTCGGGGCGCCGCAGCTGGCGATGCACTCCGCGCGCGAGCTCATGGCGGCGGCGGACGTGGAACCGTACGCGAGGGCGCTCGCAGGATTTCTATCCCCCCAAAGATGAGTTCCTTTGCTAGGGTCGAAGCATGCTTGCTCGTCGCAACCCCCTCCTTCCCCGCCGCACGCTCTTCGCCCTCGCCGCAGGCACGCTCCTCGTCGCCGGATGCTCGAACCCCTCGGGCCCCTCGGCTCCGACCGGCCCGCTGCCGGACGCCCAGCAGCTGCAGAGCCAAGCTGCCGCCTACACGAAGGCCCAGGCCAGCGCGCATGTCGTGGTGACCGTGACCGGGACCATCGCCGACTTCCCGCTGCAAAAGCTCGAAGGCGACCTCGCCAACAAGCCGCAGACCATCGCGACCGGCCACCTTTCCGCGAAGATCGGCGGCGCGCAGCTGGTGGAGGGCGACTTCCGGGTGCTGGAGGACGGCCACCTCTGGGCGAACCTCTTCGGCCCCTGGCAGGACTTCGGCGACGCGGCGAAGGCCCTCAACGGCTACCAGGTCTCGGACATCCTCAGCCCGGAGAAGGGCATCGGCAACCTCGTCGGGAGCATCCAGCACCCGACCGCCGAAGGGCGTGAGCAGGTCGGCGGGGTCAACACCGTCAAGATCAAGGGCAAGGTCAGCCCCGACGCGCTCCGGCCCCTCTACCCCGGCGCCAAGCAGGACGTCGACGCGACCGCGTGGATCCAAGAAGACGGCAGCCACCAGCTGGTCCGGACCGTCGTCGAGGTCTCGCCCGGCAACACCATCAACGTCGACCCCACCAAGTGGGGCGAGACGTTCACCGTGGCCAAGCCTGCCTAATGCGGCATAGATACATCGCCATCGCGGCGGGCGGCCTCGCCGTGCTGCTCGGAGCGCTGGACACCTACGTGGTGGTCAGCATCATCTCCGAACTGATGAACAGCGTCCAAATCCCGCTGAACCAAGTCCAGAAGGTGACCCCGATCGTCTCGGGCTACCTGCTCGGCTACATCGCCGCAATGCCCCTCCTCGGCCAAAGCTCGGACCGGTTCGGCCGCCGCCACGTCCTGCAGTTGTGCCTCGCAGGCTTCATCGTCGGCTCCATCCTGACCGCCACTGCGGGCAGCGACTGGAATCCGCTCACGGACTGGTTCGGCGGGTACTTCGTCCTCGTCGCGGGCCGCGTGCTGCAGGGCACCGCGAGCGGGGCCCTGCTGCCGGTCACCTTGGCGCTCGCCGCCGACCTGTGGGACCAGCGCAACCGCGCGACGGTGCTCGGCTGGGTCGGCGCCGCCCAAGAGCTCGGCAGCGTGCTCGGGCCGCTGTACGGGATCCTCTGCCTGTGGCTGTTCGGCTCGCTCGGCCCCGACGCGTGGCGAGGCATTTTCTGGGTGAACGTCCCCCTCGCCGCGCTCGCGATGGCGCTGGTCCAGTACTCGGTCCCCGACCATCCCGAGCACGAGGGGCCACGGGCCAAAGTCGACGTGGTCGGGGGGCTGCTCCTCGCGGTCGCCCTCGGCCTCGTCGTCGTCGGGCTGTACAACCCGAACCTCGGCGCGAGCCAAGGCGACTCCGGCCAGCAGCAGCCGCCGCTCTCCCCATGGGGCGTGCCGCTCTTGATCGGCGCCGCAGCGGCGCTCCTCGCGTTCCTCCTGTGGGAGCGGCGCGCCCGCACGACGTTGATCGAACGGACCGGCGTGCGCTGGACGCCCTTCCTCACCTCGCTGCTGTCCTCGTTCGCCGCAGGAGCCGCGCTCATGGTGACGCTGGTCAACGTGGAGCTCTACGGCCGCAGCGTGCTCGGGCTGAGCAACACGGACGCGACCTTCCTGTTGTCCTGGTTCCTCATCGCCCTGCCGATCGGCGCCGTCGGCGGCGGGTTCGTCGCAAGTTTCTGGGACCGCCGGACGCGGGGCCAAGGCGGCGAGCGGGTGGTCGCGGTCGTCGGCATGGTCGTCGCGGCGTTCGGCTACTGGCTGTTCTCCCGCTGGCCGGAGGACGTGCTGCACGCGACGCACGACCTCGGGCTCGTCGCCTTGCCGGTCCTGCACACCGACCTCGTGGTCGCCGGATTCGGCTTGGGCCTGGTCATCGCGCCGCTGTCGGCCGCAGCCCTGCGGGCGGTGCCGGTGTCGAGCCATGGCGTGGCCTCCTCCGGCGTGGTGGTCGCGAGGATGACCGGCATGCTGATCGGAGTCTCCGGCCTCACGGCGTGGGGCCTGTACCGGTTGCACGCGCTCTACGCGGTGGCGGTCAAACAAGCCCCGCCGCTCCCTGCGGACGCGCCGTTCGCGGATCGCGTGGCGCAGTCCGCGCATTTCCTCATCACCGCGTACCACCTCGAATACGCAGAGATCTTCGAGCTGACCGCTCTGATCTGCGTGTTCGGCGCGATCGCCGCCGCCTTCGTCGGCGGGCCCCGCACACAAGGCGACCTGCTCGAATCGACGAGTTCGTGACTTGTCCCGTATGCTGGAGCCACGAGAGCCTGCCGGGCTGCGGCAGGCGACCGACTGGCGTGGGCTCGCAGGGTGTGCGAGGATGGGACTCTGCCGACGCAAGAGCACAGCACGGGGCAAGCTCGTGATGCGGGGCGCCGCGAGAGAACGAGGGTAGGAGATGACCAGGCCGCCGTACGGGGTGGGGCCCCAGCAAGGGAGCCACGGGTCGCCTTATGCTGAGCCCGTCCGCTCGCCCTACGCCGAGCCGCCGCAATCCCCGTACGCCTCCGCGTCCCCCTACGCCGAGCCCTTCCACTCGCCTTATGCGGAATCCCCCCAGTCCCCGTACGCCTACCCGGGGTCCCCGTACGCCGAGCCCGTCCGCAAGCCGGACTACTTGCGCCCGCGCCAACGCGTCCAGATTCCCGTGCAGCCGCCGCCCCGGCGCTGGCCGTGGATGCTGACGGCCGCGGTCTCGCTCGTCGTCATCGCGATCGCGGTCGCGGTCATGTTCAAAAACCTGAGCGAGCCCAACCAGGCCAAGGCGCAAGCGGGCCAGACCAGGCCGAGCACGACCATCTCGGAGCCCCCCCGCACGCCGACGAGTTCGACGCAGCCGCTGCCGACCGGCGACGAGCAAGACTCCACGGCCGACGCGCCGGAGGACACGGCCACGCCGACCGAGGACACAGTCGAGATCACGCCGGAGCACACGCCGACCACGACCAAGGCGAAACCGCCCACCTCGGCCACTCCCGAGCCCGAAGAGGGCGAAGCCAGAATTCCGAAAGTCCGCGGCCGCAACGCCCAGGACGTCCAGGACCAGCTGCGCGAGCTCGGGTTCACGAATATCCAGCTCGTGCCGGACGACCCCGCGAGCGGGCTGGTGCTCTTCGCCGCGGGCTGGAAGGCCGTCTCCGTGGATCCGGGCCCGGGGCAAATCGCGGATGTGACCGACGCCGTCGTCGTGCGGTGCGTGCCGCTGAACAACTGAGCCTCGAAACCGGGCCCGCGCGGGTATGCTGGGACGGTCAGGCAATAGAAAGGCCAGAGCACTGTGGAGAGTCACAGTCCCAGCGTCGTCAGAGTCGCTGAACACCCCCGACCCGATCACGTCATCGCGCATATCAGCGACACCCACCTCATCGCGGGCGACGGCCTTCTGTACGGAGACGTCGACGCCGAGGCCAAACTCGCCGAGCTCTTCTCACGGCTCGAGGCCGCGCAGCCGCGGCTCGACGCCCTGGTCTTCACCGGCGACCTCGCCGACACCGGCCAGCCCGCCGCGTACCGCAAGTTGCGCGACGTGGTCGAGCCCGCAGCCGCCCGCCTCGGCGCGCAACTCATCTGGGTGATGGGCAACCACGACGACCGGGGCGCGCTGCGCGAGCATCTGCTCCGCGAAGCCCCGTCCATGGCTCCGCTCGACCGCGTGCACGAGGTCGCAGGCCTGCGGGTCGTCGTGCTCGACACTTCTGTGCCCGGAAGCCACCACGGGGAAATCGCCCCCGAGCAGCTCGACTGGCTCGCCGAGCAGCTCGCCGAGCCCGCGCCCTTCGGCACGATCCTCGCGATGCACCACCCTCCCGTCCCGAGCGTCCTCGACCTCGCGGTCTCCGTCGAGCTCCGCGACCAGGCCAGGCTCGCCGAGGTGCTGCGCGGCAGCGACATTCGGAGCATCCTCGCGGGCCATCTGCACTACTCCACGAACGCGACGTTCGCGGGCATCCCGGTGTCGGTCGCCTCGGCGAGCTGCTACACCCAGGACCTCCTTGTCCAGACGGGCGGGACCCGAGGAAGGGACGAGGCGCAGGCGTTCAACCTGGTGCACTGCTACCAGGACACCGTCGTGCACAGCGTCGTGCCCCTTGCCGCAGGGCCCACCGTCGGCGAATTCGTCGCGCCGGAGGCCGCCCGGCGGCGCTTGGCGGCGGCAGGGCACACGATCCTGCCCGCCGCGCGCATTCCGCACGGGGTCTCGTCCGCGCACGCGCACACGAGCTAGCTCAGGCCGCTTCCTCGCAGCTCTCCCGCTCCCATGGCGCCGCGACCGGACCGTGCATGTCGGGACACTACGGGGTCGGCCGTGGCCGGCCTCGCCCTGCGTGTCCTAACTTCCCGTTCCCAGCAAGCCTCCTTACGCCGCTTCCTCGCAGCTCTCCCGCTCCCATGGCGCCGCGACCGGGAAGTACCGCTCCAAGAAATCGCCGACGACACGGGCCCGCTTCGCGGCTCCGACCTCGGGGAAACTGCCGTCGTTGAGGCAGAAGAAGTCGTGGCCGCGCTTCTTGAGCAGCCTCGGCAGCTTCGCGAGCCCCTCCTTCGTCGTGGTGTCCACGTACAGCATCTTCGCCGACTCTTGCTGCACCGCGCGCCCAGTCATCAGGGCGTAGTAGTGGTACAGCGAGTTCGTGACCGAGATGTCGGTCGCCGCGCGGAACCGGCTGGCCTGCGTGCGGGCGAAATCCTCGGGGAACTCTCGCTCGAGCTCCAACAGGACGCTCCGGCGCAGCGGGGCGGCGGTGTGCTCCAGGTGGCGGGTGATGATCTGCCCGAACCGCTCCTGCAACAACCTGCGGTTCACCCGTGCGGCGTTCTCGAAGCCGCTGCGCTCGGGGTGGTTGTCCCCGAGCCCGATCCGCGTGCCCGCCTCAACGAACTTCGTGACCCCGCCGGGCGAGAAGAACATCGACGGGGCGAGCGCGCGGCCGAAGAACATGTCGTCGTTGGAGTACAAGAAATGCTCGGCGAGCCCCGGGATGTGGTGCAGCTGGCTCTCGACCGCGTGGCTGTTGTAGATCGGCAGCGCCGCGCGGTCGGTGAAATGGTCCTCGGCCCGCACAATCGTGATCTTCGGGTGCGGGACGAGCCAGTCCGGGACCGGCGAGTCTGTCGCGATGAAGATGCGGCGCACCCAGGGCGCGAAGGCGTACACCGAGCGCAGGGCGTATTTGAGCTCGTCGATCTGGCGGATCCGCGCGTCCGCGTCGTCGCCCTCGCCGACCACATGCCCGGCCATCTGGGCGGCGCGGCGGGCCCGGAACGCCGGGTCGTTCCCGTCCACCCAGGAGAACACCATGTCGACGTCGAAGGTGATGTCGGCGGCGTGCGGGGCGAACATCCCCCGGATGGTCGGCCAGCTGCGCCCGTGCAGTTCGACGACGTCGTGCACGATCTCGCCGAGCGGCAGCGCCTTGCGGGTCAACGAGGTCTCGACCGGGCAGATCACCTGCTCCCCGTCGAACACCCAGAACTGCAGCTCGACGCCCGCCGAGGCGCCGTAGCGCAGGCCGGAGCGGCGCTGGCGCCCGTCCGCCACGGCGGCGGATCCGCGCCTGCGGTAGATCCGGAGCAGCCGGGGGTCGGCGACGGTGGCGGTCAGGTTGTCGCCGAGATAGATCGAGCGCCCGCCCGAGCCGCCCTCGGCCTTCGAGCCGTCGAGGACCTTGGCGTGCAGGGGCGTGTCCAGGCAGGCCGCCATCAGCGCCTGGGCGACTTGCGCCCGGTACCGGATGTCGACTACGAGCGCTGGCCGTCCCTCCGCGCCCCTGATCAGCAGGAACGGGATGTCGTTCGCCTCCAGCTCGTGGCGGAGGAACACGAGGTCCTGCACCATGGCTTGATACGGGGTGAGACGAGTGGGCGCGAGCGACGGCGGCGCGCTCCGCTGTTCTTGGTTGATAGAACGGATGTCGATCGTGCTGGTCATGGCTCCCACCTGCTTTCTTTTCTCACATGCCGCGCCCCGACAGGGACGCGAATTGTTGGCGAACAAAAACTGTCGCACAGATGAGGGGATCCCGCTGGGGATAGCGGGATCTGAAACGAGACGTTCACAAATCGCCTGTGGGTTGTCCTCGCACGTTGAGCTTCAGCACTGGACGACGTATCTCCAGCATCTGCCGGAGAAGCCACTTGGGACCACCCCTTAAGCCGGGGAGATCTGTCCTGATCTTGGGCATCTCTGGATGTCGTGAGATCAGTGGCCTGTGTTCGTCCAGGAGCCTCGCCTAACGAGGTGCGTCCGCAAACGTAGCACCCGCCCGCACCCCGCGCAAGGGGTTTTCCAAAAGCCGGTTGAGCGTAGCCTTTGCGCAGTTCGTGCAGCCTTTCCTTGGGTGCGCCTTCGCGCCGAGGAAGCTACGCTGTCTCTGTGGCCGAAGACCTCGCACGCGCGCTCGAAGACCCCCACGGCATCGACCACCAGCACCCCGACGTCGCGGGCGGCTGGCTGCGGCCCGCCGTGTTCGGCGCGATGGACGGCCTCGTGACCAACACCGCGCTCATCGCGGGCGCGGGCGGGTCCGGGCTGGCCCCGCACGCCGTCGCGCTCACCGGGGTCGCAGGCCTTGTCGCGGGCGCGTTCTCGATGGCGCTCGGCGAGTACACCTCGGTCACCGCGCAGAACGAGCAGCTCGAAGCCCAGGTTCGGGTGGAGGAGGAATCGCTCGCGCGGGTCCCCGACGCAGAGCAGCGCGAGCTCGCGGGCCTGCTCACCAAATACGGGATGAGCGAAGAGACCGCCGCGCAGGCCAGCAGGGAAATTCACCGGGACAACGCCGTCGCGCTGCGCGCGCATGTGATCCAGGAGATCGGGCTCGACCCGGACGACCAGCCGTCGCCGCTCGTCGCGGCGGGGCTGTCGTTCTTGATGTTCGCCCTCGGCGCGCTCGTGCCCCTGCTGCCGTATATTTTCGGCTTCGGCAGTCTCGCCTACGGCTTGGCCTTCGGCTTTGTCGGATTCGCCGTGGCGGGGGCGTTCTCCGCCCGGCTCACCGCGCAGTCGATACGGCTCGGGGCGCTGCGCCAGCTCGGCCTCGGCATGGCCGCAGTGGCGGCCACTTATTCCGTCGGGCTGCTTGTCGGCCACAGCGTGGCCTAGTCGAAGACCGCGAACCGCTTCGTCCGCGAAGTCGCGCCCGAGACCAGCGCGACCCGGCTCTTGGCCACCGCGAAATGCTTGGCGAGCGCAGCCGCAGCAGCGGCGGTCGCCTTGCCCTCGACGGCAGGCTCGCGCACGAAGACGGTCAGCGACCCGTCCTCCGCGACCTCCACAAGCGGCCCCTTGCGGCTGCCCGGCTTCACGGTGACGGTCAGAATCCGGCGGTCCTCTGCCACCTCTGCGTCAAGGCCTCACACGCATGCCGTCGAGCACCACGGACATGAGGAAGGGCGCGCGAGACTTGTCCTCCAGATAGCGTTGCGCCGCGAAACACCCTTTCATCAGGAATTTCACGTCCTCGGGAACGAGGTCGCGACGCAACGTCCCGGCCTCTTGCGCCCGGGCGAGCAGCGCCTGCACGACATCGCGGAAGCTGTCGTCGACTTCGGGCGGCAGTTCGATCCCCGCGCTCTCCAACGCGTCGGCGAAGCCGTGGTCAGTGGCTCCGCAGTCGATCGTCTCGGTGAAGAAGACGAAGAACGCCTCCTCCGGGGGGGCCGTTCTGAGCAGCTCTTCGGCCCGCCCGAGGATTTCCTCGACACGGACCGCGACGACGGCGAGGAACAGGTGCTCTTTCGTGGGGAAATGCCGATAGACCGTGCCTGCGCCCACACCCGCCCGGCGGGCGATCTCGTCCACCGGGGCCCCCACGCCCAGTTCCGCGAAGGTCTCGTACGCGACCTGCAAAAGCCGCGCCCTGTTCTGCACGGCGTCCGCGCGAAGTGGGCGCTTGGACTGCTGGGGAGTCTCGAGCGCTTGCTGTGCCATATGACACACCTCACGTTTTCATCTCTTGCATACGGAACAGCAGTTCCGAAATAATTGGGCTGGAGCAACCGGAACGGTTGCTCCGATTTTACCGCACGCGGCATCCAGGAGCAACACCTGACAGGCTGTCGACATTCCCCGCCAGCCTCGGAAAACCGGCTCGCGAGCCCAGGGGACCACCGTCGCCGAGCAGTTTTGAGTGATGCGCATAGGATGGGCTGTGCGATCGAGAGGAGCATCACTATGAGCGGACGCTGGACCGAGGCGGACGTCCCGGACCAAACCGGGCGGATCGCGGTCATCACCGGAGCCAACACCGGGCTCGGCTTCGAGAACGCGCGCGCGCTCGCGCAACACGGGGCGAAGGTCGTCCTCGCCGTCCGCGATGTCGCGAAGGGCGAGGCCGCCGCGCGGCGGATCAAAGAGCTAGCCCCCGAGGCCGAGGTCGTCGTCCAGCCCCTCGACCTCTCCTCCCTGGCCTCGGTTCGCGAGGCCGCCGACGAGCTCTCGTCCTCGCTGCCGAAGATCGACCTGCTGATCAACAACGCGGGCGTGATGATGCCGCCGAAGCGCAAGACCACCGTCGACGGGTTCGAGCTGCAGTTCGGCACGAACCACCTCGGGCATTTCGCGCTCACCGGGCTGCTGCTCGACAAGATCGCCGCCGCCACGGGCTCCCGCGTGGTCTCGGTCTCCAGCATCGCGCACGCCAACAACCCGCCGAAGACCGGCATCAAGCTCGACGACCCGCAATGGGAGCGGTCCTACTCCCCGCAGGCCGCGTACGGGCAGTCCAAGCTCGCGAACCTGCTCTTCGCCCGCGCGCTGGACCGCAGGCTCAAGGCGGCGGGCAGCCCCGTCCTCTCGACGGCGGCGCACCCTGGAGTCGCGGGCACCGAGCTCGGCCGCCAATTCGGCGGGCTCGGCAAGAAGCTCTACGAGCGCGGGTCCGCGCTGCTGCTGAACACCGCGCAGGTGGGAGCTCTCAGCCAATTGCGCGCGGCGGTCGACCCGTCCGCCAAAGGCGGCGAGTACTACGGCCCGCCCGGCCCCGCCGGACTGTCGTGGCGCGGGCACCCCGTGCTCGCGCGCTCGACCAAGCTCTCCCGCGACACCGCCCTGCAAGACGAGCTGTGGACGCTCTCCGAGCAGCTGACCGAGGTCGCGTACTCTCTCTAAGGCAGGCCGAGGCCTGCTCCCCGTCAGCGGCGCAGGGCCGCCCGAACCACACCGAGGCAGCTATGTCCTTCGCGGCCAACGCGAGCAAAGTCGCGAAAGTCACAGCAGTTTTCTGGCTGATGAAAATCATCGCCACCACGCTCGGCGAGGTGGGGGCCGACGCGCTGACCCAGCAAGAGCAACTCGGCTACATCCTCGGGATCGCCGTCTGCGCCGCGCCCTTCGTCCTGCTGGTGATCGCGCAGATCCTGGCCAAGAAGTTCTACCCGCTGCTGTACTGGGGGGTCATGGTCGCGATGACCACCCTCGGCACGGCGGTCGCGGACCACCTCACCCGCGACCTCGGCATCGGCTACCTCGGCGGCACCCTGATCCTGGTCTCGGCGGTCCTGCTCTCGCTCGCCCTCTGGCGCTTCGTCCTCGGCTCCGTCGCCGTGGAGACCGTCGCCTCCCCCAAAGCAGAGGCGTTCTACTGGGCGACCATCCTCTTCTCCCAAACCCTTGGCACCGCGCTGGGCGACTGGGTCGCGGCCGCGCCGGACGACGATCCGCCGGGGCTGGACCTCGGGTTCCTCGGCGGCGCCGCCCTGTTCGGCGGGGCGCTGCTCGTGATCGCCCTCCTGTACTTCGCCACCTCCGTCTCCCGCGTCCTGCTCTTCTGGGCGGCATTCGTCCTCACCCGGCCGCTCGGGGCCACCTTGGGCGATTTCCTGGACAAATCCCATGCCCAGGGCGGCCTCGCGATCGACCGCTGGCTCGCTTCCGGGATTTTGGCCGCGGTCCTCTTGGCGCTCGTGCTCTTCCTGCCGCGCCGGGCGCAAGGCGGGGAAGCCGCCGAGCGCGGCGTCCCCGAAGGCCAGCCGCAGGAGGCCTAGCGGCTCAGTCGGCGAAGGACTCCAGGCTCTCCGTCGTCATCGGCGGGTAGAGGAAGGAATGCTCCGCGCCCTTGGACAGGTGCGGCTCCCGGTAGCCTCGGGCCGCGCCAGACTCGGCCGAACGCTTCCCGATGTACCAGTAGGCGAATCGGACCGACCAGGGCGCCACGGCGGACGGGACCGGCGAAACGGGCTCAAACATGTGATCTCTCCTTGATTGCAGCACGCTTTGTGATGCACATCATCATATTGAGAGATCTCTAAGAGGCCAAGGGGTTCGGCCGTTCTCGACGAAATCGTTACGAGGCTTGCCTGTCGAAGAACTCGAGCGCGGGCCCGACAGTCGCGCGGGGCGCCTCGAGCTGGGGCCAATGGCCGACCGTGGGCAGGTCGACCACGTCGGGGTCCGGGACGAGCTCGCGGTAGCGCCGCGCGAGATGCGCGCCGGAGTTCGGGTCGAGGTTGCCGTCGATCAGACGCATCGGCACGAAGCCCCGTTCGAGCGGGCGGGCGAAGCGGTCCCGGTGGCGTTTGCGGTCGAGCACGAACCTGCCGACGAGGTGGTTCACCCGCTTGCCCCCGTTGTGCTTGAGCACCGCGACGAGCTCGTCGGCCTCCGCCCTCGTGAGCTGGGTGTCCGGGCCGAACATCTCCTTGAGAGCCGCGCGCACCGCCGCGTCCGGCGTGATCGGCCCAAGGACGCGCCCGGCCGGGGAGCAGAGCAGTTTTTGCACCAGCCGGGGCCGGTACACCTCGTGGAACAGCCCGCCGTTGAGGAAGACGACCGACCGAAGCCTCGGCAGCGCCTGCCCCTCCATGCGCCGGGCCAGCATCTCTTGGACGACTGTCACGCCGAGGTCGTGCGCCAGCACGTCGAACTCGCCGATCCCCAGCTCGCGGAGGAGCGCCTCGTGCATGTCGGCGTGGCCGAAGACGCTGTACCGGTGGCGCGGCGGCTTGTCCGAGAACCCCATTCCCAGCATGTCCGGGGCGATCACATCACGTCGCGACACGAGGTCGCCCCAGATCTTGTGCCAGTCGTACGAGTTGAAGGGGTAGCCGTGGACGAGGAGCAACGGCTCGCCCCGGCCCTCCCTGCGATAGAAGATCCGGCAGCCGCCGAAGTCGAAGAAGGAGCCGCGCCCCAGCCAAGCTTGTATACCGGATGTCATAATCCCAGTATGCCGCCGACCCGGCCCGGGGGCAATGCCCGTGGGCCCAACGGCAACGGGGCTCAGTGGCTGTGCGCCGAGTCCGGGCGGAGGAACAGGACCACCCGGTCGGGGAAATCGGAGACCGGCAAGGGGAAGCTCGCCGAGTACCTGGTGTGCAGCTCCGTGAAGAACACGCCGTCCGGGTCCGGGGCGATCTCGTCGACCACGCCGCGCAGCTCGAGGTAGCGGTAGGGGTTCTCCGGGTCGTAGACCGAGAACGCCGCCGAGGGGTTGGCCACGAGGTTGCGGTACTTCTGCCGCTTCGCCGTGTGCGTGAACTTGAGCCGCTCGCCGTCCCAGACGTACCACATGATGCTCGACTGGGCCTTGCCCGCCGGGCTGACCGTCGCCAAGCTGCCGTACAGGGGGCGTTCGAGCAAGTCGGCGAACTGGGCGGGGACGACGCTCATGGGAACTCCTTTTGGACGCTTCTATTTGCGTCCGCAACTATACCCGACGCAACGATCCCTCGCGGGCACGTCACTCGTCGAAGTCCACCCGCACCGTCAACAGGCTCATGCCGAGGAGCTGCACAACCGAGCTGTTGGCCTTCGGAAGGCGCGCGAGGCGCGCTTTCGCGTCGTCCTCGGGCAGCAGCACCGCCGTCCCCTGCCGCCATGCCCCCCGGACACGGACCCGC
This sequence comes from Segniliparus sp., assembly GCF_051660745.1. Taxonomy (NCBI): domain Bacteria; kingdom Bacillati; phylum Actinomycetota; class Actinomycetes; order Mycobacteriales; family Segniliparaceae; genus Segniliparus; species Segniliparus sp. The sequence goes on along the minus strand of NZ_JBOFQF010000018.1, from coordinate 38,144 downwards.
ACTCTCGGATCGGCCTGGATGTTCTTGACGTACTGGCTGGCGTAGCCCATCTCGGAGACGAACCAGAAACTTGCGCCCTCCACCCGGCCGCCCAGCGGTGTGCGCCGGGGCTCGCCGCTCACCCTGCCTTTCGTCTCCAGCAGGGTCTGCGCCGCGTTGCGGCGCATGAGCGGGTTCGCCAGGTGGCGCTGCGCCAGCGTGATGGCTTTGTACCTCAAACCGGTGGCCGACATGGCTCCAGGCTACGCCTGGAAGCGCCGGGCGTTACGATCTGCCCATGCGGCCTTCCCACCTCGCGGCGCGATGAGCGCCACCGGTCGCCGCGCCATGGATTTCCGGCGCGTCGAGCACTTCCTCGTCCTGGCGCAAGAGCGCCACTTCACCCGCGCGGCGCACCGCCTCGGGCTCTCCCAGCAAGCGCTCAGCGCGTCCGTGCGGCAGCTAGAGCGCGACCTCGGCGTCGACCTCGTCGACCGCAGCCGGGCCCCCATCTCCTTGACGCCGAGCGGCGAGCGGTTCCTGCAAGACATGCTGCCGATCCGCAAATCGCTGCGCGCCGCCATGCGGCGGGCGCGGGCGGACGCGCCCGAAGTGGTCACCGTCGCCCACACCCCCGCCGTTCGCAGCGAGGAAGTCGTCCAGCTGCTCCGCCCGTTGCTCGCCGCGCGCCCCGAGTTCTCGCTGCACGCGGTGATCCGGTTCCCGGACGAGATCCTCGCCGACGTGGCGGACGGCATTTTGGACCTGGGCTTCCTGCGGCGGACGCTCGCGCCCGCCCTGCCCGCCTCGATCTCTTCCCGAGTGATCGCCCGGCATCCGCTGCGGGCCGTCGTCGCCGCCGCCCACCCCCTCGCCGGACGCGAGAGCGTGGCGCTCGGCGAGCTGGCGCGCTGCCCGATGGTGGTGTGGGCCCCGCCCGGCGAGTCCGCGTTCACGGACTTCCTGCTCGGGCTCTTCCCCGCAGGACAGCGGCCCGCGCACCGGGTCAGCCGCGTGCAGGGGCTCCCGCCCGAGCACACCCTGGAATTCCCCGAGGAGTTCGTGCTCACGACCGGGGCCCTGCTCGGCGCGCCGGGGCTGGCCAGCGTGCCCGTGCTGCCCGCCCCCGTCATCGACACCTACGCGGTGTGGCGCGACCGGTGCGACCTCGTCGACCTCATGGCCGAGCTGTCCGGCGGGGCTCACCGCGTCGTGTAGCCGCCGTTGGCGAAGATGGTCTGCCCGGTGATCCACCATCCGGCGCCGCTGAGGAAGACGACCAGCGGGACGATGTCCTCGATCTTCGTCAGCTGGTTGCCCAACGCCTGCGACTTGTGGAAGGCCACTCGCTCCGGGGTCTCCTGGCCGTAGAAGAAAGGAGTGTCCATCGGGCCGGGGGCGACGTTGTTGACCGAGATGCCACGGGGCGCGAACTCTTTGGCCGCCGCGCGGGTGTAGTGCTCGACCGGGGCTTTGCCGCCCGCGTAGGTGGAGTACCCGTCCGTGAACGCCCCGAGCAGCGCGGTCACGATCGAGACGATCTTGCCGTTGTCGTTGAGGGCCTTGCCCGCCTCTTTGATGAAAAAGTACGCCGCCTTGGCGTTGATCGCCGCCATGGAGTCGTACTCCTCCTCGGTCGTCTCAGCGATCGGCTTGCGCAGCACCTTGCCCACCGTGTTGACCGCGACGTCCACGCCGCCGAAACGCTCCTTCGCCGCCGCGAACAGCGCCGCGACATTCGCCGGGACGGTGAGGTCGCCGCTCGCCTTCAACGCCGAGGCCCCTGCGGCCTCCACCGCGGCCACGGTCTCGTCGGCCGCCGCCTCCGAGCTCGCGCTGTTGTAGTGGACGACGACGTTCGCGCCTTGCTCGGCGAAAGCGCGCGAGATGAGGCCGCCCAAGTTCTTCGCGCCCCCGGCGACGAGAACGGTCTTGCCTGCGAATGCCATGGAAATCCTCCTGTGGACTGGGTGATCGGGTTGTCAGATCCGTAGCCTAGAGAGAGATCTGTGAGCCCGCCAACAATCCGCCTCCCCCTTGCCACAACAATTGATTGTCATCGCAGCTCACGAGGCGTGGGGGCGCGGCGAGCCCGCGCAGAAGTCGCCGTCGCGTCACGGTACAAGCAATCCTTGGCCGCACTCCCCGGTTTCACTGGCCCACCGGCCGCGCCGAGATGTAGAACTAGTCCTTAGTGACTGGAGCGCGCTGAAGCGACTTCAGTGAACTCAAGTGAATCCGACTGGCCCGCCGGGCCGGAGAGCGAGGACCGAATGAGACGCGCACCCGCATTGGCCGTGTCCGCCCTGGTGTTTTTCGGCACGGCGACAAGCCTTGCCGCGGCCGAGCCCGCCGCGCCGCCCTCGGCGAACCAGCAGCAGACCGTCAACTCGGCGATCGCCAGGGCGCTCGCCCAGCGCGGCGTGCCGTACGTGTACGGCGGCGGCAGCTCCGATGGCCCAACCGGCAACCCGGCAGGCTCCGGAATCGTCGGATTCGACGCCTCCGGGCTCATGGTGTACGCCTTCGCGGGGGCCGGGGCCAAGCTGCCGCGCTCCTCGAAAGACCAGTACCAGGCAGGCCGCAAGATCTGGCCGTCCCAGGCCCTGCCGGGCGATCTGATCTTCTACGGCCCCGAGGGCAGCGAGAGCGTCGCCATGTTCCTCGGCAACGGCCAGATGCTCGAGGCCACCAACCCCTCCGTCGCCGTCTCGCGAGTCCGCACCAACGGCATGGCCCCCTACGTGGTCCGCATCCTCGGCTGACCCGGGAGCAAAAGACCGACAGCGCGAAAAGCAGTGCCCCCCACCGCGCGGTGGGGGGCACTGCTTTTCCGTCTGACGACGGCCCGTGTTCAGCTGAACATCGCGGAGACTTCGCTGTCGGTCTCCTGCATGCTGCTCGTCGTGTTCGAGAGCGCGGTCCCCAGGTTCGACAGGGACTCCTGCTCGGTCGCCGCCGTGCTGTTCCACTCCTTCTGGAGGTCGGCCCAGTTGTTGGAGCCTGCGCCGGACCAGCTCTCGGCCAGCTCGTTCACGGCGGTCGAGATGTTGTCGAGCATATCGCTCAGCTCGGACGCGTGGGACTGGATCTGCGAGGAGTGCTCCTCCATCGCGCTGTGGTCGTAGTAGATGTCGCCGTTGCTCATAATGTTTTCTCCTCAGAAAGTTTGAATGTGGATAATTGCGCTGTCGATACTGTCGGCGCGATGACGCGCCAGGACCGGGCTAGAAGGAGTAGCTGGCTCCGCCGGACCCCGAAGAGCCCGCGCTGCCCGCGCTGCCGCCGAAGGCGCCCTTGCCCGCTTCGTCGGCGGCCTGGAATTTCACGCCCGCCTTCTGCAGTTTCGCCTGGATCTCTTCCAGCTGCTGCGCAGTGTTCGCAGCCGACGAGGTCCAGCTGCTCCCGGACTCCCGGAACGCGTTCCCGGCCTCGCCCTGGAACGTGCTCGAGCTCTGGTCCAAGCTGCTTTGCAGGCTGGACTTGATGGTGTTGTACGAGTCAACGTGGGAGGCAAGCGATTGGGCCGCCTTCTCCAATGCACCGCTGACGACCTTCGTCTGGCTACTCGCCATAACCGGCTCTCCTTCTCAATGAGATCAACCTGGATCGTTGAGTTGTTTGGATTTGAACTGTTTTCTGGATCATCTCTTCTTCGATCAAGCCTGTCCTCCGTCTCGGATTTCAGTGGATTCCGAGGAGCGCTCAAGCTTGCGAGCACCACTTTGCAAGCCCGGCAACCTCGGGTCAAGGCGTGGGAACACACTGAGACACTCCGGCCTCCCACGAGCCGTCCTGTAACGAAATGAAACACTCGCACAGCCTTGACCTGCGACGACACTAGCGCCTCCTGGATCGCTGTCCGCCACGGAAACAGCGCTGTGACACCCGTGGTCCGGGCGTGCCGAGCCAGATGCAGGAGACCGGGACCGCCTCCAGGCCTTTCCCGCCGGACCCGGCGGACCACATGAGCCGTTCCGGGTTTGATGCGGGGCATGTCCTCCCGGGAGAACGGGGATGACGCCGGCGTCATCGAAGGGGCCGGCTCCGCCCATGCCCTCCTCCGGCGCTCGGCCCTCAGCGAGCCGGACAAGAGCGGGCAGGCGGACTGCCCGAGGGGCGGTGGCGGGCTCGGCGCGGACCATGGCGAAACAAGGTCGCGAGACCACAATCTCGCGGGAGTCGAGCGGCGGCCCCGACCACCTTGAGAAACCCATTAAATACGCACGCTCCAAGCGGGTAGATTATATTAATCCCAAGTGGTATATTATATTAATAGTTCGACCCATTAATGTAATTATTAAATTATTTCACAGGTCATATTCTTTTCAAAAAGTGACATTTGAAACTTATAGCAGCGAGTAACGGGGGCATGCTGCTATGCTCGCATCGGTGACGCCACGGATACGGGATTAGTCTATCGAATCTTCCTCATCCCGACATTGAAACCGGACCACATCCGGGGCGTCGGAAGCGGCTCTCGTCGCAGCTTCCGGGTATGGGGTCGATACGCCTGGCTGAGCGCGTATTTTCTCACATAATGTATTTGGTAAGACAACAGCCTGAGGAGTGGACCATGGCTATTCTAGAATCACGCCGCTCCGTTCGTATGCCGATGCGGCAAAAACGGTCCGGCGTTTTCGGTCTTCCCTTTCTCGCTTTTCAGATTCTCACGCTCGCTTGCACGTCAATCGTCGCGGTGTCGAACTCTGCCGCCACTCACGCGGACCCGGTCTCATTGGAGGAGACCACGGGGAACCATACGACAGACGACGGGTACAACGTGTCGTTGACCCTTCTGGACCTCTCAGTGAACTCCGTGGCGAATATGGGGTCGACGCTTTTCACAAGAGAGGCGTTCCTATCCGGCAAAGCCGCGGTGTCGATCGACGGGAAAGGGAATTTTCCGGTGGACTCCGGGCTCCTGAAAATCGGCCTGCAAGCCTCATGTCAAATAGACCTCTCGAACGGGCTAGAGGCCCAAGGCGGGGCCAACGCGAACTGGACTTCTCCCAACGCGAATATCGGGATCGGGGCAGGCGGCCTCAACGTCAACACCGGCAACGTCAACGTCGGCGTGAACGGCTTCCTCGACGTGTACCTCAGGCCTGGTCAGATCGTCACCGTTCCGATATCGGTCAAACAGCTCAACGGCAGGACCGGCGGGACGCGGGTCACCGACGAGCACCTCAACGTGGACGCCTGCGGGGGCGCCGCGTACGTCCGTTTGTTCGCGGTCGTCCAGCTCTCGACCACGGAAAACGACGACACCTTCTCCGTATACGGACCGATAGTCTCATTCTGAACAGGAGCAATCTCATGATCCGATCGCGAACCGCACCTCGCACGCTCGCCGTCGCGATACTCGGGCTCGTGCCCGTGTGCTGCTCGGCGGGCGCCGCATCGGCCGACCCTCCGATCGTTCCGATGCCTGGCGATCCCGGCAGTCCTGTCATCAGCAGGCGCAACGACGTGCGTAACCAGGACGAGTTCGGCAAACCGTCGAACAGAACCTTCCCGACGAACAGCGGGACGCCGCACATGAGCGTTCAGACGGCCGACCGGCTGCCGCCGCACGAGCACCCGATCATCGCGCGGTAGCCCGAGGGGCCTCCCATGCTGACCACTGTCTTGGCGCGCCCCGCCGTCGCCCGGAAACAGAAAATCTGGCGACAGCGCAACAGCCCGTACATGGCGACGATAGGGCTCCTCGACTTCGTCGCCCTCGTCACAGTCGCGAGCATCTCCCACACCTGGAACCTCGATCGCAAGTCGATCTGGCACGCGGGCCCGGCTTGGGTCGCGGTTTTCGTCGGCCCGTTGGCCGTGGTGGCGATCGCCGAAGCGCTCGGGGTCTACCGAAGACGAATGGCGCTCGCGGCGCTCGACACACTGCCCGAACTGGTCGCCTGCGGCTGGATGGTCACGCCGTTCATGCTCATCCTCGCGTGGCACGATCCGCATCCGGTGTCGTGGTGGATCATCAGCGCGCTGCTCACTTTCATCGTGTTCTTCCTCGTCAGGGTGGCGGTGTTCGCGGTGTTGCGCGCGCTCAGGCGTCGCGATGTCCGCAATCGCGCGCGGACTTTGGTCATCGGCGGCGGCAAGGTGGCGCAAATCTTGGTCCAAAGCGCGGCGGAGCACCCCGAGTACGGGCTCGAACCGGTGCTCGTCATGGACGACGCTCCGATGCGCAAGTCCTGGCCCGAGAGTGTTTCGGTGATCGCGCACGCAGACGACCTCCCCAACATCGTGACGAAAGCCAGGATCCAAGTGGTCGTCGTGGCGTTCACCAAACAGAACGACCGGGCGCTGGTCGACCAGCTCCGCGAATGCGACGAGCTGGACGTCGAGATCTACATCGTCCCCCGGCTGTACGAGTTCGTCCACCTCGACCGGGACATGGACCGTTTGCACACCATTCCGCTGGTGCGCGTGCGCAGGCTCGCCTTCCGCAGCATCCACTGGCAGACGAAACGAGTCTTCTCGGTGGTCGCGGCGCTGCTCGGCATCCTCATCCTCTCGCCGCTGCTGGCCTCTGTCGCCCTGGTGGTCAAAGCACAGGCCCCCCGGCACCCCGTGTTCTTCAAGCAGGAGCGCATTGGCCGCAACGGAAAACCGTTCCTGCTGTACAAATTCCGGTCGATGCGCCCTGTGCCCGAGCAAGCGAGCAACACGGACTGGTCCCCCGACCACACGCAGCGGGTGAACCGGTTCGGGTCCTTCATCCGCAAATTCTCGATCGACGAGCTCCCCCAGCTGTGGAACGTCGTGCGGGGCGAGATGACGTTGGTCGGCCCGAGGCCGGAGCGGCCGCACTTCGTCGCCCAGTTCGGCGAGACCATCCCCTCCTACAAAGCGCGGCATCGCGTCCCTGTCGGCCTCACCGGATGGGCGGCCATCCACGGGCTCCGGGGCGACACGAGCATCGCGGACCGGGCCATGTACGACAACTTCTACATCGAGAACTGGAGCTTGTGGCTCGATGTGAAGATCATCGTGCTGACGTTAGGGGCGGTGCTCTTCGGCACTGGACGCTAGAGCGCGGCGGCGCTCGCCACCTCGCACGCCGCCGCCGGCTCCGCCCGTCACAACGTCTCCACCACCGCGCGCATGCGCTGCCGGAACCGGGCCTTCGAGAAGCCCTCCGCGTGCCGCCGGACCTCGGCAGGGTCGAAATCCTCCGGCCGGAAGCCGCGCATCGCCTCGGCGAACCGCGACACCGTCTCCTCCGAGGAGGCGGAGCCCGGCGGAACCGGCTCGACCAGCTGCCCGGACACGCCCGGAACGACCGTGTCCAGCGCCCCGCCCTCGCCCAGCGCGATCACCGGCGTCCCGCACGCCATCCCCTCCACCGGCACGATCCCGAAGTCTTCGATCCCCGGCATCACCAGAGCCCTCGCCCGCTGGTACAACGAGACCAGCTCCTCGTCCGAGACTCTGCCGAGGAACGTGGTCTCCGGCCCGGCCAAGGAACGGCACAGATCGGCGAGCCTGCCGTCGCCTGCGACCACGAGACGCACGCCCGCCTCTCGGGCGGCGCGCACGGCCACGTCGGCCCTCTTGTACGGGACAAGCCTGCCCGCGACCAGGAAGAAATCCTCGCGCGAACGGGGATCGCCCGGCACGAAGCGGTCCACATCGACGGGCGGGTGCACCACGGTCGACTCGCGGCCCCACCAACGCTCGACTCGTCTGGCCACTTCGGTGGAGTTGGCCACGATCCGGGTGATCCGCTTCGCGGCGGCAGACTCGGCCCGGACGGTCTGTCGCGCATCGCGGGATCCCACGCCCAACGCGCGGGCGAATGGACGTAAGCGACCGTTGGGAGCTCCGTGGCCTGCACAGAAGCCACTGCCAGAGCGTGGTGGCTCACGAGGACCGCTTCGGCCTCGCCGAAGTCCCAACGCCGCATCGCCCACGGCACAATCGGGAGGACGGGGACGTGCGATCTGCGGCCAAGAGCCTGGTGCAGCCGGTCCGCGGGGCTGACGACGACGCGCCCGGCCATCGTGCCCCGCACAGAAGCCGGGTCGGCGAACGGCACGAAGACTCGAGCCTGCGGCCATTCGAGCGCCAGCTGCTCGACAACATTCTCAGAGCCGCCGATCTCTGTCCACCGCTCATGGACTATAGCAATGCGTGATACCGTCATCTCACAGGTTTTTCCATAGGTCGCGGGAAAGAATATTTCATAGAAAACACAGTGTCACAAAACCTTATCAGATATTTCGAAGAGCCTCGACCGTGAGCGCCATCGAAGAAATCGGGGCTAAAGTTCGTTTTTAATTAAAGGCCGTTTTTTAAATTAACTTTCCTGAAATTCGACCCAGGGCGCTTCTTCGACAGCCAGAACGGCGCTCGCGGCCGCACGGGAAATGGGGCCGATGAAGTGCGAATCGGCCCTGTTCGGGACACTTTCGGGGTCGACGGGCGAACACCCATGGGTTTTTGTGCGCCGAACGCGCGAGGCCTTCCATGAAGACATTTCGCCCGGAACTACTGCTTCATTAAAATAAAAACACTCTCATTAAATTAATGCATCCGGCCCCTGTTGCTCGAATCACACGAGATCTTACGATAACCATTCTGTGTGGCGCCACATTATTCTGTTAGGCTCGACAGCGAGCAACGACCTGCATCGCATTGCCGCTTCCCCGGAATATAGCGCGGAGTCCGCGCGAAGCCGAAAGAAGAGTTCTCATGGAAATCGTTCTAATCGTCACTCCCCGACTCCCTTTTCCATCGCCGCCCGCCCACAACGCGGGGGATGCACCGCCATGGGCGCTCCGCCTGCCGGAGCGCTCGACATGTGAAAAGCCGGTTCCCGCGTGACGGCGAAAGCTTGGCTATGACGACACAGCCCTCGGACACGCTCGACATCCATATGACAGGCTCCGAATGGTTCCAGACGTTGCCCAGCGGGCTGTCGCGCTACTTCTCCGCTTTGTTCGCCGCCTTGCGCGAACGCCCGGACGTACGGGTCTCCGCCTCGGCGTTCGGAGAGCCAGACCTTGGCGGAACCACATGGGGAGCTGATGGCGGGAGCCTGTCCCGGCGGATCACCGCCGCGCGCCGCGCGCTGCCGCGACGCGTCGATGTCCTCGACCGGCACTTCGCCCTCTACGGCCCGCCCGCCCCCAAGGGAGCCGCGCTCGTCACGCATTTCCACGGCCCATGGGCGCTCGAGAGCCTCGCTTCCGGGCAAGGCGCCACGGCCTCATCGGTCAAACGACTGATCGAGACCACGGTTTACCGGCGCAGCACGCGGCTCGTCGTGCTGTCGCAGTTCTTCGGCCGCCTGCTCGCGGCCCAGTACGGCGTGGACCCTGCCCGGATCACGACGATCCCCCCTGGGGTCGACCTGAACAGATTCGCTCCGACCCCGATCCCCGACAACGCGCCGAAAGTTCTCTGCGTGCGCCGCTTAGAGCGCCGCATGGGGCTCGATGTGCTGCTCGACGCATGGCCCCTCGTCCTGGCCGCAGTGCCGCACGCCCGCCTCGACATTGTGGGCGCAGGACCGATCGCGGACAAGTTGGCCGCCCATATCGCCGCATTGCGCCTGGAGCGCTCGGTCTCCCTTCTCGGCCCGAAGACGGAGGCCGAGCTCGCCGCCGCCTATCGCGACGCGACGGTCACCGTGGTCCCCACCCGTTCGCTCGAAGGCTTCGGGCTCATCGCCTTGGAGTCCTTGGCGAGCGGGCGGGCCCCGATCGTCACCGATGTCGGAGGCCTCCCCGACTCGGTGCGCGGGCTCGCCCCCGATCTCATCGTGCCCGGAGAGGACTCCGTCGCGCTGGCCGAGCGGCTCGTCGGAGCCCTGCAAGGCGACCGGCCCGCTGTCGAGCAGTGCCGCGCCCACGCGGAGTCCTTCTCCTGGGCGCTCGCCGCCGAGCGCCATGTCGCCCTCTACCGCGAGGCGCTGCTATGAGCCGGGGCCCTGGCTCCGTCGTGTTCCTCTCGCACACCGGAGCCATGTCCGGAGCCGAGCTGGCCTTCGTCCGGCTCGCGGCCGCGCTGGGGCGCCTCGGTCTCGCCACCTCCGCCGTCCTCACCGAGGCTGGACCGCTCAGCGGCGCGCTGGCCGACGCGGGAGTCCCGACGAGAGTCCTCGCGACAGCATTCGCGAGCCGCGACGTCACCATCGGCGGATCGTTCGCGCGGCTGGTCCGGGGCGGATTCCACATGCTCGCGTCCGGCTGGACGGTCGGAGCAGCGATCCTCGGCGCGAACGGCGCAGTCGTCGTCGCGGAATCCACGAAAGCGCTGCTCATAGGCGTGGTGGCAAGCAGGCGCGCCCGCGTTCCGCTCGTGTGGCATGTCCACGACCGGATCACACGCGAATACTTCGGCTGGCTCGCGCCTGTCGTCCGCCTGATCGGCTTTCTCGCAGCGGACGGCTTCGTGGCCAACAGCAAAGGCACCCTCGCCACCCTGTGGACGGGGCGGCGGCCCGCCGTCGTCAGCTATCCGGGCGTCGATCTGTGCGGGATCCCCGAGCCCCGAGCGCAACGCCCTGCCGCCGAAGCCAGGCTCGTGATGGTCGGCAGGCTCACCAAGTGGAAGGGGCAGGACCTCGTCCTGCGGGCATTGGCCCAGACCACGACCCAGGCCCCCCTCGCCTTCGTCGGCGGATCGCATTTCGGCGAAGACGACTACGCGCGCTCCCTGCGAGATCTCGCGGCGCTGCTCCAGCTCGCCGACCGCGTCGTCTTCGTCGGACACACCGACGACCCGTTGGGCGAGGTCGCGCGGGCCGACGTGGCGATCCACTACTCTCGGCTGGCCGAGCCATTCGGCCAGGTGGTGGTCGAGGCGATGGCCGCGGGGCGCGCGGTCATCGCGGCTGGCGCGGGCGGGCCAGAGGAGATCATCACCGACGGCGTGGACGGCGTCCTGGTCCCCCCGCGCGACCCCCGTGCTTTGGCTGAGGCCATCGACCGGCTCGTGGCGGACGCCGGGTTGCGGGCCTCTCTCGCAGGATCGGGCGCGGCGAGAGCACGTGATTTCAGCCTCGAAACCGTCGCGGGCTCCGCCGCAGGCCTGCTGCGGCAAGTGGCCCCCCGGATCGCGCCCTTCGGCCGGGAGGGGACGCGATGAGCAAGAACATTCGCGGGGCGCTGGCTGTGGTCCGCGATATCGGCTACGTGTCGTTCGGGAAGTACGGGCAGTATCTCACCGCCTTGGTGACACTGCCCCTGTCCGCCCGCCTGCTGGGGCCGAGCGGCATGGGCTTGCTCGCGGTCGCCATGTCCACCTATTTCCTCGGGTCGCTCATCACCGACCTCGGCATCGTCCCGTACCTCGCCGCTCGTGTCGACGAGCCTGGATTGTCCCAGCTACGGGGCGATTTCATCGGTCTGAGGCTTTCTGTCGTCGCCATCCTCTGGTGCGGGTGCGCCGCCGCCTGGGCGACCGGAGCGCCCCTCGTCCTGCAGATGGCGGCGCTCGGACTCTTCGGCGGGGCGATCAGTTCGTCCGGCGACGACTGGGTGCTGCTCGGCAAGAACAAATTCGGCCTGACCATGCTGCTCCAGTCCGCAGGCCGCGTCCTCTACCTCGTAGCGCTGCTGGCCCTCCTCCCACGCTTCCCGACCCCCGCGACGGCCATGTTGTGCCTCATCGCGTCCACGCTGATCCCGGTGATCGGGTCGTGGGCGGCCACGATCCGGCGCTACGGACCGCCCGGACGCCCGAGGAGCGTCGCCGAACTCGTGAGCACCGGCAGGCCGGTGCTCACAGCCAGGCTGCTCGAGAACACCTACGAGCAAGGGTCCGCCACTGTGTTCGCGTCGGCGTTCTCCGCGCATTCGATGGGCTTGTTCTCCGCGAGCGACCGCCCGGTGCAAGCGGTCGGCGCGCTCTTGGACGCCATCGGATGGAGCCTCATCCCCAGAATGGCCCGACGCAAGACCAGCGACGACTTCTTCGCGGCCTCGATGCGCGGAGCCAGAGCGGTGGCGCTGATCGGCGTGGCTGCGGCGGCGGCGGTCAGCCTGTCCGCGCCGTGGACGGCGCCGTTCCTCTTCGGCCACGCCTTTGCCGACTCGGTCCCGCTCTTGCGCCTGGAGGCTTGGAGCCTGCCGGGCATGGCCGTCGCCTCGTTCTTCTCGACAGCTGTGCTCCCCACTCGCTCCGACGCGATCGGCGTCCTCTACGGGTCCCTGATCGGGGCGGGCGTCGCCCTCGCCACGCTGCTGGCCGCCCTGCGCGACCACTCGCCGACGACCGTGGTCGTCGGCATTGTCGGAGCCGAGACAGTTGTGGCCTTGTTCTACCTCTTCCGGGCCCGACGCGTGTGCCGGAGCCCGTCCCCCCTGCCCGCCGGAATGGGGACGACGCGATGAAGATCCTCTTCGCGGGCGACGACTGGTACGGGAGCAACGCCCGCTCGCTCGCCGACGGCTTCCGCCTGGCAGGCCACGACATCGCCGTCGTGGACACCACGCCGGTGACCCTGCCCAGGCGGGGGACCCCTTCCTGGTGCTACGCCAAGGCCACCGGACGGCGCGACCCTCGCTCCGTCCGCGAGGCGCACGAGCAGCTTGCGGCGGCGGCCGCCGCGTTGCGCCCCGACCTTCTTTTCGCGTACAAGTCGATCCACCTCGACCAAGAGCGGCTGCTCTCGCTGCCCGTCCCGCTCAAGGCCCATTACAGCGCCGACGACGTGTCCAACCCTGACAACACCACTCCGGAGTACCTTGCCGCCGAGCCGAGGTGGGACGTGATCGTGACCACCAAAGCCCACAACGTCGGGGAGCTGCGCGCGCGGGGCGCGCGCGAGGTGGTCTTCGTGCTCAGCGCGTACGACCCGGCCTGGCACCGCCCCGTGGCCCGGCGCGGAGGCGGCGAGTACCTCGCCGGATTCGTCGGAGCGCTGCGCCCGGACCGGGCGGGGCTGTTGCGCAGGCTCGCCGCGCGATACCGCGGGCGGTTCTACCTCGCCGGTCCCGGCTGGCAGCGCGACCTCGCGTCGAGGACCAGCGGAGCACGGGTCGCCGGAGCCCAATACGGGGAGGACCTGTCGCGCGCGATCAGCTCGATCCTCGCCAACTTGGTGCTCCTGAACTCGGACAACAGAGACACCCACACCTGTCGGACCTTCGAAGTCCCCGCGGCGGGAGGCCTGTTCGTCGGGCAACGGACCGTCGAGCACGCGGACCTGTTCGACGACGGAACCGAAGCGTTCCTGTTCGACGGCGAGGAAGAGCTGGTGGACATCGTCGAACGGATCGCCGCCGACCCCGAGCTCGCCAAAGCGGTGGCCGGGCGCGGGCGCCGCGCCATCGTCGAGGGCGGGCACAGCTACCAGGACCGGGCGGAGGCGATCATTGACCGGCTTCGATGACCTCTCCCCAGGATATGCCGCCATCTGGCGCGTCGCGGCGGCGCTCGCCGTCCTCGCGTTCCTGGCCGTCATGGCCAAAGGCGTGGTCCGCCTCTTGCTCCTGACCCAGGTCGTCTATTGGGGGATGGCGTTCGTCGGACGTTCCGCGCTGCTGCTCCAGACGACTCCGGAGCCGAGCTTCGGCGACAACATCGCAGACCCCCGGCTCAAAAACATCGGCTACGACTACGGGGTCGCGCATGTGCTCGGCCACGTGGAAGAGAGCCTCTGGGTCTACGTGGCGCTCGCCGCGATGTTCGTGGCGGCGCTCCGCCTCGCCGGTCCGGCGCCCGACCCCCTGCCACGGCAATCCCCGCTCACCATGCGGACGCTCTTCGCCATGTGGTCGCTCGGAATGCTCGCACGGGCAGCCGCCTATCTCAGCGGAGCGATCGGCAAAGCGGGCGAGGTCCACAACGCGAACCCGTATCTCGACATCTTGAGCAACCTCTGCTCTGTCGGCGCGCTCGGGATCATCCTGTACTTCCGCGCAGAGTCGATCTTGACAGAATTCGCCGTGATCGGGTTTTTCGCGGCCAGCCAACTGGTCTGGGGCATCGCAGAGGAATCGAAGAGCCCGTTCATGGGGGCTGTGCTCGCCCTCGCCGTGCGTTATCTGGCGACTGGGCTGAACCGGACGAAGCTCCTGGGCATCGGCGCGGGCGGATTCGCCGTCGTCAGCCTGTTCGGCTGGATGCAGGCCATGAAGTCCTCGAGCCGCTCGGCGAGCATGGTGAACTCAGCCGGTCTGACCTACAACGTGTCCTACCCCGAGCCCGTGCGGCCGTATTTGTCGATCTTCCGGCGGTTCGACCTGTTCGAGGCCGCGACCGACGTCTACTACATGGACGGCAGGTCGTGGAAGCAGCCGTCCGAGATCGCCAGCAGCGCCGTCGTCAACCTCGTGCCCCAACAGCTCGGAGTCGTGAAGGTCCAGTCGGGCCCCGACTGGGCGCAGCACGTCCGGGGGAAGTCGGTGGACATGAGCACGGTCTCCGTCTCCCTCGCGGAAGGCCATTTGAACGAGGGCTACCTTTTGGCGGGAACGACGGGGGTCGTCTTGGAGTCGTTGTTCGTGCTCGGGATGATCGCGCTGGTCGCCCGATGCCTACGGTCTCGGGGCAACCCCGCCGTGATCACGTTGGGGGTCTTGTTCGTCTCGCTGCCGCCGTTGTTCGAGCGAGGCGTGCTCGGCATCACCGAGACCCTCGGGAAGGCGGTCCAGCAGTGCGCGATCGCGGGAATCATCGCGGCGTCGATCTGGCTCTCCCAACAGCTCCGCGAGCGGAAACGCGCGGCCAATACCCTCGAATCGGGAAGGAACCGCAATGAGCCTTGACGAAATGATCGCTATCGCGAGACGAGGATGGTGGATCGTCCTCGGGCTCGCCGTGCTCGGGGCCTGGGAAGGCCACGAGCACGCGGCGAAGAAGCCCGTCGCCTACTCCTCGACATCCCAGTCGTACGTGGTGGTCAACAACAGCGGCACCTCCGGCGGCGACGCGTTCAACGCCGGGCAGGCCGCGCAGAACAAGATGGCCTCGTACACTGCGCTCGCCAAGAGCCGCCTGGTCACGCAGAAAGTCATCGACGCGTTGCAAATCGCGCTGACGCCGGACGACGTCGCGGCGCGCCTGTCGGTCGACTTCGCGCCGGGCACGCTGCTGCTCGACGTCACTGCGACGGCGGAAACGGAACGGCTCGCCTCCGACCTGGCCGCGGAAACCACCCGGCAATTGGTGCAGCAGGTCGATATCCTCGAAACCCCCGCCCCCGGCGTCCCGGCGTGGACCCGTCTGATCTCCGTCGTCCAATCCACTCCCCCGACGCCGTCGAAACCGGGCACGACGAAGCTCGCCGCCGCGGGCGGCCTCGGCGGGCTCGTCCTCGGCTCGGCCCTTGTGCTCCTCCTGACCCGGCTCGACCCGAGAGTGCAGAGCGAGCAGGGCCTCGCGGACGTCTTCGGCTCCGAACCGCTGCCGTCGGACGAGCCCCGCGCGATCCGGGCACGTCTGTTCTCGGCCCAAAACGCGGGCAAGCTGGTCGCGGTGTCCGGTATCCGCGCGGACAGCTGGCCGACGACACAGCGCGTCGCCGAAGCGATCGCCGCGACTGGGGCGTCCGTGCTCGTGGTCGACGCGCGGCCAGTCCTCGGCGGAGCCACCTCGGCCCGAGGCATGGCGGACAGCGAGGGCTTGGCGGAGCTGGTGCGATCCGGCGGGCCGCACCAGTTCCAGGCGCCGCCCTCAGAAGCGGGGAACGTCGCGGTGGTCCCGTCGGGGAGAGCGCGCGCGGACCTGCCCGACCTGCTCACCTCCGCGAACGCGCGGCGAGTCCTCGCGCAACTGTCCTCGGATTACGACCACACCCTGGTCGACGGGATCACGCCAGTCGAAGGAACTGCGCTCGCTGACGCGGTGCGGCTGTTCGTCGTCAAACCCGGCAAAGCCTCAGCCAAAGCCTACCGGTCCGAAGCAGGCCTCGGCTTCGCCGAGGACTTCCCCAGACTGCTCGTCGTCGCACGACGCGCGACAGCCGCGCGATGGCTCGCCGGACTGGCAGGCCGAAGGCGCGCCCGATGACCCCGCAGGCGGCGCGAGAGCCGCATCCCTGCCTCGGCCCGGAGGACGCGCCGCTGTCCGGGACGGCCCGCCTGCTCTCGACTGCCAACGCGGGCCTGGCCAGAGCCGCCGCGCTGGTCAATGCGGCCGAATGGCCGTGGCGGCACGAACGCCCCCTCGCAAAGACGGCAGCCCACGACTTCGGAGTCTTCCCACAATGCACGACGCCATCCGCCCTGTAATACTGAAGCAGTGCGCCAGGACCGACTCCCCCGACGCATCCCCTTCCCCCGCCGCTCGCGTGGAAGCCGCCCATGACTGAGCGTCCTCGAATCAGCAGACGCGGCGCGCTGCGATACGGCGTGGGCACGGGCCTTGCCGGGGCCTCCGCGGCCGCCGCCGCGGCGTGCTCCGCCGACCATCCGGCCCAGAACGGCCACAAGACGGCCGAGCCCGCCAACGTGATGGCCTTCGGCGCGGTGGGCGACGGCAAGGCCGACGACACTGCCGCCGTCGAGAAGGCGGTGCGGTCGGGGGGCGACCACGTATCGCTGCACTTCCCGACCGGCACATATCGGGTGACCTCGTTCCCCGAGCTCCCCGACTTCGCGACGCTGACCGGCGCCGGCCCGGGCCTCAGCGTCCTGCTCTACGAGGGGGACCGCACGCTCATCGCCCTGCGCGACAAGCAACGTGTCTCGTTCGCCCGGCTCGGGATCTTCGTCACCGGGCCCGCAGGCGAGGCGGTGCGGCTCAGCAACTCCTTCCGGTGCTCGTTCGACACCGTGACGCTGCGCGGCAACCACGTCGGCGCGAACTTCCCCCAGTACCAGGAGCAGCGCGGACTCGTGCTCGACGAGAACACCGGCGGCACGAGCCTGATCAATTGCGACATCAACAATTTCGGCGTGGGCCTGACCACCAAGTGCATCCAGAATTACGTGACGAACTGCAAGTTCACAGTGAACCGGACGAGCGTGCTCGGCTCCGGCGGCGACCACACCGCAGGCCTGTCGATCACGAACACGGAGTTCGTCTCCGACGGGGACGAACAGAGCACCGAAGCGCATATCCGGATCGACGGAGCCGCCAACGACTGGTTCCTGACGAACGTATGGTTCGAAGGCTGCGACATCGCCGCCTCCATCGGGTCGGCAGGCGGCGGTCCCGCGCAATTCGGCTTGGTCAACGCGAAAATCGCCGCGCGAAAAACTGGAATAGCGCTCAATTACTGCCGCCAGCCGTACCTCGCGAACATCTCGTTCGACGAGGACACCGGCCAGACGGCCGGGCCACGGGCGCTCGACATCGACCCCGCCGGATGCCCCAACGGGGTGGCGCTCGGCCTGATCTCCGGAACCAGCGACGACCTGCCGATCGCAGCATTCCCGGCGGGCTGGAGCGTGACGACCCGGCACGGCAGTCTCGGCGGCCGGGTCATCACCCCGATGACCATGACGGCCCCGATCGTCGCGGACTCCTCCCTGGCCGCCCCAGTCCTCGCCGACCCCGAAGGAAGCTACTGGCAGCTGGCAGTCGACACGAGCGGGAATCTCACCACTCGCCCGTTGGGCAAAACCCCGCCGAAATGAGCTGGCGCAAGTCCCGGCCCCGCCGAGTCCTCCTCAGCGTCGTCGCCCTCCTCTCGCTCGCGGCGGCGGTGTTCATCCGCACCGTCTACGTCGCGCCCTCGCTCGACTCGCCGCTGCGTGCCGCGGACGCGGTGGTCGTGCTGGGCGGGGTCCCGTACGAACGTTTCCGCTATGGGATCGAGCTCGGCGAGCGCGGCCTCGCGCCGCAGGTCGTGCTCTCCAACTCGGTCGGGCCGGACGACCCTGCCATGCGAAGGATCTGCGCGGCCCGCACACACACCTGGCTGACCTGCTTCCTCCCGGTTCCGTGGACCACGCGCGGAGAGGCCCAGGAGATCCGCCGTCTTGCCGCTTCGCGGGGCTGGCGCAGCATCATCGTCGTGACGACGACCGCGCATGTCGAGCGGGCGCGCTACATCGTCCGCCGATGTTTCGCGGGGGACCTCCAGATGACGGATTACCCGGAGCGGCGCAGCATTGGGGACTCCGCGTACGGATGGGCCTACCAGACCGGCGGATGGCTCAACGCGCTCGCCCAAGACGGATGCTGACAAGTGGCCGCAAAGAGCTCCTTCCGCTCGCGCCACGCTGTGCCAGCCATGAAACTTCGGCGCACCCGGACGGCCTGCGTTGCAGCCGAACGCCTCTAGAGGGCGCGCAGCGGCGTGAGCCCCCATCTGCGGCATTCTTCGACGAGCGAAACGACGAACTCCTCATGGCAGACCGCGTGCCGCTCGGGATTGCGCCCTTCGACCATGAGCGTCATCTCCTCGCCAACGTCCAACAGCACGACTTGGATCGCGCTGGAATACCTCCGCCACAACTCGGCCTCGTCCTGTTTCGGCAGCGCGAACGATGGGTAGAACGAGCGCGCGCGCTTCCCGTCGAGCACGGCGACCGCGTCTGCTGGCACGGTGATGTTCGAAGCTGTGCAGAGCGCCCTGCTCGGATTCTTGGGCCGCCTGCCGAACCGTCGGGCGAACAGCCAGTCGGGGATCGCCTGGATCAACGGCGAATCGAGCTCGGCGAAGTTGTGCTCGCCGGTCGCCCGTTGCCGCAGCGCCTCTTTGCTCGCGGCCCTGATCGGCCGCAGATCTTCGTACAACGAGGGACCAACGTCGACGAAGAACGACGCTCCCGAGATGACGTTCCCGCGATAATCCCCCTCGGCGCGCTCGCTCACCCGCTGCGAGACCTCCACCGTGCGCCCTTCGGGGATCACACCTGAGGCCACGAGCAGCCTCGCCCCGATCCCCATGAACAAACTGTTCACCGTGCCGCCCCGCTCGGCAGCGGCGCGACGGAACTCGTCGGGCGCGAACTCCAGGTAGGCCTGCCGGGGGAAGAACGTCGGAGAGGGCGACGGCTCGTGGTCCAGGTCCCCCGCAGTGGTCGCCTGGCGGGCGGCGGCAGGCGATTCGGCCCGGCCCTCGGCCTTCCGTCGCGACCGCGCCCGCGCCAGCTTCCCCGCCCCAATCGCAGCCCCGCGCCATTGCCGAAGGCCGTCCATGAGATCAGCGGCCAGCCCCCCGTCGTCGACCAACTCGCCGACGACCCTGTCCTCCGCCGCGGCCGCCCACGCGTTGATCAAGCCGTGCCCGTCGGCAACCGCGTGATGGACGAGCAGAAGGACGACTGTGTGACCGCCCTCGACCGTGGTCGCCGTCAACCGCCACACGGGCCCTTGGCACAAATCCAAGGGCGCCCCCCGCTGCTCTTCGAGCCAGTCGAAGACATGCCCCGCTTTGATCGGCTCAGCCGAGTAGGACATCGCCCCCGCCGCCGGGGACTGCGCCCAACGATCCCTCGCGCCTGGGATCCGAATCCGCTTGACCACACGGCTCAACGGCCCTCGCATCAAGCGGTCGCGCATCTCGGACAGAACAGCCGGATCAATCGCCGCTTCGAAATACCATCCCAAGGCCAACACCGACGGAGCGCCCAAGAGGCGGTCCGTGCGCACGCCCCAGTCGTCCCGAGGCAGCAGCCTGCTCGGCGTCATCGCGCAGGCGGCGGCATCGCTCCCCGTCCGTCCCGCGAAACTATCGGGCGGCTCGTCGGCTCTCCTATGGCTCATCGGCTCTCCTCCAAGGAATGACCTGCGCCGAGTGTGGTTCCGGTCGTTCATGGGAATCAGGAGGCAGGTCGTCGGGAATGCTCGCGGCTTTCCTCATGTCCGTCCACATGGACCGCACCCCCTGGCCTTCCCACGACGATCCGGCCCGACGGAAGGACCACGCCCACGTCGCCGAAGAACCGCTCTCCGCGCGGCATCGGCGGGCCGCCTCGATGGGTTTCGACAGGCGGCGCCGAGCGAGACGGGTCCGGGGCGAGTGGTTCGCATCCACTCGCCCCGGCCAGGAATCGAAAGATCCCAGTTCACATCCTGACCGCGTCGCGCTCCTCGGCATTGTGCTCCGCCGAGCCGTTCCCGGCATTGTGCCCCGCCGAGCCGTTCTCCACAGCCTCCACAGCATCGTCCTTGGCTGCGTTCTGCTGCGGCGGATGAGGCTTCTGCAGAGCGCGCTTCGACGCATCGCGTTCAGCCGCGTCCTCCACGTTCGCCGTTTGGATGAGAAGGTCGGAAACCCGGTTGCCAACTCGCTCAAGCGTCAGATCCGGGGTGAACTGGAGCGCGCCGACCTGGATGTTCAAGCGCTTCGCGGCCCGAGCGCCGAACTCGACCGCCATGAGGGAGTCGATCCCGAGGTCCACGATGGGGGCTCGGGGGTCCAGGGTCGCCGGTTCGACTTCAAGAACCTCGGCGAGCTGCTCCACCAGCACCTGCGTGACGGCTGGGCCGCGCTCCTCCGGTTGCAGCTGCAACAGCATGGCGCGGAATTCCGCCTGCTCGTCCGACATCGAGGCCGATTCTTTGGGCAGATGCGCCAAACGGCTGCTCTGGAAGGCCACCGGCATCGTGGTCTGCAACCGCTCCCAGTCCGCGCTCACAAGGGAGACGTGCGGGAGGCCGAAACGGGAGGACTCCCGCATGAGCTCCACTCCGGCGTCCATGTCGATGAACTTCATCCCGAGGTAGTCGAGATAGGTGATGACCGCATCCGAAGTCTCAGCCATCCCGCCGCCGCTCATCGCGCCCCAGTTGATCGACGTCGCAGGCAGCCCGAGGGAGTGCCGCCACTCGGCGAAGGCGTCCAACGCGCTGTTCGCCGACACATAGCTCACCTGCGGGACGATGCCCACCAAGGCGCTGATCGAGGAGTAGAGGACGAACATGTCGAGCTGCGAATCGTGTTCGCGCGTCGCCTTGTCGAGGTTCGTCGCCCCGGTGACCTTGGGCGCCAGCACTTCCCGCAGCGCGTCCAACGTGATCTCGCCGAACGGCTGGTCGTTGACGACTCCAGCGGCGTGGAAGACACCCCGGAGCGGGTGCTCCGACGACTCCAGCCGCCCAACCAGATCGCGCACCTGCTCGTAGTCCGTGATGTCGAGCTGTTCCTCCTGGACATGCACGCCCTTGGCCCGAAGCGCTTCGATCTGGGTCCGCGCCTCGTCCGTGGCAGCTCCGCTACGGCCGACGAGGACCAGGTGGGTCGCGCCCTTCTTGGCGAGCGACCCGGCGGTCGCCAGGCCGAACGCCCCGAAGCCGCCCGTGATGAGGTAGGAGCCATCCGCGCGCATGGGGGTCGGTTGCGGCTTACGCGGCAGCACCATGGGGAGCTGGTCGCGCAAGTCGATCACGATCCGCCCCATATGCGCGGCTTTGAACACTGCCTCGAACGCCTGGACGACTTCAGCCACCGGGAACCTCGTGTACGGCAGCAACTTGAAGAATCTTTCTTCACCCGCCACAGCGAACAGCGCGACGCTCTCCCGCAGCAGCTCCCGGAATTCCTGCGGCCGCCGCAGCATAAGCCGGTCCATATCGACGGAGTAGAACGCCAGGTTCTTGTTGAACGGTTTGAGCTCCACCGCGCCGCCGAAGAGGATGTCTGCTTTCCCGATCTCCACGATCCGGCAGAACTCCCCAGCGACTTCGAAGTTCTGCGTGAGGACCTCGCCCGGCAGGGAGTTGTAGATCACGTCGACCCCTTCTCCGTTGGTCACCCGCAGAATATCGTCGACGAATGAGACGGACCGGGAGTCGAAGGCTGCGGTCGCGCCGAGGTCCAACGCCGCCTGCCGCCGCTCCTCGCTGCCCGCGGTCGCGTACACGACCGCGCCCATGCGGAGCGCGACCTGCACCGCGCCCATGCCCGTGCCCCCGGCCGCGCCATGCACGAGCACCTTCTCTCCGGGCTGGAGTCTGGCCAGGTTGCGGAACGCGTGGACGGCGGCGATGTACGGCAGGCCCGAGCCGATCGTGAGCGGGTCGCTGTTGACGTAGTGGAGTTTGTCCTCCTCCAGACGAGCCCATGGCGTGTCGCCGTCGAGCTCGAACGTCACGTAGCGGCGCAACGGGGTCGACCTGTCGGCGACGACGACAAGGTCGCCGACCACCAGCTCGTCGACATGGGGGCCCACTCGCGTGATGACGCCGGTGGTCTCCATGACGGGCTTCGTGCCGAAGAATGTGCCTTCGAGCTCGCGCTCCCCCAAGATCCCAACGACCTTGAGCGCGTCCTTGAAGTTGAGCCCCATGGACTGGAAGGAGACTTCCGCCTGCCGGGACCCGGGTTCGACGCGGTCGCATTCGCGCAAGGCGAGATCCTTGAACAGTCTCGACTTCGGCATCTGGATTTCGTAAGCCACATCGGGGTCCGTGGACTGCACAGGCTGGTCCCACACCGCTGTGAGATCAGACAGCGACCGACGCAGTCGTTGGGTCCATCGCCGGCCCCCGCGAACGGCGACCTCGTCGAGATCGATCCTCGTCCCTGCCGCGCCGACCTCGGCGGCCACCTCGTCCGCCGTCGCCGACCCAGGCAGGTCAACCAAGAACCACTGGACGCTCTCCTTCTCATTGGCCAACGTCCGTCGTGCGCCCACCAGGGGCGCCTGGGCGAGGTCCAGATCGCTGTCGCCGGGGGCGACCAAGGCTTTGCTGGTCACCATGACCAGCTGCATCTCCGGGGCGACGGGCTGCTCCTCAAGAGCAGCTGCCTGTTCTTCCGAGGCCGCCGCGTCGGGCTCCTCTTTATCCGGGTTGATCGTGGTCAACGCCTTGGTCACCGCGAGGAGCTGGTAGAGGTTTTCCTCAGCTGTGTTCGTCGTGCCGAAGGCGACGACGACTCTGAGGAACGAGTCGCGGCTCAACACGGAGCCGAGAGCCTCGAGCAGCTCCGCCGACTGGTCCTGTGACGCTCCTGCGGCGAGGCGAATGACGGAGGCTTCACCGCTGGCCGTTCGACGAACGCCTTCGGCGACCGAGGCCGACACGTCGCCGACCTCGACCACAGCGTTGGCTTCCTGGACTTCGAGCACAACCGGCTGCTGGCCATCCACCTTCGGTTGCTCGGCCTGTCGACGCTCGGCCAAGCGCCGCTCGATGAGCTGCTCGGCGCGGGCGGCCTGGTCGAGCCGCGGCGCTTGCTCGGGCTCTTGGCCCTCCGCTTGCTGGTCTTCCGCTTGCTGGCCTTCCACATGCGGTTGCTCGGCCTCTTGGCCTTCCACTTGCTCGGCCTCCGCCTGCGGTTGCTCCGGCTCCGGATCAGCGAGTTCCCACTTGAGCTCGTAGAAGTGCTGGTCGAGCTCTTCCAAGGGATCAGGAGCAGGTCCCACAGGCTGCAGCAGCACGCCCATCATGGCAAGGGCGACATCACCGTCCGGGGAGACCAGGTACGCGTTCGCGCGGAGCGGCCGAGAACCCGTCACCTCCACAACGGCCAGCGGGTTCTCGGGCACCTCGTGGTACAGCCGCACCCGCTCCACTGCGACCGGGATATGCGCCGTCTGCACAGCGAGCAGCTCCGGTCGCGCAGCGAGGACGACCGCGATGCACTGCAGCGCGGCGTCGGAGATGGTGGGATGCACGGAGTACGGCGAAGCGGGCCCGGTCTCGCTCAGATCGGGGCTCTCCAGCTGAGCGACGCAGGTGGAGCCGGTGACCCGGGCACTGCGAATCCGCTGGAAGGCCGGACCATAGGAGAGCGCGGCCGCCCTCAGCCGCTCGTAGATGGCTTCGGATTCGAAGACCTCGTCATTCTCGGACGCTGCGGGAATGTCGACTTTCATGCTCCCGAGGCTCGCCTCGACCAGCCTGCCGTGAGCGTGCTCTGTCCACAGCTCAGTGTGGCTCGAGCGGCCGTTGAAGCTGAACCGGTTCGTGGACCTGTCCACGACGAAACGGGTGATGGGCACATCTTGGTCGCCGACGATCAGCGCCGTCGTGAAGGCCACTGCGTCCAGGCCTGCGTACGTGTGGCCGGTGCGCTGGCGCACAGCGCTCAGCGCGGCGTCGAGGTACGCGGTCCCCGGCAGCACGACTGTGCCCGCGACGACGTGGTCGGGCAGCCATGGCAGATTCGCCGGGGCCAAAGTGAGCCCCCACGTCGGCGGCAGCTCCCCGGTCCGGTCCCCGAGCAGGGCGAAGCGGTCAGAGTCGCCGTAGCGACTGCTGAGCGTCGAGGGATCCTCCTCCCAGATCTCCTCCCTGACCCATGGGTACTTCGGGAGGTCCATGTGCTCGACCGTCCCATTGCGGTACAGGTCGACCTCGCCAGGAACGTCGATCGAACCCACCGCGTACAAGTCCGAGACAGCCTGCAGCACGGCCTCTTCGGCGTCTCTGTCACGGTGCAGCGTCGAGACCGCCGCTCCGAAGATGTTGTTGTGGACGAAGCCCTCGCGAATGTTGCCCGTGAGCACCGGGTGCGGTCCGACCTCGAGGAACACCCAGTGGCGGTCCGAGATGAGCTTGTCGACGGCGTCCGCGAACAAGACGGGCTGGCGGACGTTCTTTTGCCAGTAGGCCGGGTCGGCGAACTCTTTGCCGTCGACCTGCCCGCCGGTGACCGTGGAATAGAGAGGGATGTTCGCCTGACGGGGGACGAGCCCGGTCAACGCTCCAGCGAGCTCGTCAAGGATCGGGTCCATGAGATGGCTGTGATACGGCACGTCCACCCGCAGCGCCTTGGCGAAGACTTCCTCGGCCACAAGTTCGTCGTGCAGCGCGCTCAGCGCGCCCGAGTCGCCCGCCAGCGTCACAGCGCCCCTGCCGTTGATCGCGGCGATGGACACCGCGCCCTCGAAACGTTCGATGCGGCGCTCCGCGTCCTGCTCGCCGAGGCCGACCGCGAGCATGCCGCCCGTGCCCTCGGTCTTCGCCTGCACGCGGGCGCGGTGGAACGAGACCTTCGCGGCGTCGGCCAACGACAGCGCGCCACTCACATACGCCGAAGTGACTTCGCCGACGCTGTGGCCCACCACGGCGGTGGGCCGGATGCCGAACTGCTCGAGATATTTCACCAGCGCCGCTTGGATCATGAAGTTCGCAGGCTGGGCGATCCGGGTGCGGGTGACGCGGGAGGACTCCTCCGTGCGGAGGAGCTCCGCCATCAGCGACCAGCCGGACACCTGGCCGAACGCGACATCGATGTCCTGGGCGATGTCGAAAAAGAGACCAGGGCGCGCCAAGAGGCTGCGCCCCATCCCCCACCACTGCGGGCCCATGCCGCTGAAGACGAACACCGGGTCGGTGATCCCCCCGAACAGGACGCGCGGCGGCGCAGGTTCGTCGCTCTGCGCGTACGCGCTCAATTGCTCGAGCAAATCGCCCGCGTCACGGTAGATGAAACCCCTTCGCAGGAAGTGCTGCGCCCTGCGCCCGACGACGCCCGTCTTCAGCCGCTGCGCGTTCTCTTCGGTGGGGTCGGAGCGCAGCAGCTCCGCGTAGTCCCGGGCGGTGTCGTGCAGCGACGAGCCGCTGCGCGCGGAGATCGGGAAGACACGCACGCTGTCGCGCGTGGGCGACTGGTTCTCGGTGGGCGCGGGGGGCTCTTCGAGGATGACGTGGGCGTTGGTTCCGCCGTAGCCGAAGCTGTTCACCGCGACGAGCGCGGGGCCGCCGAGGTCGGGGTATGGTTCGGCCTCGGTCGGGATCCGGACCCGCAGCGAGTCGAGCGAGACGTCCGGGTGGGGCGCGTTGAAGACGGCCTGCGGCGCGATGGTCCGCCGTTGCACGGTGAGGGCGGCTTTGATGAGGCCCGCCACGCCTGCGGCGGCCTCGGTGTGGCCGAAGTTGTTCTTCACCGAGCCGATCAACAGCGGCTCCGTGCGTCCCTCGGCCAAACCGTACGCATTGCCCAGCGCCGACAGCTCCAGCGGGTCGCCGATTCCAGTGCCCGTCCCGTGCGCCTCGACGAATCCGACGAGAGCGGGGTCGACTTCCGCTTCCCTGAGCACCCGCTCGGCGAGTTGGCGTTGCGACGTCGGGTTGGGGACGGGCAATGCCATTGTCCTGCCGTCCTGGTTGACCCCGCTGCCCCGCAGGACCGCGTACACGCGGTCGCCGTCGCGCCGCGCCTGCTCGAGGCTCTTGAGCACGACCACGCCGATGCCCTCGCCCCGCCCGTAGCCATCCGCCGCCGCGTCGAAGGACTTGCACCGGCCGTCGACCGCGAGGAACCGGCCTTTGCACATGGTGATGAACGTCTCCGGCTGGAAGATGATGCTCGAACCGCCAGCGAGCGCGACATCGCATTCGCCAGAGGTGATCGCTTGCACCGCGAGGTGGGTCGCGACGAGGGAGGAAGAGCAAGCGGTGTCCACGGTCATGCTCGGCCCGGTCAGGTTGAGCGTGTACGAGACGCGGTTCGAGAGCAAGGTCTGCGATGCGCTGAACGCCGCGAAGTTGTTGATTTTCTCAAGCTTGTTCGTGATGCCGCGGCTGACGGCGTTGTCGTTCGTGAAACCGCCCATAAAGACGCCAACGTCCGTGCCTGCGACCTTCCCGGCGATCCCCGCGTCGTCCAACGCCTCCCACGTGACCTCGAGCAGTAGTCGCTGTTGCGGGTCCAGGATAGCGGCCTCCTTCCGGGAGATCCCGAAGAAGTCCGCGTCGAACGACTGGAAACGATGCGTGAGGAAGCTCGCCGCCCGCGTGTACATCCGGCCCGGAGCCTCAGGGTCCGGGTCGTAGAACTTGTCCGCGTCCCAGCGGTCCTTCGGAATGTCAGTCACAGCGTCGCCCTTGTTCAGGACGAAATCCCAAAAGCTGTCCGCATCGTCGATCCCGCCGGGGAACTTGCATCCGATTCCAACAACCGCAATAGCCGTCATCGCTTACTCCTCAGTCCTTTATGGGCGCATCCGAAATTCAACACTAAACGCCTCAGAGCCGTATTAATTATTTTAATAATGCCTGGTTTTATTTTAATAGCGCCCGAAGCCATTTCTGAACATAGCCGGAGTCTAGCGCTTTGATCGCGAATTCGGGAAGTGGCTTTTCTCACAGCCCCCGATGTCTTATTCTCGATCCGCGTCGAGAGATTGCGCAATCCCCATCGAGCGGAACCGAGAACGACGAGTCGAACCAGCCCGCGGATTATTTCGAAATTTCCCGAACCGCCCGCCTGCGGAAAGCAGAAACATGGCAGTGAACAGGCGTGTTGATCCGTCTTCGCTTCTCGACACGAGCGCGGCGCGACCAGAGGAGCCTCCGCTTTTCCAGGATGCCGAGGATGGCCCATAGGCATTATTAAAATAATATCGACACGCCCGAATCCTGCATTAAAATAATAATTTCAGTCAAATCAACACGGCCCAGTACTGCTTGCCTTCCAATGCGTCGGCGGTACTGCTATGCTCAACCCCGCGACAGCATGGACGCTATCGAGAAGAACACCTTCCGAAGGTCCGTCAACGCCGCTCCACCGCCCTGTGGGCACATCCGGCGTGACGACGGCGCAGGCTCGACGAACAATCACAACACGACCAGACGCCAGGCGTGATAAAAGATCTTTCCGACCACAACATCATGCCTCCTCAGCCCCATAAGAAACGCTGGTGTCCTGATGAAAACTTATCGGCGAAAATCGCGAGATCTCGACGAACGAGACAGTGAGCGGACAGCGATGAGCAAAGCAAAGGAGCGCTCATGAGAAGCAGCCACGTGTCTCTTGTCTCGCTGTTCGTCCTCGCCGCGGCAGGAGGGCTCATCGCCCATGTGCGCACGAGCCCGATCCCCGACCAGGCGATCGGGTTCGTGGGTGTCGCGCCGACCCTTGGAGAGTTCGCCGAGCGAACAGTGGAGTACGAGGCCAGCGGACCGCAAGGAGCTCCCGTCACGGTGTCCTACCTCGACGAGAACGCCCACGCCCGAGATGTTGTCACGACTCTGCCCTGGCAACAGTCGGTGCGCACCGCCACACCAGCCGTGATGACCTCGCTGGTGGTGCAGTCGAAAACCGTCGGGATCGGGTGTCGGATCTCCATCGACGGCAAGCTCCGCGACGAACAATTCTCGAACACGCTGGCAGGCTTGGTGAACTGCAAAGTCCGAGTCGGATGAGCGAACAGCGCAATCGCGTCGGCGAACGAGGGGGAAGCGGCCGCACGCCCGTGCTCAACCGACTGATCACCCTCTTCGCCCGAGCGCGGAACGAGTTCTTCGTGCCGTTCCGCGGCAAGACCTACGCCCGCGCTCCGGGCCGGCCCCTGTACGCCCGGCTGCTGTACGGGCTCTCCATGCCGGTCATCGTCGCGTGGCTGTTGCTTGCGAGCTGGCTCAATCTCGCCGTCCCCCGGCTCGAGCAGGTGGTCGAGCGGCACGCCCTGTCCTTCTTGCCGGACGAGGCCTCCTCAGTCAAAGCGCTCGCGAACATGGGCAGATATTTCGGCCAGGGCTCCACGAACAACGTCGTCACCGTTCTACTCGAAGGGAGCACGCCGCTCGACGAGGACGCGCACCGCTACTACGCCGCATTGACGCAGAAGCTCAGGACCGACAAGAAGCATGTCGTCAACATCGTCGACGTGTGGTCCGACCCCATGCTGTCCTCGGCGTTCCAAAGCTCCGACAAGAAGGCCGCCTTCGTCTACATCAACCTCACCGGCAATATGGGGACCGCTCTCGCGCTGGAGTCCACTCAGGCCGTCCGCGACGCCGTGTCGGCGGCCTCGCCCCCGGCAGGCCTCAAGGTCTATGTGACAGGTCCGTCTGCGGTCGTCAACGACGAACTGGTCGCGATCAACCGGTCTTCCGTCCGCATGATTTTCACGTGCGCGCTGCTCATCGTCCTGATCATGCTCTTCGTCTACCGCTCGCCGATCACCGGCGGCGGACCGTTGCTCGTCGTGGCGATCGCTTTGGCGACAGCCCGGCAGATCGTCGCGTTCCTCGGCGAACACGAGATCATGGGCGTCTCCATCTTCGCCTCGAGCCTGCTCGCGGGCATCATCCTCGGCGCGGGCACGGACTACGGCATCTTCTTGCTCGGCAGATACCAAGAGGCCAGACGGGCGGGGGAAGACCCGACCACGGCGTACTACACGGCGCTGTCGGGCGTGCAGCACATCATCTTCGCTTCCGGGCTGACCATCGCGGGCGCGACCGCGTGCATGGTCTTCACCCGGTTGTCGATCTTCTCCACCTCCGGCCTGCCGTGCACCATCGGCGTCCTCACGATGCTCGCCGCGGCTTTGACCCTCGGCCCCGCGATGCTTGCGCTCGCAAGCAGGTTCGGCTTGTACGAACCGCGCGGGCAACGCTCCCCCAGGCGCTGGCGGCGCATCGCCACCCGGACAGTGCGCTGGCCCCTTCCCGTGCTCGCGGGCAGCGTTGCCGTGCTCCTCGCCGCGCTTCTCATTTTGCCGACATACACCGTCAGCTACAACGAGCTCGCGGCCCAACCGGACACAACCGAGGCGAATCTGGGGCTCGAGGCAGCAGACCGGCATCTGCCGACGAACATCCTGAACCCAAACATGCTTCTGGTGGAGTCCGACCATGACATGCGCAACCCTGCCGATTTGATCGCGCTCGCGAAAATGACGAACGCCATCTACGGCGTCGACGGCGTTCGAGCCGTGCAAGGCATCACCCGGCCGCTCACCTCTCCGCTGCTCCAGGGGACTCTGCCCTATCAAGCCGGATACATCGGCGAACGGATGTCCCAAACGGTCCAGACCACGATCGCAAGACTGCAGGACATAGCCGCGCTCTCCGAGCGCATCGGGCAGCTCTCCACGGTCGTCCAGGGCCTGCAACGCGCCTTGGCATCCGCCGAGCAGGGTCTTGGACACGCCGTTCACAGCGGCAACGAGCTCCAGGCCCAGCTCCTCGACGTTCTGGAGAAGGCTCGTTCGATTCGTGACGACGTCCAGCCGCTGGCCGAATCCGGGGGCCAGCTCTTGGACTCGATCCCGAACTGCGAGAACATCCCGTACTGCCATGCCGCAGTCACCGGGCTCTCCCTCCTCGACGACCTCGACCAGTTCGACGAGCACAAAATCCAGGACGTCTTAGACGGCGCCAGCACCGCTTCGAACGCCCTGCCGCAGCTTGACGTCCAGATCAGCGCGCTGGGCAAGTTCCTCGCCGATATGCAGCAGATGCTTGCGCCGCTGCGCAGCCTGCTCGACACAGTGATGCCGCAATTGGACGAGATCAAGCAGTTCACGGAAGAGGTGTCGAACAGCTTCGTCGCAGGGAACCCGAGCGAGTTCTTCTTCCTGCCGAAAGCAGCCTTCGATTCCCCGTTGATGCAATCGGCCCTCCGCGTCTACTTCTCTCCCGACGGCAAGGCCACCAGGATGCTCGTCATGGGCGAGATGAACGCTTTCAGCAAAGAGAGCATGGACTGCAGCGCCCGCATCATCCCGACGGCGAAGGCGGCGCTGAAGGGAACCTCCCTCGGTGGCAGCAAGGTGAGCCTCGGCGGGGCGGGGGGCACCCTGCTGAACATTGCGGCATTCGCCAAAGAAGACTTCGTCACCAGCGCCATCGCGGCGTTCGCGTTCGTGTTCTGCGTTGTCTTGATCTTGCTGCGCAGCTTGGTCGCCGCGCTCATGGTCATCGGCACGGTAGGACTTTCCTACCTCTCTGGATTGGGGCTCAGCACCGCCATCTGGCAGCATCTCGTCGGGCTGCCGCTGCACTGGGTCGTCGCCCCGTGCTCTTTTATCATCCTCGTCGCAGTCGGCGCGGACTACAATCTGCTGCTCGTCGCCCGGTTCAAGGAAGAGCTGCACGCCGGGACCAAGACCGGGATCATCCGCTCCATGGTCGGCACCGGTCGCGTGGTCACGACCGCAGGCTTGGTCTTCGGCGGCACGATGCTCGCGATGATGACGAGCGCCTCCAGCACCTTCGCGCAGATCGGCTCTACCGTGGCGATCGGCCTCTTCCTCGACACCCTCGTGGTCCGCTCGTTCATCCTCCCTGCCGCCGCGACGCTCCTCGGCCGGTGGTTCTGGTGGCCCGCTCCAGAGCGCATACCGACCATATGACAGCACGGCCGCCAAAGCATCGATACGTCAGTTATTGCGTTGTTCGACCGACATGAGAATACGGCCGTGGGCGTTATCTATCTTTGCCGCATTTCGTAGCATCAGTGGCTCGCGAGCCAGACGATGGTGAAATCTCGCACCATGTCGAGAACCTTGATGATCCGGTCGGAAAGGTTGGACTCGATCTTTGATTTGAGGAACGGGACTTTCAACTGCAACTCAGTGGTGTAGGCGAGTCTCGAGCCATTGCCATGGGGGGCGAGCTTCACATCGCCGCGCACCCGCACTGGCGATTCGGGGACGCTAAAAGTGAACAGGCCCGAAGCCCGGTTGTTCCAGAAAGGCCCCCAATGTTCGCCGCGATTGATGCGCAGGTCGGCAGAACGCACCTTCGTGATAGCGGGCGGCAGCTCGGTGGCGGGGACCAAGTGGCTCGACCAGACCGAGAACCAGCCCTCCGGGATAGGGCCATCGTCCGGGTCCGCGCGGAATTCGCACGCCGCGTCCTCACCGCTAATGCTATTAACACGGCTCAACCAATACTTCTTATCGATAAGCGCATCGTGCAACCGCTTCGGATCCACGGGGAAATCTGCAGAATAATTGATAGAAGTCGCCATATGGCCAGCATACCAGAGTTTTCCCCTCCTGCGGAGCGCCGAACTTGACAGAATAACGGCCCCGCAAAACATGAATTCCACATGCGGCCGAGACCCCTCTCGCGAGTTGAAGCGAGCACGGCGATCCGTTGTTCCGGACGATGTTTCACACGCCTTGGGTTATTAAATTAATTCTAGTCATTAAATTATCTTTTTAATTAAAGGCGCGTATAGCGACTTGAGCTGGAGATTTCCCCGAGAAGGATCGGATAAAACCGATCGGATTGAAAATTAGCGCGACAAGTATTGCGCCTCGGCGAGGATGATTGTATAGTCATCACATGCGGATCACGGTTGCTCCGCATTTATATAAATTATTTAAAAAATATAGCTGCTCCGCATCTATTTCCATCTGATTCCATCCGAAAGAGAATGAGGATGACAACCCCTGTCCCTATCGGCACGACGCCGAAGGGATGGGCGGATATGCGCGCAGATCGTCTTGCTGTACGCGTTGGCATGCCCGCGACCAGGGCATACCGCTGGCAGTGGATCCCAACAGGCTGAATTTGACACGTCGTCCCATCAGGACGGCTAGAGAGACGCGTGTTGGGATAGGCGAAATTATCAGAAAATTCACTCAACCAAAGAAGCAAGAGGGTTTTCACATGTCTCGAACACACAAAGGGCGTGTTTCAGCGCCACTGACGGGCGTTCTCGCCGCGACCACGGTGTTTGCGGCAGCTTTGGCCTCCTACGGCTACGGCAACGAGCCGACCACCGCATTGCCCCAATACGACAAATTCAATGCCAGCGGCGCGCATGCCGCTCTGCCCATCACCGCGCTCAATGGCAACCGTTCCGGGTTCTCAACGATCGACCAGCACAGCGGCGGCGGATCCAGCTCCGGCGGCTCGGCCTCCGGCGGATCCTCTGCCAGCTCCGGCGGCACCACCAGCGGCGGCTCTTCCACCAGCGGCGGCACTGCGTCCACCGGCTCTTCCGGCACTGCGTCCACCGGCTCTTCCGGCACTGCGTCCACCGGCACGACTGCGGGCGGCGGCACTGCGTCCACCGGCTCTTCTGTGAGCGGCGGCACCACCAGCGGAACTTCCACCACCAGCGGCGGCACTGCGTCCACCGGCTCTTCTGTGAGCGGCGGCACCACCAGCGGAACTTCCACCACCAGCGGCGGCACTGCGTCCACCGGCACGACTGCGGGCGCGCTCGGCCTCGGCGGCTCGACGGCAGGCACCACGAGCCCGTCAACCTCCGGCACCGCCAGCACGACCGCGGGCACCACCAGCCCGTCAACCTCCGGCACCGCCAGCACGACCGCGGGCACCACCAGCCCGTCAACCTCCGGCACCGCCAGCACCGCTAGCAGCGCGGGGACGAGCGGCTTGCAAGGCGCACTCGGCCTCGGCGGCACAACTAACAAAACCGACGCCAGCACGGCAGCGGCAGCCCCGAACGCCAGCACGGCAGCGGCAGCGGCAGCCCCGCAGGCAGCGGCAGCTCCGAGCGCCAGCACGGCAGCGGCAGCCCCGAACGCCAGCACGGCAGCGGCAGCGGCAGCCCCGCAGGCAGCGGCAGCTCCGAGCGCCAGCACGGCAGCGGCAGCTCCGAACGTCAGCACGGCAGCGGTAGCGGCAGCCCCGCAGGCAGCGGCAACCGTCGGCAATGCGGTCACGCCTGTGGCCCAGCCTGGCGTCCCCTCGATATCTGGTACCACGAGCCCCCTCAGCGATATCACGTCGGCAATCAGCCGCGCTGCCGACGACTCGCTGTACGGTGCTCAAGCCGGTCAGCAAATCGGTGCGCTCTCGCCAATCGGTGGCGGCATTATCGGCAGTGTGATCGGCGGCGCCGGCGGCGCCGTGCCCGGCGGCCTTCTCGCTGGCCTGAACGCCGGTAGCCCCGCTATTGGCAACTTTGGGGAGATCGGAGCCCAGAGCGGTTACAACTACGGAGCCCAAGTTGGTTACAACTACGGCCCCACGAATCAGTTCGGGCCGCTCTCCGCGGTGGTCGCTCCGACCGCCTCCGTTCTCGGCAACCTGGCGGCTGCCGCCGATGGCGCGGTCTTCGCTACCGGCCTCACCATTGGTAGCGTGGGCGCCGGTCTCGCGGAGGGCGTCAGCGGCGCCGCCAATAGCGCTCAGATCGCCAATGAGGTCGTGAACGCGGCAAACCTGAGCATGGGCCCCGCCACGCTCGCGACATCTGCCAACATCGCGAACGTCGGTCGACAGATCGGCAACGCCATCGCCGGTCCGGCAGGCGCTGGGGCCGTCGGTGCTCTCGTTGGCACTGTGGGAGGCGCCGCGGTCGGCACGCTCGGCGCCGCGAGCCAAGCTGTTTCCGGTGGTTTGATCGGCGCGCAAGCCGGTGCTGACTTCGGCAGCCAGTTTGGTCTGATCGGCGGTGTGGTCACAGGGCCGATCGGCGCCGCGGTCGGCGCGGTTGTCGGCACAGCGCTGGGCGCAGCGTCCGGTCTTGCCCCCATCGCGGCAAACGTCATCGCAGGCGCCGCGACCGGCGCCACGGGTTATAACGCTCCGATCGACCCGATCAGGACGCCGAATAGCATCATCAACTAATTCGATGGCAAAGGGCAAGTAACCCGAGGAAGGGGCCGAGGTCGCTGCGGCGGTCTCGGCCCCTTCCTCGTCGAGCCCTTCCCCCGCTGTGGCCCAGCCTCCCGACGGGCACGCCCTACCGCGTGACCAGACGATCCCCCACCCGGGGCTAGGGAGCGATATGAACCCTGCTCCAGACAACAACCAGACCCAGACCCAGGAGGTCGGCATGGACAAGTTCGACGTCGTCGTGGTCGGAGCCCGCTGCGCGGGGTCCACGCTGGCGATGCAGCTGGCCCGGCAGGGACTGAGCGTGTGCGTCGCGGAGAAGACAGGCGCCCTCGGCGACAAACCGTCCACGCACCTGTTCACCGCCAGCGGAACAGCAGTGCTGGAACGCCTCGGCGTCCTCGACGATGTGCTGGCGGCGGGCGCCACCCGGCTGCGCACGATGCAGTTCCGCGTCAACGACGTGGCCATCCCATCGCAAATGGACACCGAAATTTTGGGCACCACGCTCGGGATCCGGCGCGAGGTGCTCGACAACGTCCTCGCCGAGCACGCCGCGAAGGCGGGAGCCGATGTCCGCCTGGGCTGCCCCGTCGACGGCGTCCTCATCGACGACGGCCGAGTAGCGGGCGTCGCCACCTCGTCCGGGCCGGTGCACGCCGACCTGGTGATCGGGGCCGATGGCGCGCATTCGACGGTGAGCAAGGCGGTGGGCGCCGAAGAATACCTCACCATTCCCGGCAACTACATCCCGATGTGGTCCTTCTTCGAGGGGGCGAACCCGAAATTCGACCTCGTCTTCGGGGTCAAGAACGGATGCAACATCGTCGCCCCGCGTTTGGACAACGGCCTCTACAACGTGCAGTTGGGCTTCCCGATGAGCAGCGCCGACGCGGTCCTGGCCGATCGTCAGACGAATTTCGACGACGCCCTGTCCATGTGCCCGGAACTCGTCGACGCCGTGCTCGGCGCGACCCGCGTCGGACCACTGCGAATGTATCGGCGGTGGCACGGGTACTTCCGGACCCCGGTCGGCCCAGGCTGGGCGCTGCTCGGCGACGCCGGCCATTTCAAGGATCCTGCGCTGGGGCAAGGCATGGCGGACGCGTTCCGCCACGGCGAGCAGCTGGCGGAAGGAATCGTCAGAGGCTTGGGCGGCGGAGACATCGAGCGCGAACTGCTCGAGTGGTGGCGCTGGCGGGACGCCGACTCCTTTGAGATGTACTTCGCCTCGCACTTCATGGGGGACGCCGAGATCGCGTACACCTGGTTCAACGCGCTGGGCCAGACGATGCTCAAGCGCCCCGACACCGCCGGACGCATCTTGCAGATGCTCTCGCTGCGCGATGTCAAGCCGCGTCACGCCTTAGGGCGGAACATGTCGCTCAAGACCGCGTACATCGCGCCACGCTTGATCAAAGACATGTCTCAGATCGTGCCGACGATGCTGTCGCTCGACCTGCACCTCACGCGCATCCTGCGATTCGCAACAGCCTATCCCGGGCATCCGCTAGGGGCACGCCGGTATCGGCGCCTCCGCAAGCTGCCGAAAGAGGCCACCAGGGCGTGATCCCGAAGAACCAGTCCGGGAAACCGGGGACGGCTCGTCGATGCTCGGAACGTCGAAGTCCGCTCCTTAAGCAAACTACTAAGAAAACATGGTGAAACGATGACAACACCTGCGGGCTTCTATCCGACCGCGCCAAATGAGACCGCTATCCGCGCCGCAGTGTCCGCCGCATCCGCAGCAGGCGGCGGCACCGTGCTGGTCGGTCCCGGATCGGTCACGCTGACAGCGCCGCTGCCGCTGGTCTCCGGGGTGCTCTACCAGGGAACAGCTCCGACGCTGCTCCCCGCCGACCCGTCGGTGGGCCCGTATCTGGCCGATATGGAGCCGAACTTCTCCGGCGGAACCATCCTCGTCGGCAGCGGCGCCTTCGCGGCGTTCGAAGCCAACCCCACCGCGCCCCCCACTATCCCAACCCAACTAGGAAACACGCAGATCAGCAATGCAGGCGTGCGGGGCTTCGCCATCGACAACTTCACCAACGGCCTGAGCTTCGGCGCGAAGAACATCATGGGCCCGGTGTGGGGCGAGTTCGCCGACCTGTACATCAAGAACTGCTCGCAATGGGGCGTGCGGATCGTCAACTTCCAGCACTGCTCCTTCGACAACATCAAAACCTGGACCTGCCAGAACGGCCAGTTCTACGGCAACGACCTGCCCCAAGCAGTGCTGATGTGCGGCAACTCCACGTTCAACGAATTGTTCCACATGGTCGCCCGCGACGGCCGCGACCAGCGATTGTGCCGGGGCATCGTCTTCGACGGCGGCTCCACGGACGGGTCGCTGAACGAGCTGTATATCAACAGAATCCAAGTCAACCAGTTCAAGTCCGCCCAGCTGTCGGCCACCGCCAACACCACGAGCGGCTCGAGCGCCGTCGGAGTCCCTGACGGGACGCAGTTCGCCGTCAATATGCCGGTCTCGTTCAGCGCCGCAGGCAGCGGCTTTGCCGCCAACACCACCTACCTGGTGGCCTCGGTGTCTGGCAACACCATCACCCTCAAGCCGGATATCACCAGCGGGGCTGTCGCGGCGACCGGAACCGGCTCGCTCAATCTGGTGTCGTGGGGCTTCGCGAACCTCGAGATCACCCGCCAAGGCGGCACAGCGTCCGTCCGCAACTGCAGCATCCAGCAGGCCGACCTCGAAGGAGTCGCCACCGCGGCCGTCTACGCCGACGGAGCGAACAGCGTGCTGATCACCCTTGGCGAAGTGCCTGCTCAGCGCAGCGGCAACGACGTCGTGCTGCGCGGCTGCTCCTTCGTGCAGGTGGCCTCCATGAACACGATCCGCACAGATTTCGACGCCAACTCGTCGTCGACGCAGATCAGCGGCCAACGCGAGCGCATCGTCGGAGCAGAGGGAACCGGCGTCTGGTTCGACACGAACAGCGGAACCCGGGGCATGTCCCTGTCCGGCTATTCCGGCGGCATGGAAGTCACCACCGGCGACGGCGGCATCTGGGTCGGGCCGTTCGCAGAGCGCTCGCACCCCGCGGGGTATTCCGCCCAGCTGGACCCCAACTGGATCGGACATGCCACCTGGGGCGAGTCGTCGAACCGCGCCCTGACCATCATCGACCCCGCCACATCCCGGCTCGGCGACTGGCATCAGGTCAACAACGTCGGCTCGGCCACCGTCACCGTGAACACTGCGACGGGAAGCTCTCCGACCTTCAACAAAATCGCAAATCTGCGCTCCATCGCGGTGCCAGCGGGCTCATGGGGCCGGTTCGCCTGTGTCGCCTCCGACGATGGCCAACCGTTCTGGCTCGTGATCAAGGGGAGCCTCGCCCGGTCCTAGCGCTGCTCGATATCGCCCTGAACCGTGAGGCCCCCGGGCCTGGTGAAAAGGGAGTCCCGCGCGAATGGCGCCCGCCATATGGCGGGCGCCATTCGCGCGCGAGAGAGGCTCAATAACCCTTCGCGCCCCGGCCGGAATCGGCCTGTTGGACTTTGGAGGTGAGGTCGCTGCCGTCTTTCGAGACCCCGTAATGCCCCATGCTGTAGTTCATCGAGGCCGCGATGTTCGCCACCGGGTCGTAGATATTGCTCGACGTGCCCGCAACGTGGTACGCCGCGAAGGTGCTGGGGATGCACTGGGCCAGGCCGCGCGAGCAGTTCGCCGTGTTGCCATCGCCCACGATCACGGACGACGACGTCGCGTTGCTGTCGGTAGTGTTGACCGCCATCACGTTGCCGGACGACTCGCGGCTGATCAAGGTCTTGTAGCCCTCGGTCCAGTTCTTGCGGGCCGTCGGGTCGGTGATCCCGTTCTTGTCGAGCGCCTGGCTGATATAGCTGTCGACAGAACCCGACCCGTTCACCTTGTCGTACGTGACCTTGCTGGTGTCGATCTTGCTGCTCGGGTCTGTCGTGCTCGTGCCCGTGTCGGCGCCCTTGCCAGTCGTGTCTGTGCCGGTCCCGGTGTCGGTGCCCTTGTGCTTGCCCGCCTCGTCCTGGTCGGTCGCCGTGTACTTCGCCGCCGCCTTCTTCAACTTCTCGTAGATCTCCGT
>NZ_JBOFQF010000017.1:0-166411 GCF_051660745.1 Segniliparus sp. | reverse complement strand
CCGCAAGCGAATTGATCGCGTGCACCGCAACTCCGTATCGCTTCGAGCCAGAGGACCGCCTGCCCGGCGACAACGCTCTCCCCGACCCGCGCATCACTCCCCCACCTCCTGGACCACGGCAAGGACCGCGCCCTGGTTGACCTGGTCGCCAACCGCGACATCGAGCTCCACAAGCGTCCCGTCCGCAGGCGAATTGATCGCGTGCTGCATTTTCATCGCTTCGAGCCAGAGGATCGTCTGCCCGGCGACGACGCTCTCCCCGACCTGCGCTCCGAGCTTGACGACCGACCCCGGCATGGGCGCGACAAGCGACCCTTCCGCGACCTGGTCCGCAGGGTCGACGAACCGGGGCAGCAGGCGCAGCGACACCGAGCCGAGCGAGGAGTCCACGTCGAACGCCGCATTGTCGCGGGACACCACGAAGCGACGGCGCACCCCGGCGGCTTCGAACACCACCTCGGCTTCGCTGGCGGAGACGAGCGAGACATCCGGGTGTTCGAGCGAGGCGAACACGCCGCGCTCGAACCGGTACGTCGCGACCAGCTCCTCGCCGTGCGCGGTCTCGAACACCTTGCGCGCCTCGGCGGACGGGACGTTGCGCCATCCGCTCGGCAGGGCCGCGAGGAGCGGGTCCGCAGCCTGGTTGGCTTTGGCGTCCGCGACTGCGGCGGCGAGCGCCGAAAGGACGCGGGCCGCGTCGCCCGCGACCGGCGCGGCGAGCCGGTCGAGGCCGATCCGGTCGAGATAGGCGGTGTCGGTGCGGCCTGCCCGGAACTCCGGCTCGGCGAGGATGTTCACCAAGAGGTCCCGGTTGGTCACAACGCCGTGCACTCGTGCGCGGCGCAGCGCCCCGCCCAGCGCCCGGGCCGCCTCTTCCCTGGTGGGGGCGTACGCGATGACCTTGGCGAGCATCGCGTCGTAATACGGGCTCACCTCCGAGCCGGACTCGAAGCCGGAGTCGAGTCGCAAACCGCCGTTCGGCGGAGAGGCCAGCCCGCCGGCGGTTGAGGCATGAGCACCGCCGAACACGGCGCCGTCGATCTCGAACGCGCGCAAACGTCCGGTCTGCGGCCGCCAATCGGCCGAGGGGTCCTCGGCGTACAGGCGGACCTCGATCGCGTGGCCGCGCGAAGCCGGCGGCTCGGGGTCGAGCCGACCGCCGTCCGCGACGCGCAGTTGCAGCTCGACCAGGTCGAGCCCGGTCGTCGCCTCGGTGACCGGGTGCTCGACCTGCAGGCGCGTGTTCATCTCCAAAAAGCGCACGTCGCCCGCGTCCGACACGAGGAACTCGACCGTCCCGGCCCCTTCGTAGTCGATGGCCTTCGCCGCCGCGCGGGCCGCATCGAAGAGCCTGGCCCGCAAGTCCGGGCCGATCCGTTCGACCAACGGGGCCGGGGCCTCCTCCACCACCTTCTGATGTCGGCGCTGGATCGAGCACTCCCGTTCGCCGACGGCCCACACCGTGCCGTGCTTGTCGGCCATGACCTGGACCTCGATGTGGTGCGCGGTCTCCAAATAGGGCTCGCAGAACACCTCGCCCGAGCCGAACGCGGACAGCGCCTCCGCCGAGGCCGCTTCGACTGCTGCGGCGAGCCCGCCCGGCTCGCGCACGATCCGCATGCCGCGCCCGCCGCCGCCCGCGCTGGCCTTGACCAGCACCGGGAAGTCGCTCGCGGACACCTTGGCCGGGTCGAGGTTCGTGAAGACCGGCACGCCTGCCTCGGCCATGAGCTCTTTCGCCCGGACCTTCGAGCCCATCAGCTCGACGGCCTTCGGCTGCGGCCCGATCCACACGAGGCCCGCGTCCAGCACCGCTTGCGCGAAGCCCGCGTTCTCGGAGAGGAAGCCGTATCCGGGATGGATCGCGTCCGCCCCCGCGGCCTTCGCCGCCGCGATCACCAGATCGCCGCGCAGATACGTCTCGGCGGGCGTGTTGCCGGGCAGGCGCACGGCGGCGTCCGCCTCACGAACGTGCGGGCTCGCCGCGTCCGCGTCCGCGAACACCGCCACAGTGGCGAGGCCCAATCGGCGACAGGTGTGGAAGACGCGGCGGGCGATCTCGCCCCGGTTCGCGACCAATACAGACGTAATTTCCCTGTTCATATCTTGAGACACCGTCACATCCTGAAGATTCCGTAGCCACGGGCGCCCTCGACCGGGGCTCCGTGGATAGCTGACAAGCACAGGCCCAGCACCGTTCGTGTGTCGCGGGGGTCGATGACGCCGTCGTCGAAGAGCCGCCCGGACAAGAAGAGCGGCAGGGACTCGGCCTCGATCTGCGACTCGATGGCGGTGCGCATCGCCTCGTCGAAGGCTTCGTCCACCACCTGGCCCCGCGCCTCGGCCGCCGCGCGGGAGACGATCGACACCACGCCCGCGAGCTGCGCGCCGCCCATGACCGCGCATTTCGCGCTCGGCCAGGCGAAGAGGAAACGCGGGTCGAACGCCCGCCCGCACATGCCGTAGTGCCCGGCGCCATAGGAAGCGCCCATGAGCAGGGAGATGTGCGGGACCTTCGAGTTCGAGACGGCGTTGATCATCATCGAGCCGTGCTTGACGATGCCGCGCTGCTCGTACTCCTTGCCGACCATGTAGCCGGTGGTGTTGTGCAGAAACAGGAGCGGGGTGTCGAATTGGTTCGCGAGCTGGATGAACTGCGTCGCCTTCTGCGACTCGGCGGAGAACAGCACGCCCCGCGCGTTGGCCAGGATCCCGACCGGGTAGCCGAAGACCCGGGCCCAGCCGGTCACCAGGCTGGAGCCGAAGTCGGGCTTGAACTCGTCGAAGTCGGAGTCGTCCGCGAACCGGGCGATCACCTCGCGCGGGTCGAACGGGATCTTGAGGTCCGAGGGCACGACCCCGAGCAGCTCTTCCGCGTCGTAGCGCGGCGCGGCGGGCGCGGCCTGCGGCAGCGGCCCTTGCTTGCGCCAATTCAGCCGCGCCACGATGCGCCGCCCGATGCGCAGCGCGTCGAGCTCGTCCTGCGCGTAGTAGTCGGCGAGGCCGGAGATTTGCGCGTGCATCTGGGCGCCGCCGAGCTCCTCCTCGCCCGATTCCTCACCGGTCGCCATCTTCACCAGCGGCGGCCCGCCGAGGAAGACTTTCGAGCGCTCTTTGATCATCACGACGTGGTCGCTCATCCCCGGCACGTACGCGCCGCCCGCGGTGGAGTTGCCGAAGACGAGCGAGATCGTCGGGATCCGTTCGGCGGACAGGCGCGTGATGTCGCGGAACATGCGCCCGCCGGGGATGAAGACTTCCTTCTGGCTCGGCAAGTCGGCCCCGCCCGACTCGACCATGGAGATGAGCGGCATCCGGTTCTGCGCGGCGATCTCGTACGCGCGGAAGCCCTTGCGCACCGTCCACGCGTTCGTGGTGCCGCCGCGCACGGTCGGGTCGTTGCCGCCGATGACGCACTCCACGCCCTCGACCCGGCCGATCCCGAAGACGTAGGAGGCCCCGATCGGGTTGTCGGTGCCCCATGCCGCGTACGGGCAGAGCTCGAGGAACGGGGTGTCCGGGTCGAGGATCGACTCGATGCGCTCGCGGATCGTGAGCTTGCCGCGCTTGCGGTGCCGGGCTATTTTGTCCTCGCCGCCCGCGACGAGGGCCTTGGCCTGCTCTGCGGAGAGCTCGGCGAGCTTCTCCAGCATCGCCTCGGCGGACTCTTTGTACGCCGGGGCGGCGGTGTCCAGCGCGGAGCGCAACAGTGTCATCTGGTCGCACTCCTCGTGCCTCGTCGTGCTCCTGTCATGCGGTGTATCCCAATCTTCTCGCTGCCAACGTCGTCAGAATCTCCGTCGTGCCCCCGCCGATGCCGAGGATGCGCATGTCCCGGTACTGGCGCTCGACCTCGCTCTCCGCCATGTAGCCGAGCCCGCCGAACAGCTGGACCGCTTGGTTCGCGACCCATTCGCCCGCCTCCACGGCGGTGTTCTTGGCGAAGCAGACCTGGGCGACGAGGTCCTTGTTCCCGGCCAGCTCCTGCTCGACGACGTGCCGGGTGTAGACCCTGGCGACATCGATCCGCCGCGCCATCTCGGCCAGGGTGTTCTGCACGCCTTGGCGGCTGATGAGCGGCCTGCCGAAGGTGTGCCGGTCGCGGCACCACTGCGCGGTGATGTCCAGGCAGCGCTGCGCCGACGCGTACGCCTGGCCCGCGAGGTTCACCCGCTCCGAGACGAACGCGCCCGCGATCTGCGCGAAGCCGGTGTTCTCCGCGCCGACCAGGTTCTCGGCGGGCACCCGGACGTCGACGTAGGACAGCTCGGCGGTGTCCGAGCAGCGCCAGCCGAGCTTGTCGAGCTTGCGGCTGACCGTGAACCCCGGCGTCTGTTTGTCCACGACGAGGAGCGAGACGCCGCCCGCCCCCTCGCCGCCGGTGCGCACGGCGGTCACCACGTAGTCGGCGCGGACCCCGGAGGTGATGTAGGTCTTCGCGCCGTTGACGACGTAATGGTCCCCGTCCCGGCGCGCGGAGGTGGTCAGGTGGCCGACGTCCGAGCCGCCGCCCGGCTCGGTGATGGCGAGCGAGCCGATCAGCTCGCCCGCGAGCGTGGGGCGCACGTACCGCTCGATGAGCCGCTCGTCCCCGGAGGCGACGATGTGCGGGACCGCGATGCCGCAGGTGAAGAGGGAGGCGAAGAGCCCGCCAGGCGCCCCGGCCTCGTGCAGCGCCTCGCAGGCGATGAGCGCGTCCGCGCTGCTCCCGCCCTCGCCGCCCGCCGACTCGGGGAAAGAAAGGCCCAGCAGGCCCAGCGCCCCGGCCTTGCGGTGCAGCTCCCTCGGCAGCTCGCCCGCCCGCTCCCACGCCTCGGCGTTCGGCAGGACCTCGCGCTCGGCGAAGGCGCGCACCGTCTCGCGCAGCGCGAGGCGCTCGGGGCTTGTCCATATGCTCACAGCAGCTCCTCCGGACCGAGCAGCGATTCTGGGATGGCCAGCTCGCGCGAGCGCAGCCATTCGCCGAGGCCCTTCGCCTGCGGGTCGAACCGGGCCTGCTCCGCGACGCCGCGCCCGAGGATCTCCTCGATGACGAAGTTGATCGCGCGCAGGTTCGGGAGCACATGCCTGCGGACGACGAGGCCCGCAGCCTCGGGCAGCAGCTCCTTGAGCTTCTCGACGGTCAGCTCGCCGACGAGCCACGAGAACTGCTCGGGGGTCCTCGCCCAGACCCCGATGTTCGCGGAGCCGCCCTTGTCGCCGCTGCGCGCCCCCGCGATCGCGCCGAGCGCGCGGCGGCGCGTCGCGCCCGTGGCCGCATGGGCGGGCACGGCGGGCTCGGGGACTTCCGCGAGCTCCTGCGCCTGTGGCGCCGGCGGGACCGGGACCACCGAGCCGTCCGGCAGGACCGCCTCGTGCGGGACCTCCGACTGGGGCACGAACCCTGCCGTGAACACCCCGTACGGGGAGCCCGCGCCGGGCGGGGTGGTGAGCGAGAAGCCGGGGTAGCTCGCCAGCGCCAGCTCAACGGCGGCGCTGGAGAACTGCCTGCCGACCTTGTCCGGGTCGAAGTCGCGCACGACGCATTGCAGCAGGGCGCTGGCCTGCTGCTGGGTCGGGGCGTCGGGGCGGTCGACGCGGGCGAGGTCCCAGACCACCTCGGCGGGGCGCTTGGCGAGGAGCGGCTCGAGCTGGCTGCGCGCCAGCTCGGCCTTCTCCTCGATGTCGAGGCCGGTGAGGATGAAGGTCATCTCGTTGCGGAAGCCGCCGATGGTGTTGAGCGAGACCTTGAGCTTCTCGGGGGGCGGCTCCCCCTTCGTCCCCGAGACCCGGACCCGGTCGGGGCCGTCCTTGGCGAGCTGCACCGTGTCGAGCCGGGTGGTGACGTCGGGGCCCGCGTAGCGCGCGCCTTGGATCTCGTAGAGCAGTTGCGCGGTCACCGTCCCAACGGTCACCGCGCCGCCGGTCCCGGCGTGCTTGGTGATGACGCTCGTGCCGTCGGCGGCGATCTCCGCGATGGGGAAGCCCGCGTGGCCGAGGTCCGCGATCTCCTTGAAGAAGGCGTAGTTGCCGCCGGTGACCTGGGTCCCGCATTCGACGAGGTGGCCCGCGACCACCGCGCCCGCGAGCCGGTCGTAGTCGGTCCGAGCCCAGCCGAAGCGCCACGCGGCGGGGCCGACCACGAGGGAGGCGTCGGTGATCCGGCCGGTCACCACGACGTCCGCCCCCGCCGCGAGGCCCTCCACGATCCCGAACGCGCCGAGATAGGCGTTCGCGGCGGCGGGCGAGCCAAAGCCGAGCTCGCCCGACCTCCCCACGAGGTCGTCGCCCCGCACATGCGCGATCTTCGCGTCGAGGCCGAGCCTGCCCGCCAGCTCGCCGAGCTTGTCCGCGAGCCCTTTCGGATTCAAGCCGCCCGCGTTGACGACGACCTTCACCCCGCGCTCCAGCGCCAGCCCGAGGCCCTCCTCCATCTGCCGGAGGAACGTCTTCGCATAGCCGAGGCCCGGGTCTTTGAGCCGGTCGCGGCCGAGGATGAGCATGGTCAGCTCGGCCAGGTAGTCGCCGGTGAGCACGTCCAGCTCCCCGCCGGTCAGCATCTCGCGCACGGCGGCGAACCGGTCGCCGTAGA
The DNA here is from genome assembly GCF_051660745.1 of Segniliparus sp. Taxonomy (NCBI): domain Bacteria; kingdom Bacillati; phylum Actinomycetota; class Actinomycetes; order Mycobacteriales; family Segniliparaceae; genus Segniliparus; species Segniliparus sp. The sequence continues at coordinate 159,840 of NZ_JBOFQF010000017.1, read as the reverse complement.
AGCCGGAGGCGTTGCCGATCCGCACAATGCCGCCGCTCATGCTGCTCTCCTCGATCCGGGCGGTCCCGCGAAAGCTTGGGCGACGGCGAGCCACTGGGCCGCGTCCGCGCCCTCCGCGACCACGTCGAGCGCGCCTGGCGCGCGGCGTTGGCAGACCAGGTAGCAGAAGTCGAGCGCGGAGCCGGAGACCCGTTGCCCGGCCCCCTCGGGCCCCCATGCCCACACGCCTCCGTCCGGCGCGGCGAGCTCGACCCGGAACTCCTCCGACGGAGGGGTCAGGCCGTTGACCGCGAAGGCGAAGTTCCGCGCGCGCACGCCGATGTGCGCGACATGCTTGATCCTGCTCGTCGCGGGCCACGGCGCGCCGACCGCGTCGGCGACGTCCAGTCCGTGCGCCCATGTCTCCATGAGCCGCGCAGTGGCCATCGAGGCCGGGCTCATCGGCGGGCCGAACCATTGCAGCTTCGCCTTCTCCGGGACCACGAGGAGCTGTTGGGCGAGGGCTTCGCGCCCGCGCCGCCAGGATTCGAGGAGCTCGCCGTGGGGCCGCGCCGCGTATTCGGCGGCGCCGTCGTCCACCAGCGTGGCCGCCCGGTCCGCCTTCTCCATGGCCGTCCGGGCGAACCCCTCCGGGTCCGTGACGCTCAACAGCGCGATGTCGTCGGTCCACGCCAGATGGCCGATCTGGTGCGCGACAGTCCACCCCTCGGACGGCGTCGGGGCATGCCAGCCCTCGGGCGCGAGGTCCGAGACCAGGCCGTCGACGGCCTCGCCCTCGGCGACGAGATCGGCAACAATCCCAGCGAGTTCCGCCACGGCACCTCCATAGGCTGTCGGGTTGGGCTCCGCGCATGTTAACGAGGAGTCACTTGCCAGGCTAACAGAGAATCACTTATTGCCCCGTGACGGGGCTGTCATTTCAAAAAATATCCAGTTCACAGCAATCTTTGAGCGAACATCAATGTAGGTCACATCGCTCCCGAAGCACAGCTCACAGTCTCGCCACGCCACCGCCCGACGCGAACACGCGATCTTGGGCGACGCCTGGAAACCCGCCCGTTTAGAGCGTCACGCTGCCTTGGATCAGGGTGGCGCACACGCCGCCGACCCAGACCGTTCCGTCCGGCTCGGCGCTGACGCGAATCGATCCCGCGCGGCCGACGCGGGCGCCTTGCGACACGCGGAACGAGGAGGGCGCCTCCCCGGCGCGGATGAGCCATTGCGCAACGGCGGCGTTCAGGCTCCCGGTCACCGGGTCCTCGGCCACGCCCATGGCGGGGGCGAAAGCGCGGATCTCGAACGCGTGCTCCCCTCCCTCCGGGTACGCGCCGAGCACCCCGATTTTGGCCGTGGGGATTTTCGAGAGGTCCGGCTCGATCCCGAGCACCTCGTCTGCGGACGAGAGCCGCACCACCGCCCAGCCTGGCCCGTTGTCGACCCATTGGTGGGCGACGATCTGGTCCCGCTCGATCCCGAAGGCCGACGCGAGGGCGGCGAGGTACGCCTCGTCCAAGGGGCCGCCGCGCAGCGTGGGCGGGGCGGCGAACGCCAATGCCCCGCCGTCCTCGCGGACCTCCACCAGGCCGACTCCGCACTCTTGCACGAGGCGGCCCGCGCTGCGGGGAGCGCCCCCGCTCTCGAGCCACGCGTGCGCGGCGCCGAGCGTCGGATGCCCGGCGAAGGGCAGCTCGCCGACGCGGGTGAAGATCCGCACCCGGTAATCGGCCTGCGAAGTCGTCGGCGGGAGCAGGAACGCGGTCTCGGACAGGTTGGTCCACCGCGCCAGGCGCGCCATGTCTTGCTCGGCGAGCCCGTCGCCGTCGAGCACGACCGCCAGTGCGTTGCCGAGGCACGTCCCGGTCCCGAACACGTCGACTTGGACGAAACCCCGGTCGCGCGTCACTGCCATGCGAGCAGCCTATACCGCCGCCGTGGCCTCATCGCCCCATGGCGCAGCACGGGGCGGCGTCCGGGTCAGGGGCGGCCGAGCGCGTGCAGGATGTCGGCGGCCGTGGCGTTGTGCCCCTCGGGGGTGGGGTGCAGGGCGATGGGCGCGCCCGAGTGGGATCCGTCGCCGCGCACCCATGGCTCGGCGGAGCAGACCCCGTGGTCGCCATGCGCGTTCACATCCACATACTGCGACGCGCTTTGCGCGGCGGCGGCCTTGAGCGCCTCGTTGGTCCGGGCTTGCAGCCCGTCGATGTACGCGGCGTCGTCGGCGTTGTACACGCCCCAGGCGTCGCACCAGGCGCTCCCCGCGCGCAGGTAGCCCACGAAGAGGACCTTCGCGTTCGGCGCGATCTGATGGATTTGCGCCGCCGCCGCCGCGGTCGTGTCCGTGACCCGCTTCATGAACTCGCCCATGTCCGCCAGCTGCGGCGTGCCCTCGACCTTGGCCTGGCAGTTCCCTCCGCTGCAGCCTCGGAACAACACTGCGGAGAGGGTGTCGTTCGACATGCCCATCGTGATCGTCACCAAATCCGTGTCCGGGGTGATCGAGTCGGTCAGAGCCGTCGGCTGCCCGCCCCATCCGAGGTCGCCGGGCACCACGGAGGTGAGGCCGGGAGTGGTGCCGCCGCTGCAGCTGAGGTCCACGAACGCCGTGCCTCGCTCAAGGCCGTAGGCTTCCGAGACTTTCGACGGGTAGTTGCTGAACGAACGGCGGCACCATCCCGACGGGTCGTCCACTGGGTCCTGGAACGGCGCCGACGCGTAGGAGTCGCCGAACGCGACGTACTTGCGGACCTGCGCCGGGACCGGGGTCGCGGCCGGGTCTGCGGGAGCCGGGGCCGGTGCGGGCGCAGGAGCCGGTGCGGCCGGGTCTGCCGGAGCAGGAGCCGGTGCGGGGGCAGGCGCCGGAGCCGGAGCGGCCGGGTCTGCCGGAGCTGGAGCGGGCGCCGGTGCGGGCGCAGGCGTGTCCGCAGGAGAAGCCGGAGCCGGTGCGGGCGCAGGCGCTGGGGCGGGAGGCGGGGGCAAGAAGGTGACCTGGGGATCGCCCGTCGCGGCTGGCGGCGCGGGAGCCGGCTCCGGGTCGGCCTTGGCCAATGCTCCGCAGAAGACACCGACCAGGGACAGCGCGCAGAGCGCCTTCATGACAACAGGTGGATTCATAGAAGGCACATAGTAATCTCTCGCCGGTCGCAGAGCCCTTTGCTCCAGCAAACTCACGGGAGACACACAGGATGAGGGAGGATCAGAAATCTCCCCGGTTGTCAAGGCCGCTTGCGCGCAGACAACCAAGCCTGCCACGCGCAAGACGGCTCGTGCGCCGGGCCCTGCCCTGCCTAGGGTCGAATGTGACAGATTCTCGGCGCTCGCGCGGAGCCAACGCGAAACGCGCGCCCGACGGCCACGAAGAGAGGCGCTATGCCGGAGAAGACCTCCACCCTCGCGCTCCACGACGGACAAAGCGCCTGACGCGGTGTCCACGACAGTCCGCAAGGCGGTTGCCGCAGACGCCGTCCACGTCCATCAACTGCTCCTCGGCTCGGCGCTCTGCAGCGCGAACCTGCCGCTGCACGTGCGAGAGCGGCTGTTCCGGCCCGTGTGGGGCGGCGGCGAGGACCATTTCGGCTATCTCGTCGAGGACGGCGACGAGGTCGTCGGATTCCTCGGCACGATGTTCACCGCACGCGAGGCCGCAGGAGCGACGCACGTGTTCTGCGAACTGCACAGCTGGCATGTGCGGGAAGGGCTCCGCGACGAGGGCGTGCGGCTCTTCGAGCTGGCGCTGTCCGCCGAGCATGCCACCTTCTTGCATCGCGCGCCGTCCCCGGAGGTGTACGAGATCAGCAAGAGGCTCGGCTTCCAGGACGTGGAGACCGACGTCCTGGTGATCAGCCCCGACCCGGTGCCGCCCTCTTGCGGCGGCAAGAATCTGATCACCTCGGACAAAAGCACGATCATCGACCTGCTCGGCTACGCGGACCAGCGCATCTTGAAAGACCATGAAGACCTCGACTGCGAGCACTTCCTCATCCGCCGCCCCGACGACTCGGAGCAGCTCTACGTGATCCTCAAGAAGATGTGGCGGAGCCCGTCCGAGCCGTTCGGGCGCGTCCTGTACTGCAACGACGCGGACAGGTTCGCCGAAGCGCTCGACGAGCTGAGGAACATCTGGTGCCATCATTTCGGCCTGCAGTGCCTCGTGGTCGACCGGGACCTGCTCAAGGCTTCCGAGCGGGCGCCGTTCACGGCCGTCCATCCCCGGCCTGTGCCGTCGGTGTTCAAGTCGAAGGCCCTGAGCGCGGACGACGTGCGCGTCCCGCTCTACACCGAGTCGCTGCTCACCGGGCTCCCTCTGCATTAAGCGCGCCTCGGATCTGCGCGCGCAGCCGGAGCCAGTCGGGGTCCCCGTAGGCCCTCGGCCTCGGAGCGGTCGCCGCGAACTCGCCGACCGTCCTGGCCGGGCGCGGCGAGAACACCACGACCCGGTCGGCGAGCTTCACCGCCTCGTCCACGTCGTGGGTCACGAGCAGCACTGTGAACTTGTTGGCCTGCCACAAGCCGAGCAGCTCGTCTTGCATGGTCTCCCTGGTCAGCGCGTCCAATTTCCCGAACGGCTCGTCCATCAGGAGCACGGCGGGGTCCCCGACCAGCGCCCGAGCCAACGCCACCCGCTGCGCCATGCCGCCGGAGAGCTGGGCCGGGAACGCGTCGGCGAAATCGGCGAGGCCCACCCTGCCGAGCGCCTCGTCGACCAGCGCAGCCTCCTCTTTCTGCCTGCCGCGCGCCTGCGGCCCGAGCGCGACGTTCGCGCGCACGGTGCGCCATGGCAGCAGCGTCGGGTCCTGGAAGACCACCGCGCGGGACGGGTGCGGGCGCCCGACCACCCGCCCGTCCGCGTACACGGCGCCCTGGCTCGGGCGCTCCAGCCCGGCGGCCAGCCGCAGCAGCGTCGACTTCCCGCAGCCAGAAGGACCGACCAGCGCCACAAGCTCCCCCGGCTTCGCCGAGACAGAGACATGGTCGAGCACGGCGGCGCCCTGCCCCGGGTACTGGAAGCTCACGTCCACAATGTCGAGCGCCTGGCCTACCACCGCACCAAATCCTTCTGCCAGCGCAGCGCCCTCGACCGGATCCGCAGCAGCAACGTCATCAAGCCGCCGCAGAACACCACCATGAGCAGGATCGCCGCGTACATGGCCGGGTACGCCGACCAGCCTTTCTGCCACAGGATGAACCAGCCAAGCCCGCTGTTCACCCCGAAGTTCTCCGCCACGGTCAGACTCACGAACGAGACGCCGAGCCCCATGAAGAGCCCGGTGAAGATCGAGGGCAGGGCGCTCGGCAGCGCGATCCGGAAGATCTGGAAGGCCGTGCTCGCGCCGAGGGTCTGCGCCACGTCGTAGTAGCTGCGCGGCACGCTCGCGACTCCGGCCCTGGTCAATACGGAGACCGGGAACCACACCGCCAGCGCGATCAGGAAGACCGCGCCCGAGTACGAGGTCGGGAACAGGACGAAGATGATCGGCACCCAGGCCAGCGCGGGCACCGGCCCGATGAACTGGATGACCGGGTGCAGCCAGTAGTCGGTCCGCCTGGACCAGCCCATCGCCGTGCCGGTGAGCACGCCGACAGCCGCGCCGAGCAAGAAGCCGAGCACGAGCAGCCGCAGCGAGCTCGCGAAGCTGTCCGCCAGAAGCGCCCGGTACCGCCAGAACTGGGCGAGGAGGTCTTGGGGCGCGGCGAAATACGGCGGACGCGCCAACCCCGACTTGGCGGTGGCGAGCTCCCAGCCGAGGAACCAGAGCCCGACGAGCGCCGACCACGGCGCGGCAGAGCGCAGCCGCGCCGCGAAGACACTGCGCAGCCGCGCCGAGCAGACGGCCACGGCGGACAGCGCCGCGAAGAGCCCGGCTGCGGCCGTGAGGAACGCCGTGGCCCGCGAGTCGACGGCCAGCGCGTCCGGAGCCGCCGCCGTGACCACGCCGCCGACGGCCCACACGACCGCAGCGACGACGGCGGCTACCAATCCAGTCCCAGATCCCCGTACACCTTGTCGGCCAGCTTCTGGGGATCGGTGCCGGGGTTCAGAAAGCCGGTCTTGGCGAATTTCTCGATCCCAGGGATGAGCGCGGGCTTGAGCTTCTTCGCCGACGGGTGGAAGCTGTAGGTGCTCAAGGCGCCCTCGATCTGCTCGCGCGTGCCCGCGACGTAGTTGCGGCTCGCCTCGATGTCGGCGGTCTCGTGCAGGTTCGCCTCGCTCTCGCCGATCCACCTGCTGCCCTCGGCCCAGGCGGTGACGAGCTTGCGGGCCACGTCTGGCTGCTTGCGAACGAGGTCGCCGTTGAGCGCCGTCGCGCAGCAGTACTGCTCCGCGTTGTGCCCGTGCCTGTTGTCCGAGAGCACAACGGCCTGGCCGCTCGACACCGGCAGCAGCGCCACGGGGTCGGAGGCCGCGATGGCGTCGATATCGCCCTTCTCCAGCGCTTTCGGCAGCGCGTCGTCGTCGTAGACGACCCATTCGACCTGTTTCGCCTCTGGCGAGGGGGCGATCCCGGCTTCGAGGAGGTCGAGCGAGAAGAAGTTGAGCGCGGAGCTCTGCAGCCCGCTCACCCCGATCTTCTTGCCGCGCAGCTGCCCGACTGCTTTGATCGGGCCGTCCTTGCGCACCACCAGCCGGAGGCACCCCTCGTGCAGCCCCGCGACGAGCTTGACGTTCTGGCCGTCCTCGATGGGCTTGAGCCAGGAGAAGAAGATCCCAGGAGTGCCCGCGTATTTGCCGGATCCGACCGCCGCATGGGTGTCTTCCTGGCCGCCGACTTTCGACAGGGCCACTTTGAGCCCCTCCTTGGCGAAGAACCCTTTCTCGTACGCCACGTACAGCGGCGCCTCGCACACCCCGCCGCCGTGGGCGAGGCGCAGCTCGACAGTGTCTTTGCGCAAGAACCACCAGCCTGCTCCGCCGCCGAGGGCGGCGAGCGCGCCCACGCCGAGCCCAGCCGCCGTGAGCGCTTTCCGCCTCGACCAGCCTGCGGCGGGCTCCGGGTCGGAGCCTGCGCCGCCCACCACCGCGCCGCTCGGCAGGACCGTGCCCTCGGCGGGCACGGTGCTCTGAGAGTGCTCGGACGGCGCAGTGCCCTCGGACGGCACAGTGCCCTCAGACGGCGCAGTGCCCTCGGACTGGTCAGGGCTCTCGTGCGCCCCTTCGTCTCTCTCGCTCATGGGTCCATGAGGCCACCGATCCGAGGCGCGGTCAAGGGGGCCGGTCGCGGGATCGGAGCCATCGGGCGAGCGCTGCGGCGTTCGGGCAAGTTTGGATCGCTCTGACCGTAGCCGTCGAGAATCCGCCGGGACCGGCCCGGCGGCGCCCGGCAGGCCGTCTGGCCGCGCAGGTCTCGACAACCCCGGCCCGGCAGGGTTCGCTCTAGCATCCAGCAGGATGAAGACCGATGTGGCGATCCGGCCCCCGACAGCGGGCGCCGCCGACCAGCCTGGGCCGAGCCTGCGCGCGGTCGCGCTGAGCTGCATGGTCGGGACCACGGTCGAGTGGTACGACTTCTACCTCTACGCCACAGCCGCCGCGCTGGTCCTCAAGCCGCTGTTCTTCCCGAATATCTCGCCGACGGCGGGCGTCCTCGCGGCGTTCGCGACCTATGCCGCCGGGTTCGGGGCCCGCCCGCTCGGGGCGGTGATCGCCGGGCATCTCGGGGACCGGGTCGGGCGCAAAGCGGTGCTCGTCGGCGCGCTGCTGCTCATGGGGGTCGCCACTGCGGCCATCGGACTGCTGCCGACCTACGCCGACGTCGGCGTGCCCGCCACGGCGGCGCTCGCGGCGATGCGGGTGCTGCAAGGCCTGGCCGCAGGCGCGGAGTGGGGCGGAGCCGCGCTGCTCGCCGTGGAGCACGCGCCGCCCGGCCGCCGCGGCCTGTTCGGCAGCTTCACCCAGCTCGGCTCCCCCGCCGGGATGCTCCTCGCCTCCGGGGTCTTCGCCCTCGTGCGCGTCGCGACCGGCCCCGAGGGATTCCTCGCCTACGGCTGGCGGATCCCCTTCCTCTCCAGCGTCGTCCTGGTGGCGGTCGGGCTGGCGATCCGCCTGCGCCTCGCCGACGCGGCGGTGTTCGGCAAGCTGCGCGAGCGCGGCGAGCTGGTCCGCCTGCCGGTCGTGGAGGTCCTGCGGACCCAGCGCCGCGAGGTGCTGCTCACCACCGGGCTCCGACTGTCCCAGATCGCGCTGTTCGTCCTTTTGACCACGTACTCGCTGACGTATCTGCAAGGCAGGTTCGGCAAAGACAGCCAAATCGGCCTGGTCGCGGTCTTGGTCTCCTCGGCTGTCGGGCTCGTGAGCACGCCCGCCTGGGCCGCGTTGTCCGACCGGATCGGCCGCCGTCCCCCGTACCTGTTCGGAGCCGTGGCCGGGGTGCTCGCCCTCGCGCTGTTCTTCGCCGCCGCCGAGACGGGGTCGAAGCTCGCCGTCGTGCTGGCGATCGTGGTCGGGGTCAATGTCGTGCACGACTCGATGTACGGGCCGCAGGCAGCATGGTTCGGGGAGTTGTTCGACACCCGGGTGCGCTACAGCGGCGCCTCGCTCGGCTACCAGGTCGGAGCGGTCCTGTCGGGCGGGTTCGCCCCGCTCGTCGCGGCCGCGCTGGTCGCCGCCGACCACGGGCGGCCGAGACTCGTCCTCGGGTATTTCGCCGTCCTCGCCGCGCTCACGTTCGCCGCCGCGCTCGCGGCGCGGGAGACGCACCGCGACAGCATCGGGGAGGACGCGTGACCAGGATCTATCTCAACGCCTTCGACATGGCCTGCGTCGGGCACCAGGCGCCGGGGCTGTGGCGGCATCCGGACGACCAGGGGCACCGCTACCGCGAGCTCGGCTACTGGACCGAACTCGCCAAGATCTTGGACTCCGGCGGGTTCGACGCGCTGTTCCTCGCCGACGTGCTGGGCGTGTACGACGTGTACGGCGGCTCTCGGGACGCTGCTGTCGCGGACGCGGCCCAATTCCCGGTCAACGACCCCACGCTGGCGGTGTCCGCGATGGCCGCGGTGACCGAGACGCTCGGCTTCGGCGTCACCGTGTCGCTCACCTACGAGCAGCCCTATGCCCTCGCCCGGCGGCTCACGACGCTCGACCACCTCACCAATGGCCGGGTGGCGTGGAACATCGTGACCTCCTACCTGGACAGCGCCGCGCGAAACCTCGGGCTCGACGCGCAGATCCCGCACGATGAGCGCTACGACGTCGCCGACGAGTACCTCGAGGTCTGCTACAAGCTGTGGGAGGGCTCCTGGGAGGACTCGGCAGTGGTGCGCGACCGGGACCGCGGCGTGTTCACCGACCCGGCGAAGGTGCACGACATCGGGCATGAGGGCCGGTATTTCACCGTGCCGGGGCCGTTCTTGTGCGAGCCCTCCCCGCAGCGCACGCCGGTGTTGTTCCAGGCGGGCTCCTCGTCGCGCGGCGTCCGGTTCGCCGCCGCGCACGCCGAGGCGGTGTTCGTCTCCGGGCCGACCCCGCAGATCGTGCGCGGCCCGGTGCGGGCGTTGCGCGCGGCCGCCGCCGAGCAGGGGCGCGACCCCCGCGCCATCAAGGTGTTCACCATGGCGACCCCGGTCGTCGCCGAGACCCACGACCTCGCCGTGGCCAAATTGGACGAGTACCGCCGGTTCGCCAGCCATTCGGGCGCATTGGCGCTGTTCGGCGGCTGGACCGGGGTCGACCTCGCGGATCTGGACCCCGACGAGCCGCTCCGCCATGTCGAGACCGAGGCAAACCGCTCGGCGCTGGCCTCGTTCACCAAGGACTCGGACCGGGTCTGGACCACGAGGGAGCTGGCGGGCGAGCTGGGGATCGGCGGGCGCGGCCCCGTCCTCGTCGGCTCGCCGGAAGAAGTGGCGGACGAGTTGGAGCGCTGGGCCGACGAGGCCGATGTCGACGGCTTCAACCTGGCGTACGCCACCACGCCGGGCACCTTCGCCGACTTCGCCCGGCTCGTCGTGCCCGAGCTGCGCAAACGCGGACGAGTGCCGCAGGAGCCCGAGCGCGGCACCTTGCGAGAGCGTCTCGGGTCGGACGGCCCGCTGCTCCCCCTCAGCCATCCTGGGGCCGCGTACCGCCGCTAGCGCGCGGCGCGGAGACGGCCTAGACGGCCTGCTCTGATTCGAGCTTCTCGACGTCCTGGTGGCGCACCGGGCAGGACGGGAACGTGCCGAGCTGCGCCACCTGGAACCCATTGGGATAGCTCTGGACCGACGGCATCTGCCGGGAGTAGTACGGCTGCTTGCGCGGGGGCAGCAGCCGGACGAAGCCCGAACGCAGCCGCAGCGCCGCCACCGCGACCGTCTTGGCGAACGCGCTGGGCCGGGGGTAGTGGAACGCGTCGGCCAAGCGGTCGTCCATCAGCCCGAACGAGAACCAGCGCACGAGCGCCTTCGGCGCGTACTTGTTGGGCGGCAGCTCGGTGAGCAGGTTGAGCGTGCCGTCCGCCACCGCGCGAGTCTTCTCCGTGTAGGCGAAGTTCGCCGCCTCGTAGGAGTCGAGCAGCGCCGAGAACTCGGCGTACGTCTCGGGGATCCCCTTGATGTTCATCCGCTTGCCCAGCGCCCGGTAGTAGTTCGTGATCCCGTCCGTCTCGACGTCGGTCAGCTTCCGCCAGCCGTAACTGTTGATCCACTGCACCGGCATCACCACGAATGTCGCCAGCACGTACAGGAAGTCCGCGTTGCTGATGTCGTACGACCCGTGCATCTGGTTCATCCGCCGCACGGCCATGCGCCCCTCCTCCGAGGCCATGCCGTGCTCCACGACGGCGTCCAGGATCAACACCGTGTCGTCGTAGCGCTTCTGCGTGCGCTTGGTCAGCTCGGCGGTGTCGTAGAGCAGGTCGCCGATCGACGGCACCGCGTAGGTGCGGAACAAGGCGAAGCTCAACGCTTGGACGGTGTCCCAGGGGAACTCGTGCGCGACGAGGAGCCGGGCTATTTCCTCATAGTCGGTTTCCGGGTCGAGAGCCGAAATGCGGTCGCGCATGGCGTAACGGGACATACAGCGAGATTATCAGTGTTATGCAGCACCTAGCAAGCTAACTTCGTGATTCATCGCACTAATCTTTGGGTAATATCGCCGCCCCATCGCGAGCGGGTGTACGCGGGCCGCGGCAGCCCGAGGTGCTCGCGCAGTGTCGTCCCTTCGTAGTCGGCGCGGAAGAGGCCCCGGCGGACCAGGATCGGCACGACCTGTTCCGCGAACAGCTCGAACTGGCCGGGGAGCCCCGAGGTGCTGACGATGAACCCGTCCGCCGCGCCGAGGGCGAACCAACGCTCGATCTCGTCGGCCACCCGCTCGGCAGATCCCACGAACCGGGCCCCGAACGCGGTGAGCGTGCGGTACAAGAATTCCCGCACGGTGGGGTTGCCGGCAGTGGCGAGGTGCTTGTACCCCGCCAACGCGGTCTGATGCGTCTCGGTGGTCTCGGGGAAGGCGGAGGCGGGGACGGGGCCGTCCAAATCCGCGCCGACCACGTCGACGTCCACCTCGAGCAGCCAGCCTGCCTGGAACTCGGGGATGAAATGCTCGTAGACCGTCCGCTCGACGGCCTCGGCCTCCGCGTCCGTCGAACCGACCACCACCCCGAGCGACGGCGTGATCAACGGGACCACGGCCCGGCCCGCCGCGCGGGCTTGGGCGCGCAGCGCGTCGGCGAAACTCGTGGCCCGACCGGCGTCGGTCTGCCCGGTGAACACCACTTCCGCGTGTTTGGCCGCGAACGCCCTCCCAGTCGCGGACGACCCTGCTTGGAAGACCACCGGCTCGCCTTGGCGCGACGGCGCGGCGCCGAGCGGCCCTCGCACCCGGTGGTACTCGCCGTCGTGGTCCGCGACGTGGATCTTCGCGATATCGCTGTACACCCCCGCCCGGCGGTCTTCCACCACGGTTTCGGGCTCGAAGGAATGCCACAGCTCCCTGACCACGTGCAGCGTCTCCTCCGCGAGCCGGTAGCGCTCGTCATGCGGCAGGAAGCCCCGGTCGCCGAAGTTCGACGCGGCGGCCTTGGCGAAGCTCGTGACGAGGTTCCACCCGGCGCGCCCCGCGCTGAGATGGTCGAGCGAGAGCAGCTGGCGGGCGAGGTGGTAGGGCGGCTGGAACGTCGCGGACCCGGTCACCACGAGCCCGAGGCGCTCGGTGACCGCGGCGAGGAACGAGGTGGCCGTGAGCGGCTCGAAGTCCTCCGTGGCCTTGTGCGCCCAGGTCGCCTCGGGGCCGAAGTTCAGCCCGTCGGCGAAGAAGATGGCGTCGAACTTGGCTTCCTCGGCGGTCTGGGCGGTTTTGACCAATGCGCGCAGCCGGTGCTCGGGGCCGTTCTCGACGCCCGGCAAACGCCAAGCGCCGCCCGAGCGCACATTGCCGAAAGCGAGCAGGTGCAGTTGGCGCGACATGGGTGCTCCTAGAAGTTGGTGCCCGCGAAAGGTTGCGAGCCGGTGGCGAACAGGGCGTCGGCGCGGACAGCGGCCCCCGCCTCGCGCTCGACGGCCCTGCCCGCCCTGACGAGCTGGCGCCAGGTGGCTCCGCCGAGATACAGCGACGACAACGCGGCCACGTCGAGCGACAGCTCCGGTGCGGCCTTGGTGCGCGCGGCCTTGTCGGGGCCGACGATGTACCGGCCCGCGTTGCGCTCCAGCACGGAGTCGGCGACCTCGACGACCACCGGGCGGGCTTCCGCGTACCGGCGCGCGCCGAGGGCGGCCTCGACGTCGACCAAACGCAGCCACGTCTCGTCGCGCGTCCCGACGACGGCAACGCTTCGCGGGTCGTCGACCAGGTGGCCGAGCGGGTCGTCGACCGGGCGCGGGCCCAGTTCGACGACGTCGACCAGGTCGAGGCCGAGCAGATGGCCGACCAGCGCGCGGTAGCCGTCGTCGCTGTGGGCGACGAGGTCGTCGACTTTGACGACCCGCTCGTCGCTGGCGAACCATGCCGCCGTGCCCAGCGGCCGGTACCGCGCGTACCCGTCCGCGTGCCCAACCGTGTACGGCGTGACCGGATCCGCGGCTTCGAACAACGCCCTCAGCCGCCACCATTGCGGCGGGCGGGCAACCGCGCCCGTCCAGGACGCGCGTTCGTAGATCGCGGCCAACCGGTCTGGAGAAGCTGCCGAGTCGAGCAGCTCCACCGGGCCGTGGTCGAACGCCGCATGCGGCGCGGCGCGCCTGCGCCGCACCCGGTATGTCGAGCTCGTCGTGGCAACGCCGTAGCCGAACCTGCGGTAGATCGCCCCTTCCGAGGCGCGCAGGCTCGCCACGACCTCGCCCCGCCGCGCGATGTCGTCGAGCTGCCGGGCCGCCAAAGCGGTCAGAATGCCCCGCCGGGTGTGGGTCGGCAGCACGCCGATGTGCGTCACCGCCGCGTGCGCGACCCTGCCGCCGCCGGGGACCACGAGCCAACTGGTGTACGAGTTCGCGCCGCCGACGATCGCACCGCGCTCGAACGCGCCGAGGTAGCGCCCCGGTTCGACCAGCTCCTCGACGCGCGCCCCGCCGAGCGCCGGGAGCCCGACCATGGCGCGCCAGAAGACCGCGAAGGCCCGCTCCCGCTCGGCAGGGTCGTCGAGGAACCGGATGTCGACGGGAGCGGTCATGGCCGCTTCCCCTGCGCTTCCTTCCCCTGCGCTTCCTTCCCCTGCGCTTCCTTCCCCTGCGCTTCCTTCCCCTGCGCTTCCTTCCCCTGCGCTGCGCCCCCTTGGGTGGCCTCGACGGCCCTCGCGATGGCGCGGATATCGCGCGGCGCGGGCCATTCCCCGGTCAAAAGATGCTTGCCGATCTCGCGCTGCCGATACGGCAGCGGGTCGTGCGTGGTGTGGGTGCGGGCATTGCGCCAGTAGATGTCCAGCCCGACGGAGTTGGCGGTGGACCGCGCCCCGGTGGCTTGGTAAATATTGTGCGTGACATCGAGCGCGACCTCGGTGGCGACGGATTTCGCCTGGTCCACGCGGATGGCGAGCCCGCCCCAGTCCTCAGCGGCCAGCCGCTCCCCCGCCGCGAGCGAGCGCTCGAACTCGGGGGTCGTCGCGTCGGCGAGCGCGGCTGCGGCAGCGATCTGCGCCGACAGCCGTCCGAGCAATTGCTGGTGGTACGGGTCGTCGGCCGCCGCCGTCGACTGGGCCTCCGGCCAGGGCCGCCCCTTGTCCCGGACGTAGGCGACCGCCGAGGCGAGCGCGCCTTCGGCGATCCCGACGTACAGATGCGCGAAAATCAGCTGGCTGAACAGCGTGCGCAGCCCGTCGCGCCGTTCACGGTCCCCGTCGAATCGCGCCAGCCCGCTCAGCACCTCGTCGTCGCGCAGCAGCACATTGTCGAACTCGACGCTGCCGCTCGCGGTGAGGCGCTGCCCGAGGTTGTCCCAGTCGTCGTTGAACTTCAGGCCCTCTCGGTCGCGGGGAATGACCGCGTTGACCGGCTCGTCGCCGTAGAGCAGCACCGTGACGAGGTCGGCGACGGCGACCCCGGTGGCGAATGTCCGCTTCCCGGTGACGCGGTAGCCCTCGCCCGTTCGGACGACGACGATCCCTGGGTCGCGCGGGTTGCTGACGCTCCCCTGGAACCAGCCTCGCTCGCCGACGCCCCGCTCGATGCGCTCGCGCTGCTCGGGCGAGCCGAGGATATGGGTCCACACCCCGTTGGAGTAGTGGTACAGCAGCAGTTGGCCGATGGAGCCGTCCGCCGCCGCGACGATCCGTCCGAGCTTGAGCGCCTGGCTCAAGCTGCCGCCCGCGCCGCCGTGCTCGCGCGGCGCGGCGAAGGACAAGAGGCCGCTCTCGCGGAGCAGACCGATCTCCGCGACCGGGTTCTCGTTCGCCCGGTCCCTGGCCAACGCGGTGGCGGCGAGCTCGGCTGCGGCCCGCTCGGCAGCCGCCCGCCACGTCTGGAAGTCCTCGTCGCCGACGCCCCGGTACGCGGTCGTGTCGGTTCGTGCTGCAACGGCCATCAGACCAGCGCTCCTTCGTCGTGCCGTGGGCCGGGGGCCGTTTTCGGACCGGGCGGACCGCTTGCGGGCTCCCGACCGCCCGCACGGAGGACTTCGAGGATCCCCAGCTCCGCGAGCCGTGCCTGCTCCGCCTCGGAGAGCGTCTGGACGGAGCCGATCCGAGCCGCCGTCTCGGGGCGGCGCAACCGCAAGTACCAGTACCGGGACATGCCCGCGAAGAGGATCGCGGCGAAAATGAGCGGCAAGACGTTGAACGGGAACGCGGGCGCCGGATAGAAATTGCTCAGGACCACGTAGCCGATCGCCAACGCCGCCGTGGCCGAGACCACGAGCTTCGCCGTGGTCAGCGCCCTGATGCGGTACAACCAGATCGGGGTCGCGACCACCACGAGCAGGTAGCTCGTCAAAAAGCCCCAATTGGCCACGTAGCCGCCGTACACGTCGAACACGAGCCGCCCGACCGAGATGAGCGTCGCGGTAGTGGAGAAGGCGGCGGCGATGGCCCCGATGAGGAAAATGCCCGCGACCGGAGTCTTGTGGGACGGATGGACCCGGGTCAAGAACGCGGGCAGCGCGCCCTCGCGGGCCAAGGTGAACAGCCCTCGGGAGGCAGAGTTGATCACGGCGGTGACGAAAACGACGAACGCGACAGTCACCGCGAGGCCGACCGGGTAGACCGCCCACCCGACACCCGCGTTCGCCGCGACCTGGGGCAGGATCGCGCGGTCCCCGTCGACGCCCCGGAACTGGAGGATCTGCGGATACGTCGCGACAATGTACAGCGCCCCGATGATCAGGACCACGCGCAGCAAGGAGCGGGCGATCGTCCGGTGCGGGTCGCGGGACTCGGCGCCGAGCGAGGCAACGCTCTCGAACCCGGCGTAGGAGCCGACGGCCGTGACGGCGGCGATGAAGGTCGAGCTGTTGCCCAAATGCGCGGGCGAGAACTGCTCGACATCGAGGCGCCATCCGTAGCTCGTGTACGAGGCCGCGACGATCAAAAAGATGAGCGCGACGGCGACGACCTCGAAGACCAGCTCGTACTTGGCCGAGATCGACACCCCCCGGTACGGCAGATAGACGGCGACCGCGACGACGACCGCGACCAGCGCGAGCTTGAACCACGTGGCTTCCGAGCGGACGCCGACAGACTCCAAGAACGACTCGAAGTACAGCACCCCGCCGAGCGTCCCCGTTGTCGCGAACCCGATGTAGCCGACGAGGAGGCTGAAACCCGCCGCATAGCCGAACCCCGGGCCGAGGCCGTTGCCCGCGTACGTGCCCAGCGATCCGGAGGACACCGTCCGCCCGGCCTGGAAGCTGATGGTGGCCGCGACCAGGACGACTGCCGCCAGCCCGACGACCGCCGCCAACGCGGCGCCCTTGCCCGCCGCGACGAAGAGCGAGAACGGGACGGTTGCGATGGCGACACTTGGCGCCGCCGCGGCCAGGCCCTGGGCGAACACCCCCCACGAGCCGACCGCGTCCTGTTCGAGCCCGCCCGAGCCCGCTTCGCGCAGTGAGCGGCCGTTGACGGCGAATTGTGGAGCAGACATGCGCATGGCCTTTGCGTTGGACGGATCGAGCACCCCGAACGCGGGCGAACGGGCCGAGCCCGCCGCCCGCTCAGCTACAGTCCAAGCGCATAGGCACAAGTCTCTGCGGAGTCTCGGCGCACGTCAACGGCCAACCCGGAATCGCCGCTCGCCACCTGCGCGGACTTTTCGGCCCTCGCCGCGCAGAACTTCGGCCTCAGCCTTCCGCGCCGAGCCTCAAGAACGGCTGCGCCTGCTCGATCTCGTGCGCGAGCTCCAGCAGCATGCGCTCGCTGCCGCGCCTGCCGCTGAACATCGCCCCGATCGGCAGGCCCTCCGCGCTCCGTCCGAGCGGCAGCGAGATCGCCGGGGCGCCCGCCGCGTTGTGCAGCGGGGTGAACCCGGCGTAGTCGCTGAGCTTGGCCAAGAGCTCCTCGGGGTCCTGGTCCGGCGTGAGGAACCCGATGCGCGGCGTGACATGGGTGAGCACTGGGGTGAGGATGACGTCCACCTGGCCGAAGCCGCGCTCATACACTCGTCCTGCCGCCGCGAGCCGGGCCAGGAACAACGGGGCCCGGTACGCGCGCCTCGCGAACCGCCGGGCCAGTCCGAGGGTCAGCGGGTCGAGCCCGTCCGGGTCGAAGCCCTCGAACATCTGCCGCCCCCCTTTCGCGATCGCGAACGCGAGGAACGACCAATAGTCCTGGAAATCGGTCTTGAACGAGGACAGCAGCGGCGGCGAGAACGGCTCGACGACATGGCCGAGCGACTCGAGCAGCGCGGCGGCGCGCTCGGTCGCCGCGCGGGTCTGCGGGTCCGTCGGCGGCGCGAGCGGCGAGTCGACGCACACCCCGACGCGCAGCCTCCGCGCCCCAGGCCCCTCCACCCTGCCGATCGGCTGCAGCCGAGGATTGCGATAGGACTGCTCCGCGGCCTCGAAGAAGCGCGCGCAGTCGCGGACGCTGCGCACCAGCACCCCGTTGACGACCAATTTGATCGGGGCCGAGTCGCTCGACGGGTCGCCAAGGAGCCGCCCCCTGCTTGCCATGAGCCCGACCAAGCCGCAGGCCGCAGCGGGGATGCGGATCGAGCCGCCGCCGTCGTTGCTGTGCGCGATCGGCAGCACGCCCGAGGCGACGAGCGCGGCCGAGCCGCCCGAGGAGCCGCCGGAGGAGAAATCCGTGTGCCAGGGATTGCGGGTGACGAATCCTCCGGACCGCTCCGTGCTGGCCGACCAGCCGTACTCGGGCAGCGAGGTGGACGCGATCGGGATGACCCCGGTGTCGAGGAACTGTTTGGCGAACGGGCCGTCGAAGGCCTTCGGGATCGGCGGGATGGCGGCGGAGCCCATCGTGAGCGGCAGGCCCGCGACGTGGATGTTGTTCTTGACCGCCGTCGGCACGCCGCCGAACGCGCCGCTCGGCCGCTCGGCCTGCGAAGCCCGGCGCAACGCCCGCTCGAAGTCCTCGAACTCCACCGCGTTCAGTCGGGGGTTCGCCCGCTCCAGCCGAGCGATTGCCGCCGCCACGCATTCCTTGGCGCTGGTCTCGCCCGAGGCGATCCGCTCGGCGACCCCGGTCGCGTCGAGGTCGCCGAGCGCGTCGTCCGTGAACGCGGACACGGTGGCGGACAAGGGGGCTTCGGCCATATTCAGTCTCCTAATACTGTGCTCAAGTAATCGTTGGCGAAGACCCGGCTCGGGTCGAGGCGCTCGCGCGCCGAGAGGAAGTCGTCGAATCGCGGGTAGCTGCCGCGCAGGTCGGCTGCCGTCCGGTTGTGCATCTTGCCCCAGTGCGGGCGCCCGTCGTAATCGCGCATGATCTGTTCCACCGCCGCGAAGCACTCGGCAGGGTCCTCCCTCGCATGGCGGTGGACGGCGATGTACGCGCTCTCGCGCCCGTGCGCGGTGGACAGCCAGTTCTCGTCCGCCGCCGCCGTGCGCACCTCGACCGGGAAGCCGATCCGCCAGCCCCGCCCGTCGAGGAGTGCCCGCACCCGGGCGAACGCCGCCAGCACGGCCTCGCGCGGGATCGCGTACTCCATCTCGCGGAAGCGGACCCTGCGGGGCGAGACGAACACGCGGTCCGAGCGGTCGACACGCACGCTGCTCCCGGCGAGCCTGGCCACCGCGCGGTTGAGGGACGGGACGGCGGCGGGCACGAGCGACCCGGCGCCGCAGACCGCCCCGAAGACGGCGTTGTTGAGGATCTCGTCGCGCGCCCATCGCGAGATCCGGCCCGGCGGCGTGAACGGCGCGCCCGCCGGAAGCCGCGTGTTCGTCCGCGTCAGCGCGACCTGCGTGTGCGGGAACCAGTAGAACTCGAAATGGTCCGCCGAGGCGACCCGCTCGTCGAAGCCGTCCAGGACGTCGGCGAGCGGCTCTGCCTGGTCCTGCGCGCGCAGCTGGAAGGCGGGGACGCATTGGAGGGTCACATCCACGAGGACCCCGAGCGCGCCGAGCCCGATCCTGGCCGCCAGGAGCAGCTCCGTGTGCTCGGCCTCGTCGACGCGGAGCGTCTCCCCGCTCCCCGTGACCAGCGTGAGCCCGACGACCTGCGTCGCGAGCCCGCCGAACGCGCCGCCCGTCCCATGCGTGCCGGTGGCGATCGCGCCCGCCACCGTCTGGCGGTCGATGTCGCCCATGTTCGCCATGGCGAGCCCGCGCTCGGCCAACAGCCCCGACAGCTGCCACAGCGGCGTGCCTGCGGCGACGGTGACACGGCAGCGCCGCAGGTCGGCGTCCACCAGCCCGGCCATCGCGCCAAGGTCGAGCAGGATCTCCGGCGCGACGGCGATCCCGGAGAAGCTGTGCCCCGAGCCGACCGCTTTGACCCGCGCGCCGCGCCGCGCCGCGTTGGCGACGACCTCGCAGACCTGCGCCGTGTCCAGCGGACGGACGATCTCGCTTGGCCGCGCCGACTGGGTCCTCCCCCAGTTCTGCCAGAGCCGGTCGCTCATAGGAACACCTTTCCCTCGCCTCGATACGTGGGCGCCCGGCCCGCCAAGGCTCCGCCGCGCACCAGGGCGAACGTGTCGACGTGCTCGCTGATCTCGCCGGATTTGCCATGGCGCAGCCACACCCGGTCGCCGACTGCCAACCCCTCGGCCCCATCCCCGGCCACCGGGGTCTGCACCTCGCCCGCCATCTCCCCCGGCACGAGGCGCAACCCGCTCGGCCACACGGGCAGCGGGACCCGGTCCGCCCCCGGCGGCCCGGAGGCGATCCAGCCGCCGCCGAGCAGCGTGGCGGCCCTCGGCGCGGGCTTGCGCACGACCGGGAGCGCGAACGCGGCGGCGGGCGCGGGGCGGAACGCGCGGTACGAGTCGAACAACAAGCCGCCGAACAGCCCGCTCCCCGCCGCGAGCTCGGTGACCGACGGGTCGGACGAGGTGTATTCCAGCGATCCGGTGCCACCGCCGTTCACGAACGCGAGATCGGCCTCCGCGCGCACGGCGGCGACCACGCGCGCCCTGCGCTCGAGCAGCTCGGCCTTCGAGCGGCGCTGCACCCAGCGGATCACCGCCGTTCGTGCCGCCCGGCCGTGAAGATCGTCGCCCTGACCCGCGATCTGCGCCTCGTACGCCATGATCCCGACCAACGCGAAGCCAGGCCGGGCGACAATCTTCGCGGCCAGCTCGCGCGCCTCGTCCAGCGTGTGGACCGGGGACCGGAGCACTCCGACATGCTTGCGGCGGGGCGAGCGCCACGAGGCGTCCACGTCGAGGCACACCCGGACGACCTCGCGCCCTCGCGGAGCCGCGACCTGGTCCACCGCGTCGAGCTGGTCGACGGAGTCGACCATGAGCGTCACTCTGGCGGCCAGTTCGGCGGATCCGGCGAGCCTGCCGAGCGCGGCCCGGTCCGTGCTCGGGTACCCGACGACCACATCCCCGATGGGCGGATGCTCCGCGTCGCCTTGGGCGAGCCACAGCGCCTCGGGAAGGGTGTAGGCGAGCACGCCCGCATATCCGGGCAGCGCGAGCACCGCGTCGAGCACGGCCCGCGAGCGCACGGATTTCGAGGCCACCCGGATCGGCTTGCCGCCTGCTCGGCGAAGCATGTCGTGCGCGTTGTGGGCAAGCGCGTCCAGTTCGAGGACTCCGAGCGGGGGGTCGAGCTCTCGCGTGGCCGCCGTCAGCGACGGCCAGTAGCGCTCTGGGGACTCCCACGCGCCGGGGGTCTCCGGCTTGTGGGACAAGTCGACAGCCATGACGTCGATTCAACCGCACGGGCCTGGCCCAGCGCCAGGGGTAGCATAGTCACAATGGGTGGCAAACCGGACACTGCCCGCAGGACGAGAGGAGCACGATGACCCTCGCCGACCCGCGGCTGCGCGCCGCGCTCATCCCTGCCTCGGTGCTCTCCAGCGTCGCCGCCGCCGCCGAGCGCCGGGGCCTGGACTCCCGGCCGTGGCTCGCCCGGGCGGGCCTCGCCGAACTGTCGTTGACCGCGCCGGACACGCGGGTGTCCTTCCGCCAAGCCGCCGATTTCTTGCGTTGCGCGGTCCGCGCCATGCCCGGAGTCCCCCTCGGCATCGAGGTCGGCCGCCGCGACGTGTTCCTCTCCTTCGGCATGCTCGGCCTCGCGATGCGCTCCTCCGCGACGCTCGGCGAGGCGCTGGACCTCGGACTGGAGCTGCACCAGACCACCGGGAGCCTGATGGACGTGGCGAAGGAGGAGTTCGACGGCGAGACCGCCCTGCGCGTCTACGAGCGCGCGCCGGAGCCGGACATCCTCCCCTTCCTCTGCGAAGAGCTGTTCTGCAGCGTGCTCCTCGCCGCGCGCTTCATGCTGGAGGAGGAGTCTGTGCCGCACTACCTGCAGCTCGCCTACCCCGCCCCGTCCTACGCCGCCGAGTACGCCGAGTTCTTCCGCTGCCAGGTCCGATTCGGGGCCGGAGCCAACCGGCTCGTCTTCTCCGACGCGACATTGCGGCGGCCCTTGCCCCGATGGGACCCGGCCAACCAGGCTGTCGCCGTCGCCGCGTGCCGCAGCCTCCTGCGCTCCGACGAGGCCCCGCACGACATCGTGGCCGTGGTCGAGGCGGTGTTGCGGGAGAACCTGCGCCGCCCGATGACGATGGCCGCAATCGCCAACCGCCTGCACGTCGCCGAACGCACCCTGCATCGCCGTCTCGCCGCCGCAGGAGAGCGGTTCAGCGGCCTGCGCGACCGGGTGCGCTGCCAACGGGCCCGTTCCCTCGTCCGCGAGACGCGGAAGGCGATCAACGAGATCGCAGCCGAAGTCGGCTTCAGCGACACGCGCGAGTTCCGCCGCGCGTATCTCCGGTGGACCGGGCTGACACCGTCCACGGACCGGGCGACGGGGACGCGCGATGGCGCGTCGCTGCTACTCCAGCACGGTGTCGACCTGGAGCAGCAGCGGAGCCGAGGCCAGTCCGTCCTCGCCCAATGACGCGCGGATCCGTTCCTCCAGCTCCCCTGCGGACGCGACCTGGTGCGCCTCGACTCCGTATCCTCGCGCGATGGGCACGAAGTCGAGCCCTGCCACCGAGAGATAATCCGCGTCCGTCGTGCCCAACAGGTTCGAGAAGTCCCGAAGTGCCTGGTAGCTGCCGTTGCGCAGGACCACGAACAGCACCGGCACGCCGAAGCGGGCGGCGGTCCACAGCCCGGAGACGGTGTAGTTCATCGACCCGTCCCCGATGAGAGCGACGACCTGGCGGCCCGGAACCGCGAGCTGCGCGCCGATCGACGCGCTGAGGCCGAAGCCCAGCCCGCCGGACGCGGGGAAAAGATACGAGCGCGGCGCGCGCACATCCGCCTGCGCGAAGAACTGGCGCACCGTCGAGGTCGATTCGAGCACGTGCACCGGGTCCGCCACAGCGCGGCGCACGGCGGCGAAGACCTGCTCCGACAGCAGCGCGGGGCCGGGGCTCGCGGGCGGCTCGGGAACCGGCTGCCACTGCGTGGCGCCGCCGGGCGCGGCGCCCAGCGCCTCGTGGAGGTCCGCGACGATCTGGCCGAGCCCGGCGATCAGTGCTTCGCCCACCGCGGCTCGGCCCGCTGCCCGCGCGTCGTCGGTGATGTGGACGAGCCGGGTCAACAGGCCGATGTCCGTCCCCGGCACGTGCTGGTGGTAGCGGAACACCGGCGCGCCGAGGACGACCACCAGGTCGTATCCGGACAGCAGCTCGGCGACCTGCCGCTGCGCGGCGGGCAGAGAACCCCGGAAGCTCGGGTGCCGGTTGGGGAAGGCGAGCCGGTACCCCGACGGCGGCGCCCACACATCGGCCCCCAATGTTTCGACCACTTCCACGAGCTGGCGCTGGTCGGCCGCGCCGTCGAGGTCCGATCCCGCCACGAGCGCCAGCCGCCCGGCCGAGCGGAGCTGGTCGGCCAGCCATGCCAGGTCCGCCGCGGCGAGCCGGTCGCCGCGTCGAGGCCGGTGGCCGAGCGCACGGGCGGCAGGCTCCTCGAACGGCGCGTCGAAATCGTCGTACGGAATGGAGAGGAACGCAGGCAGGCGGCTGCCGTGCGCGATGTCGACCAGCGCCTCCTTGACCATTCTCGGCACGTCCGAGGCGGCCAGCGGCTCGCCCGAGAAGCCGGTGAACGGCGCGGTGAGGACCGTGGGGCGCGGTATCGCCAGCATGGGGTCCGCCCCGACGGTCGCGCGCACCTGCTGCCCCGCGATGAGCAGGAGCGGGCTGCGCGAGATGTAGGCGTTGCTCAGCATCCCCATCCCGTTGCCGGTGCCCGAGGAGGAGTGCAGGCTGACCACGGCCGGCCTGCCGCTGACTTGCGCGTAGCCGTCCGCCATCGAGACCGCCGCCCCTTCGTGGAGCGCCTGGAAGTAGCGGAAATCCTCAGGCAGCCCGTCGAGGAACGTCAGCTCGTTGGACCCCGGGTTGCCGAAGAACGTCGTCGCGCCGTGCTCTCGCAGCACCGCGTACACCGCGTCGCGCACTGTGCCCATGCCTCCGCCTCCTTTGCCGGGTGTGTGTTGCCTGCGCGGCGGACTAGACGGCCACGACATCGCCGAGGTCGTGCCACACCTGCTCTTGGTAGCCCTTCGCCAGCTCGCCGACGGCGGCCGGGACGATCGTCCGGTACGGCGAGCCGGGGGTCGAGGCCACCCGCACGATCGCGTCGACCGCGATGCTCGGGTCGTACTGGCCCTCGGTCAGTCCCGAGTACGCCTCCGCGAACCCGTCGTCGGCCAAGAGCGTCGTCGCGGGCGCGTTCCCCACCAGCCGTTCGTTGAACCCGGTCGAGAAGGGCCCGGGGTTGATCACATTGACCTCGAAGCCGTGCGGGACCAGCTCCAGCCGAAGCTCCTCGGCCACCGCCTCAAGGGCGAACTTGCTGGCCGTGTAGGCCCCGGCGCCCTTGCTCACGAACAGTCCCGCGATCGAGGAGATGATGACGATCTTCCCTCGGGCGCCCTGCGCGAGCAGCCTGCGGGCCACGCCCTGGGTGAGGGCGAGCGTGCCGAACACGTTGACCTCGAACACCTGCCGGACCAGTTCGAGCGGGCTCTCCACGATCGGCCCCTGCGCGCCGAACCCGGCGTTGTTGATCAGGACGTCCGCCGGGATTTCGACGGCCTTCGCGATATCGTCGGGGTTCGTCAGGTCCAAGACAACAGTCTCCACCGAGACGCCCGCCTCGGCGAAGGCCGCGTCCGCCTCGGCGCGGCGGCGCTCGTCCAACGTCCCGCCGACGACCCGGTGCCCTGCCTTGGCGAGTTGGATGGCCGTCTCTCGGCCCAGCCCGGACTCCGAGCCGGTGATGAGAAAAGTCTGCGCGCTCGTCATAGTCGGCCTCTTCTTGTTCGATCGGGTTCGATGGTGCAGGCGGGCATGCGACGCGGCGGCGCGCCCTCGGCCAGTATAGGCAGGCCCACGTCCAATATGTCAGGAAAATTGACGCAAAACACATGGCCCGAAAATTCGGCGCGCCCTCGCGGAAGAACGCCTTATTGACCATTTCTGGCTCTTGTCGCCTGCTCGGCCACGCGGGCATGACGCTGCTGTTCCCCTTCGCCTGGTTGCGCGTCGCAATCGCAGCCGGAACGGGAACGCCCGAAACCGCACGGCTACTGCCGGAGTTCGATCTTCAGGCTCGGATCGGTCTCGTGCTCGTCGATGATCTGGTTGTAGCGGGCCACGATCTCGTGCACCGCCCCTCGGCGCCCTTCGGCCGTGAAATTCCCGCGCCGGTAGAGGTCCGAGGCGACGAACTGCTCCACCTCGAACATGTCGATCCGCTCTTCGAGCCCGGCGTTCGCCGCCAAGACCTCCGCAGCGGCGAGGTTCCGCGCTGTGGTCACGATGATCGGCGAGAGGCCGTCGTCGAGGTTCTCCCGGCACCGACGGACCAACGCTTCGCTCGGCGCGGTGGTCACGTGGATCGCGGCGTCCCCGATGTGGAAGTCGCCGACACGCCCGGTCTGGGCGTCCGAGGTCGAAAAACTGTGGTGCGCGACCGCGCCGAGGCCGAGCGCGTTGTCGAGGACGGCCCCGACCAGATGCTGGAGCACGGCTCCCGCGTACTGCGTGCCTGGCGCCGCGCGTTGGCGGTCCACCGCCTGTTCGAGCACGTCGCGGACGACGACACGCGAGCCGCGCGACGCGTCGAGGCGGATTTTGAACGGCTTGGCGGCGAAGAACGCGTGGACACGCTGGATCCAGAACGCCTCGGCCGCGTCGAGGTCCACGGTTCCCGTCGCGGCCTGGCGGTTCAGGAAGGCGACGTACTCGCGCATATTGCCGATGCTGCCCCGGCTCGTGCGACCTCCCTCGGAGGCGAGCACACGGGTGAGGCCGTGGCGGCCCAAGATCGCTTGCACGGCGCTTCTGCCGAGCCCGAGCACCTGGCCGCCGCCGTCGGTGAGCAGCGCGTCCGGGTCGAGCGGCAAGCCTGCGGCCCTGGCGTGCTGGGTGACGACCAACGCCACGCACAGCGGCCCTTTGCCGTTGAACCCCCGTTCTGCCGCGAACGCGTCGAGCCCGTCGGGGAAGCCCCCTGTCACGCGGTCCTCTTCGCCCCGCCCGCGCGGGAGTCCGCCAACGGCTCGACAAGGTGCTCGGCGAGGAACCGGACGACCGGCACGACCACGCCGTCGCCGAGGAGGTGGTACGCGTCGTTGGCGCGCTCCGGCAAGAGATAGCTGTCCGGCAGGCCCATCAGCCGGGCTGCCTCGCGCGGGGAGAGCAGCCGGGATCGGACCTCGCCCCCTTCGACGACAAGAAGGACCTGCCTGCTCGAACCTCCCGCCGGAGTCCGCAAGCATCCCGCCAATCCGTCGAAACGGGCTTCGGCCCGCACAGCCTTCTCGCCGCCTGAGCCCGCCCTGGTCCTTCGGTAGACCGTGCCGACCGACCGGCAGGCCGCATGCTTCGCGGCTTCGACCTTCGCGAGATTGATCGGGCTCATCGTGTCCAGGAGGCGGGCGGTCTGCTCGGGGGCGTGCCACTGGACCGACGTCGGCTCGGCCTCGACCAGATCCGCGAGGACGTGCCGCCTCGGCGCGGGCTCGGGCAAGGCCCACCAGTTCCAGGCTCGCCGGATGTTCTCCGGAAGGCGGGCGTGGGCGCGGACGAGCCCGCGCGGATGCCACGCCGGATCCGGCTCCCCGGCGACGAGGCCGCGCGGGACGGGAGCCGATTTCGAGACCGCGATTACGAACAAACGCGGCCGGGACTGCGGCGTGAAACGCGCGGCGTCCGCGACCAGCGCGCCGATGCTGTACCCGGCGGAGGCAATCGCAGAGCACACGGCGGCGAAATCTCCGCCCGCGTGGGAGCTGAGCAGCCCCACCACGTTCTCCAACACGACGATCCGAGGGGCGCGCCCCTCGGCTTTGAGCTTTTTGACCAGGCCCCAGAACGACCAGAACGTCCCCGAGCGCTCGCCGCCGAGGCCCGCGCCCGCGCCCGCGAGCGAGAGGTCTTGGCATGGGAACGAAGCCCACGCCAGCTCGGCGCGGCCCGGCAGGTCGGCGGCGGCCAACGTGCTGATATCCGCCGTGCGGAACTGCTCGCCCGTCCAGTTCGCCGCATAGCTCGCGGCCTTCTTCGGATCGATGTCGTTGGCGAACAAGCAGTCCCAGCCCGGTCCGAGACCGGCCCGGGCCATCCCGCCGCCCGCGAAAAACTCGTAGAAGCCGCTCACTCACGCTCCTCGAAGCCTGCGAGCGCGTGCCGCACGGAGAATCCCATGGGGAGAGTATGACAGTTGGCTCCGACAAAATCCGGTCGCGCGCCGCGCCGCCTCGGGCGGCAGCGGCTCAGGCCATGAGCCGCCTGCTCAGCGCCCGGTGCGCGAGCGCCGCGCGCCTGCGCGCGAGTGGCTGGCGGCGGAATGCGAGTGGCCTGCGGCGTGCGCTCCGCCGGTCTGAGCCTCGGCCGAGCGCTTCGGCCCGTGCGCTCGCGCGGCGGCGGGCCTGCCGCCCGCGCGGGCTCGGGCGGGCTTGCGCGGCTGTGTCTGGGGGACGGGCACCGCGACAGCCGCAAGCGCGACTCCGGACGGTTGGCGCGCGCCGCTGACGCGGACGAGCTCCTCGTCTCCCGACCGGACCGGCACGCCCTTGACGACGACGCCCGCGGCCCGCGCCATCGCCTCCGCGTCACGACGCTCCGCAGGGGTCACCAGCGTGACCACCACGCCGGACTCGCCCGCCCGCGCGGTGCGGCCCGCGCGGTGCAGGTAGTCCTTCGGATCTGCGGGCGGGTCGACGTGCACGACCAGGTCAACGCCGTCGATGTGGACGCCGCGCGCCGCAACGTTCGTGGCGATGAGGACCGAGATCTCGCCCGACTTGAAGGCGTCCAGCGTGCGGGTGCGGTTGTTCTGCGCCTTGCCGCCGTGGATCGCCGCCGCGCCCACCCCGACCGCGCGGAGCTGTTTGGTGAGCCGGTCCGCGCCGTGCTTGGTGCGCACGAACAGGATCGTGCGCCCCTCGCGCGCCGCGATCTCGGCGACGACCTGCTTCTTCTCCTCCTGGCCGACGAAGAACATGTGGTGCTCCATCGTCGAGACGCTCGCCGAGGACGGAGCCGTCGAGCATGTCTCGGGATCGTTCAGGTAGCGGCGGACGAGCTTGTCCACCTGGCCGTCCAACGTCGCCGAGAACAACAGGCGCTGCCCGGTGTCGGGGGTCCGGTCGAGGATCTTCACGACCTGCGGCAAGAACCCCATGTCCGCCATCTGGTCGGCCTCGTCCAATGCCGTGATCGACACCTCGTCGAGGAAGACCGAGCGCTGCCCGATGTGGTCGGCGAGACGGCCCGGAGTCGCGACGAGCACGTCGACCCCCCGCGCGAGCTCGTCGGACTGGCGCTGCATGGACAACCCGCCGACGACGCTCGTCACCCGCAGCCCGACCGCCGAGGCGAGCGGCGCGAGCGCGGCCGCGACCTGCGCCGCGAGCTCCCGGGTCGGAACGAGGACGAGGCCCCGAGGCTTGCGGGGGGCGCTCTTCCCACCCGTGAGGCGGGCGAGCATCGGCAGGCCGAAGGTCAGTGTCTTCCCCGAGCCGGTCGGGCCACGGCCGAGGACGTCCCGGCCTGCGAGCGCCGGGGGCAACGCCGCGGCCTGGATGGGGAACGGCTCGGTGACCCCTTGGCGCGCCAAGGTCTGGACGAGCGGCTGGGAAAGGCCTAAGTCGGCAAAAGTGGGGTTGGACATACGTGTGCTGCTTTCAAAAGTGATGGACAAAACGGTGGTCTAAAACGGCGGAGCGCAGGCGCGGAGGCCAAGGACATGGAAGCCCTCGATCTCTCGCTGCTCGTTGGCGCGAATCTCGCATCGGCGTGGAAAAGAGTTCCCTCACGCCCGACACACGCCGCTACCGCCCGGTCTGGATACCCTGAAACCTTATCACAACATGCGGTCCGCGCCCGCCGGGCGCAGTCGAGGCGCAGAAACCCCGGCGCTGCCCTCGGTCTGTTGGCGCAGCCGCAAGCGCAGGTCAGCCTCGCGGCACTCGCTCCGAATGGCGGCGCGAGGCGTCCGAACATTACGCTCGACCTGACGACTCGACACGCCGGACCACCGCCACCGCATGAAGGAGCGACCATGACCCCGATCAGCGAGCTGCCCGTTTCCCGCTCGGATCTCACCGATGTCCGCTTCTTCTCGGTCCCCATGAACGTCAAGTTCCGGGGCATTGTCGTCCGCGAGGGCGTCCTGCTCCGGGGGCCATCGGGCTGGGGCGAGTTCTGCGCCTTCGGCGACTACGACGACCACGAGGCCCTCCCCTGGCTGCGCACCGCACTCGAAGCCGCCTTCCAAGACTGGCCCGCTCCCGTCCGCGACTCGATCCAGGTGAACTCGATCATCCCCGCCGTCGGCCCCGACGAGGCCAACCGGCGCGCCAGGGAAGCCGGATCCGGCACCGCCAAGATCAAAGTCGCCGACCACCCCGACTCCCTCGCCGAGGACGTCGCCCGCGTCGAAGCCGTTCGCGACGCCCTCGGACCCCGTGGGCACGTCCGCATCGACGTCAACGGCAAATGGGACGTCGACACCGCCCTCAAACACCTCCCCCTCCTCGACAAAGCCGCAGGCGGCCTCCAATACGTCGAGCAACCCTGCTGGACCATCGAGGAACTCGCCGAGGTGCGCAAGAAGACCGACGTGCCGATCTGCGCCGACGAGTCCATCCGCCGGGCCGAAGACCCTCTCGCCGTCGCCAAAGCAGGCGCCGCCGACATCGCCATGCTCAAATGCACCCCACTCGGCGGCGTGCGGCGCTCCTTGGAGATCGCCCACGCCGCAGGCCTGCCCGTCGTCGTCTCCAGCGCCGTCGAGACCTCTGTCGGGCTCGCCGCCCAAATCGCCCTCGCCGCCAGCCTCCCCGAGCTCCCCTACGCCTGTGGCTTCGGCACCGGCTCCCTCCTCACCGGCGACCTCCTCCAACCCGAGGACGACCGCAACCCCCGAGGCGGCCGCGTCGCCGCCCACGCCGACCGCCCGGTCCCCGACCCTGCCCTCCTCGAACGATGGGACATGCGCGACCCGCAGCGCCGCCAGTGGTGGGCCGAGCGCCTCGACCGCGTCCTCCGCCTCCACAACGCGGCTGCCGCCATGTGAGAGAACACCATCTTGATTCGCGCTTCCCGCCTTGTGGCCCTATGCTTTTCAGCGTGGTTTCCTCAGCCGTTGGCGCAGTCGCGCGGTGGATCTCCCCATTCGTGGCCCTCGTGGCCGTCGCGAGCGCGGATTGCGCCGCCGATCCGGCGCAGGACAACGCTGCGCAAGACAACACCGCCCAGGACGGCGCTGCGCAGGACGGTCCCGAGCCGTCGCTGCGCCTGGCCGACGGGGGCAATCCCCTCGCAGGCGCCTCCCTCTACGTGAATCCCACGTCGGCGGCGTTGCGCGCCGCCAACGCCAATCCGGCGAGCACGGAGCTGACTGCCATCGCCAACACGCCGCAGGCGTTCTGGATCGACGAGGCCGTCTCCTCGTCGGTGGTCAACGGCTACCTCAACGGGGCCCAGGCCGCTGGCAACATGCCCGTCCTGGCGATCTACGCGATCCCGCACCGAGACTGCGGGAGCTTCGCCGCGGGCGGGTTCGCGACAGGAGCGGACTACCGGGCGTGGATCGACGGCATCGCGGCCAGCCTGGGCTCTTCGCCCGTCGCGATCGTCCTCGAGCCCGACGCGCTCGACATGGCCGACTGCCTGTCTCCCGACCAGCGCCAGGAGCGCTTCGGCTTGATCCGCTACGCCGTCGACGCGCTGAACCGCGACCCGGCTGCGGCCGTGTACATCGACGGCGGCAACTCCCGCTGGCTTGGCGCCGAGGAGATCGCCTCCCGGCTCAACGCGGTCGGCGTCGACCACGCGCGGGGTTTCAGCCTCAACACCTCGAACTTCTTCACCACCGACGAGGAGGTCGACTACGGCGAAGCGGTCTCGGCCCTCACCGGCGGCTCGCACTACGTGATCGACACCGGGCGCAACGGCGTCGGGCCTGCGCCCGACTCCCCGCTCAGCTGGTGCAACCCCAACGGCCGGGCGCTCGGAGCCCAGCCCACCACCGACACGGCGGGCGAGCACGCCGACGCCTACCTCTGGATCAAACGCCCGGGCGAGTCCGACGGCGCGTGCAGCCGAGGAGAGCCCCGAGCCGGGACCTTCGTCGACCAGTACGCCATCGACCTGGTCCACAACGCGGGCCGGTAAGAGCCGCCGCGCGGGCAGGCGCTAGCAAACCTCGAAGGCCCAGGCCCGGCTCAGCGGGCAATGGCAAGGACGGCTTCGAGCGCCTCGGGAAGCGCGGTGTGCCCGTCCGCGCCGAGGAAGTGCCCCGCGCCGGGGACAACAGTGCTCGCCGCGCCCAGCGCTTCGGCGAGTTTCCGGGTGGCCGAGGGCGGGACGTACTCGTCGTTGTCCGAATAGATGGCGCTGACCGCGCCGAGGCGGTCGCGCAACGGAGCCGGGTCGAGGTCCTCGGCCAAATACTCGTCCAATTGCGGGAGCGCTTCGAGCGGTCCGGTGAACCCGGAGACCAGGACCAGCCCGCCCGCCCGCCACGGCGTTTGGAGGCTCGCGAGGTAGCGCAGCACGGTGATCGTCCCGAGGCTGTGGGTGACGAAGGCCGTGTCGGCTCCGACCGGGCCGACGCGGGAGGCGAGGGCCTTTTCCCATTCCTCCCGGACCGGCTCGGCAGGCGTGGGCAGACCGACGACTTCGACCTCGTGGCCTTTGCTCCGGAGCTCGTCGGCGAGCCAGGGGAACCAATGATCGCCGGCCCCGGCGCTGTACCCGTGGACGATAAAAATACGCACTCGCGTCCTTTCGTGAGGTGGACTGGTATTCGATATTAACGGGATGCGGGTTTCGGCGCGCGCAAACCTGTCGCCCGCGCCCGCGCGTGGGCTCATCTCACGAAGTACGCGTTCTCCAGGGACTTGAGGTCTGCGTCCTCGAGGACGACCTTGGACGGGTCCATCCCGCTGGAGAAGTAGTTGTAAATCGATTCTTGCGGTCCGTCGTAATAGCCGCCGTACGAGGACGTCGGGTGCGCGTGGCCGTTGCCGTGGGCGATCTCATGGGCCAGCGTGTGCCACGAGGCCCCCGAGATATCGATGATCACGAACGACTGCTCGAAGGCGGGGACCGGCTTCTTGTACGCCGCATACCGCTTCCTCTCCGACTGGCTCAGCGCGTCGATGTACATGCCTATCGCGTCCAAACTGGTTTGCGAGTGGACTTGCAGCGAGACGAACTCGCAGAACACGATGACCAGTCGCGGCGTCTTCCGGAACTCGGCCTCGCGGCTCTTGAGCGTCTTGTCGCTCGCGAAACGCTTTCCGAGGGCGAGGCGCAGGTCGTACTCCCCGTTGGACGTGCTGCCCTGCCAGATCCGCCCTTGGGCCCGTTTGTCCAGCTCCTGTCCCTGTCGAACGAGTTCCGCCCGCTCGCCGACGGTAAGGTTGGGATCCGCGAGCTTCTGTTGGAGCGCCGCCCGGTCCGCAGTGTCCGCCCTCATGTCGGCGGCGAGCTGGTCCTGGTTCACGTCGGGCTGGAAGCCCTTGCCCGTCGAGAGGACGAAGGCATTCTTGTACAGCGTGTAGTCCCACGGGAACGGGAACGGGTCGATCCGGAGCTTGTACTTCCCGTAAAAGTCGTTCGCCTGCTTCAGGAAGCTTTCGAGGAACGCTTTGCGCCGCATGAAGTCCCAGACGTACAGGTCCGTGTAGAAGATACTGATCCGTATCTCGCGCTTGCCCATGATCGTCACTCCACGATCATGCGCCCGCTGCGCGGGTCGTACTTCACCTCGACGGGCACGATCTGGTCGGTCGGCAGGATCTCGACCCATTGGTCGAAGATCTCGTAGTTCCCGGCGACGTCGGCCCGGAAGCTCCCCTGCAGCGGGAAGAAGCCATGCTCGTACACCCGGTCGATCGGCGTCGCCGTGACGGTGTTCTCGTCGTCCACCAGCTGCGGGTCGGCGACCTCCCCTGGCTTGGGGAACGTCCCGGTCTGGATGCCCTCTTGGTACTTGCGCCGAACCTTCTCGGCGAGGTCCATCAGCACGTCGATCATCTTCTGGCCGTCGAGGGGCTGCCCGTCCACGTCCACCTCGGCGGGATTGTCGGTGTGGTACAGCACGTCGTCGGTGATCCCGTTCATGCCCTCCACGCCTTTGAGCCAGTCGATGGCCGCCGCTTCCCGGCCCGGCCGCACCGGGATGACCGCCTTCACCCACGGCGCGTTGAGGAACGCGTTGCGCATATTGTCGCCGTCGAGCTGCAGCAGCCAGCCCAACGAGCTTCCCAGTTTGGCCGGGTCCGAGGACTCGGTGATCAAATAGTTGTCCCTGGCCGGATCGTCGACGCCGCCCCAGCCGACTCGCGCCGCGCTGGACGTCGGGGGCGCTGCATTCGTGTTCGCGTTGAACGTGTGCGCGAGCAGCCCTTGGCGCAGCGCGGGCCGGATGTCGGCGCCAAGGAGCGCGGCTCGATCGTGCGGCGGGCCCGAGGCCTGGCCGAGTTGCTGGCTGCTGCGGTGCAACCGGGGCCGCCACCACTCCGGCGCCACAAAATACAGCATCTTGTCGACGTCGAAAATGGAGTTCAACAGCTCGGCTGCGACGTGCCTGGTCCGGTCGTCGGGCAGCTCGACACCCTTGAGCAGCATGTCCTGGACGAGCGTTCGATACACCACAATCCGCTCCTCCTCGCGGAGGTCGTCGCTGCTTCGCGTGGTGATCTGGCTCGCCAGCGTCACCCGCTCCTTGACGGACTCGACATAGGCCCGCTCGTAGGCGGCCTTTTCAGCGGCTTTGAAGCTCGCCAGATTCGCTTCGTTCTTGGCGACGATGTCGCTGTTGGCCCCAGCTCGCGGAGACCAGTGCAGGACGAGTTTGAGCGTCAGGCTGTTCTGGCCTTGGAAATCCGCAGAATTCAGATGCAGGACGAAACTCGCCTTCTCGCCGGAGTTGGCGATCGGGCCCTTCCGGGACGCGGTCACCGGTTTGCCCTGCGAGTCGAACTCGACGCCAGTCAGCTCGTAGTTGGCCTTGGCCGCGACGAACTCCTGCAGGAAATCAGACTGGATCTTCTCAAGGGTCCCGAACCACTCGGAGTTGTCGGCTTCCACGCCGTCGACGTAGACCTCGCCCTCGTTGTCGGCGTCGGTGCCCTCGATCGAGATGAACGGGATCGTCACGATCCGCTCGTCGGCGAAGGGTTGCAGCAGCGGGATCTCCTCCGGGTGGGGGATGCCGTCCAGGTCCGCAGGTTTGGCGATATGCAGCAGGCTCGCCAGGCCGAGGGTCTTGCCGGGATCGTCGACATAGGTCTGCCAGCACAGGTACGTGCCGATGTCCTGCACCTGGACCCCGACCTGGCGCATCTTCCGGCGCAGCTCGTAGTTGATCAGGCCGCTGCCGGTGTTGGCCATCACATGCTTGACGCTTGAGACGTCGGTGAACTCGGTGACCTGCTTGAACGTCGACGTGAAATTCTTGCGGATCTCCGAGGAGAGCTTGCTCGTCTTCTCCCGCATCTGCTTGTGCGTCGCCTCGCGGGCCAGCTTCTGCGAATTGTTGTAGTCGAAACTGGACGTCGCCTCGATGGGGCCGTAGGACGCTTTGACGCTCGCGCCGAACTTGATGTCTTGGCTGTTGTCCTCTTTGAGGGCGTCGGAGATCTCGTCGCGGTCGGTCGTGGCGGACTCCGATTTCTGTATCGTGTCCAGCACCGTCTGCAGGGTCCGCTCCACCGTCGTCCTGCGGGTCTGCACCTCGACGAGCTCGACGCTGGACCCAGGGCTGAGCCACACGTGGCTGACGGGCGTCCCGAGGAACGTGTCCAGCTCGAAGAAATACTGCCGGAACAGGTGCACGACGCTGATGGGCGAGAGCACCACGCTCTTGATGCCCACGCGGTCCTGGGGGTCGAAGTTCCCGATGCTCAGCAGAGCGTCCGCGCCGTCGGCCGCGTTCGCGCGCCGGATGAGGTCTTCGGCTTCCTCGATGTTGTCCCTCGGAGCGTAGAAGAGCGCGGCCAGCGCCGCGAA
The DNA here is from genome assembly GCF_051660745.1 of Segniliparus sp. Lineage (NCBI taxonomy): Bacteria > Bacillati > Actinomycetota > Actinomycetes > Mycobacteriales > Segniliparaceae > Segniliparus > Segniliparus sp. The sequence goes on along the minus strand of NZ_JBOFQF010000017.1, from coordinate 125,368 downwards.
GTCCTTCTCCGCGACAAGCTTGAGCAGGAGCCCCGCCAGCGCGGACTCGCGTTGGAGCTGGTGCTCGAACGCGGCAGTCTGCGCGTTCTTCCTGTCCAGCGCCGATGCCGCCCCCCGCGACCGCTCGCCCGCGTCGCCGCCGTCGGCCTTGCGGATCTCCCGGTACGCGGACGTGTACGCCGCGACGACGTCTTTGCCGAGCACGGCTTCGACCCGCGTCGGCGTGATCTTCTGCGCCCACACGTCCGGGCCGGGCACGACAGCGGCGGGGAGGTCTGCCGCCAGCGTGTCCAGCAGCACGCTGTCGTGGGCTCTTTGCTTGACGCCCTGGAGCACTCCCGGCTTGAGCGCGATGCTGACGCGCTCGCCCTCGCCGTACCGGATGTCGACGACGGCGGCGAATCGGCGGGTGAGCCGGTCCATGAGCGATCTCTTGTCCGCCTGGTAGCCGTCCGCGACCCGCTTGGCGATGCGCTTGGACTTCCAGCCCAGCAGCGGCTGGTAAATGCCGAACAGCTCGCTGGCATAGGGCAGCACGGTGGTGTAGTCGGACAGATCGGTGATCCGTTTGACGGTGGTCATGAGGTTTCCTCCTCGACTCCTCGTCCACTGCATGCCGAAAATGTCGGGCGGCGGCGCTTCCTGCGCTCGCGCGTGGCTGACAGGAATGCGGCAAGTCAGGCGATGTGCCCGAGCTCGATCAGGTCGTCCTGGAACTGCGGCTCACTGCGGAAGAGCAGATACATCATTGATGAGGTTCGCGGTCTTCGCGTCGCCATTTCCCGGGCAAGCCTTTCGGCGGGCAAGCCTTTCGGCGGGCAAGCCTTTCGGCGGGCAAGCCTTTCGGGGAGCGGATCGGGCGAAGGTCCGAAAGAAATTCAGTTCGAAACCCCAGAACGGGGCTCTCATGATCATAGCGCGACCGGAGCAGGCTCGCAATCATCAGACCGTCCCCCAGCGAAGGCCCACGCGCGCCAGAACCCGCCACCCCATATAAACCCGATAAACCCGCCACCCCATATACTTGGCGGTCTGGGGACCACTCTCGGGTCGCCCGAAAGGCTAAGGAGCGGAAAAGTGGGATTCATTCAGGCGTTCGCAGGCGCGATCGGCGGAACCTTGGCCGACCAGTGGAAAGATTTCATCGTCCCGCCACAGGTCGCTCCGACGTCGGCGATCTTCCCCGGTGTGCCCTCCGGCCAAAACGCGGGCCGGGGGTCCAACGTCCACGGGTCGTCGAACATCATCAGCAACGGCTCGAAGATCGTCGTCCCCGAGGGCACTGGGCTGCTCACCTTCCAGGACGGCAAGATCACTGGCTTCATCGCCCAGCCCGGCGGCTACGAGTGGCGTTCCAACGATGTCAACTCGCAGTCGATTTTCGCGGGCGACGGTATCGTCAGCCCGCTGATCAAACAGTCGTGGGAGCGTTTCAAGTTCGGCGGCCAGCCCGGCAGCCAACAACTGGTGTTCTACGTCAACCTGCGCGAGATCCCGAACAACCGCTTCGGCACGCAGTCGGAGATCTACTGGGACGACGCCTATCTCGGCGCCCAGGTCGGCGCGATCACCCGCGGCACCTACACGATGCGCATCCTCGACCCGATCCTCTTCGCCGCGCAGTTCGTCCCCCTCACGTACCTGCAGCCGGGCGGCGCGGTCTTCGACTTCACAGATTTCGAGAACGACGCCGCCACCCAGCTCTTCAACGAGGTCGTGTCCTCGCTCGCGCCCGCGTTCTCGCACTACACGAACGACCCGAGCAAGGGCAACCGGATGGCCCGCATCCAGGGCGACTCGCTCGGCTTCGCCCAGTCGCTCTCGGCCGCCGTCGAAAACGGCTACCACTGGCAGAGCGCTCGCGGCATCACCATCGTCAACGTGGCGATCGCGTCCATCGAGTACGACGAGGACACCCGCGCGCTGCTGTCCGACGTCAAGAAGGCTGACGCATTGAGCGGCTCGCGCGGCAACTCCTTCCTGCAGCAGTCGGTCGCACGCGGCTTCCAGGCCGCGGGCGAGTCCGGCGGCGGGGCTCCGGGCATCGCGATGATGGGCATGGGCCTGAACGCGGCAGGCGGCGCAGTGGGCGGCCTGCAGCAACCCGCCGGACCGACGCCGTATCAGCAGGTGCCGCCGCAACAGGGCTACCCGCAACAAGGCTACCCCCAGGGCTACCCGCAGCAAGGCTACCCGCAGGGCTACCCGCAACAAGGCTACCCCCAGGGTTACCCGCAACAGGGCTACCCGCAGCAAGGCGCACCCGCCCAGGGCTACCCCCAGCAAGGCGCACCCGCACAGGACTCCCCGCAACAGCAGCAAGCGCCTGCCAGCGAAGACCCCGTGGCCAAGCTCGCGCAGTACAAGAACATGCTCGACCAGGGCCTCATCACACAGGCCGATTACGACGCCGCCAAGGCCAAGGCGCTCGGGCTCTAGTCCGCAATGACAGGCCCGCACAACAGTGGCAACTGGCCAGGCGCGTACCCGCCGCCCCAAGGCGGATACCCGCCAGCAGGCTACCCGCCGCCCCAAGCCAACTACCCGCCGCAGCCACCGCCCCAAGGCGCGTACCCGCCACCGCCACCGCCCCAAGGCGCGTACCCGCCACCGCCACCGCCACCGCCCCAAGGCGGAGCCCAAACCGCAGGCTTGATCCCGCCAGACCAAGCCGCCCAAGAGACGCCTGCGGAATCGTTCCAAGGAACCACGTGGGACGACGTGCGGCACACGCGCGACGCGGAGAACAACGCGGGGTACGCCCCCGGCGAAGCGCCGCAAGTGACCTACGAGAGCCACGACGGGCCGCAAGTCATCCAGACCGGCTCAGAACGCGGCGACGGGCTCAACAAATGCCCGCGCTGCGGCTCCACAGACATCGCTCTCGACATCAAGAGCAGCAACCTCGTGTGCCGGTTCTGCCGGTTCTCGTGGAGCGGGCAGAACGCCGCCGAAGTGTTCAATCTCAACTCGCCCATCAGCGAGCTGCGCGGACGTCAGATCGGTTCCGGGTCGGGGAATGTCGTGCCGGGGGTCGACCAGGTCGTCAGCTTCAAATGCAACGCCTGCGGCGCAGAAGTGTCGATCGACACCGCCCATGCCGTGCAGGCGCGCTGCCACTGGTGCCGCAACAAACTCTCCATCAACCAGCAGATCCAGAACGGCGCCGTGCCCGACGTCGTGCTGCCCTTCGCGCTCCCACAAGCAGAAGCGGTCCGCCGGATCTCCGAATTCGCCAGCAAGCGCAAGTTCTTCGCGAACCGGAAGTTCATCGCGCAGTTCGCCCCCGAAAACGTCGTGGGCGTCTACCTGCCTTATCTCATCGTCGATTTCAACGCCGAGCTCGAGTTCACCGGATACGGCGAGCACACGACCAGCTCCTACTCGGTTCGCGTCGGCAGCGGAGACAACGAGCGGTCGGAGACGCGCTACGACTACGACGTGTTCCAGGTGGCCCGCAAATTCGACCTCTACATCGACGACCTCACGATCGAGTCGGCGGCCGACAAGCGCGACTTCCACACCGATCGCAACACGAACAACATCATCAACTCGATCATGCCGTTCGACACGAAGAACGCGGTGCGCTACGACCCGAACTACCTCTCGGGATTCACTTCGCAGCGACGCGATCTCGACATCGACTCGATGTTCGACGAAGCACGTCTGCAAGCGCAAGACATCGGGCGTTTCCGCGCCGCCGAGACGCTCGGCTTCTACGACCGAGGCGTGCGCTGGGGCCAGCAGGACATCGACGTGCGCGGCGAGCGCTGGATCTCCGCCTACCTGCCCGTCTGGCTTTACAGCTACTACGAGCGCAAGAGCAACGGGAACGAGCTCCTGCACTACATCGCCGTCAACGGGCGCACCGGCGAGACCATGGGCTCGGTGCCGCTCAACATGTGGCGCCTTTGGGTCATGTCCGGCGTGGTCGAAGTCTGCTCGGCCTTCGGCGCGCTCGCGTCGTATCTGATGTTCTGAGAGAAGGAGGCAAGCATGGGTTCCTTGGTCTTGAGCCACCTGTCGGCCATGACAGATCTCGTCGTGGCCCAATCCCACTCGTCCCACTCGTCGTCCAGCGACAACAGCAAGTGGTACGGCTTGGTGTGCCTGCTCGGCGGGCCTGCCTTCTACATGTTCATGTACACGCGCTACCGCAACACCGACAAGCGGCACCACCACGAGACGGAGACCGCCTCCGAGGTCGCCAATTTGCAAAGCGGCGACCACCACGTGGACCACGTGACGGGGGCTTCGGACCCGAAGATGTCCGGCAGGAACGAACGCGAGGTGCGCGGGTAGCGCGTGTGGGGCGTGCGACAGAGACACGATCCTAGCGATTTAGAGACGCGCATCGCGGTTGCGAACCGATAAAACGTGAGAACCCGTGCGCGAACTGCGTGTTTCTCGGTGCGCGGCCTGAGTTCGGATCGGTGGAGTTCGGGGGCGACAAAGGGTACGCTATGCGGCCAAGACCCCAGCAACTTACGGCTGGCATGCCCGAGGCACGGGTGGCCGGTCGCAAGCCCTTTAACTCAATCCGGAGGATTTTTTGACGAACCAGGCGCTGGGCGCGAGCAGCTATTCGCAGAACGCGGCGTTCTGGGTCGACATCATCCGCCGGAGGCGGGACCGATACCGGACGGAGCTCACGGACGCGGCGGTGCTCTCCCTCGTCGGCCCGCTCGCGGGGCTGCGCGTGCTCGACGCGGGCTGCGGCGAAGGGTACCTCTCACGGCTCCTCGCCGAACGGGGCGCGCAGGTCGTGGGCGTGGACACTGCCGTGGAGCTGGTCGAGGCCGCCCGGCAAGAGGCGGCTCAACGCCGGATCGCCGTGGAGCATCTGGTCGCGAACGCAGGCGACCTGCCCACGGAGTTCGCGGCGAGCTTCGACATCGTCGTGCTCAACCACGTGGTCAACGATCTCGAGAACCCCGCTCCGGCATTCTCCGAGGCGGCCCGCGTCCTACGGCCTGAAGGCAAGATTGTCGTGTTGATGCTGCACCCCTGCTTCACGCACCAGGGGGGCGACGTGGAGGATTACTTCGCCAACTACCGGGCTTCTCGGTGCTTCGAGGTCGACGGGACGAGATCGCCCGCGCCAGTGGTCTACTGGGTCCGCCCGTTGGAGTCCTACAGCGCGCTGCTCGCCGAAGCCGGGTTCGCGATCACCGGGCTGAAGGAGCCGCGCCCCTCGACGGAACAGATGCTGGACCCGTGGTGGCAGGAGCGCTTCACCGCGCCGAAGTTCCTTCTGATCGAGGCGAGAAAACTCGACTGAGCGCCCAAGCCAGGACGAACGCGACCGGCACGCCAACGTTCGCCGCACCCCAACCCGACTGTTTGGCGTGCTCGGTGAACAACCAGCCGAGGATCGGCCTGAGCACGGGGTCACGCGAGGTGATGAGCCCAAACCCCACGAGGCTCGCAAGCACCACGGCTCCGGTGTTCCCTGTGGCCCGGGCCGGACAAGCGGGCATAGACCACTCGCTTCCCCGCGCGAATTCCGAGAGGAACACCGCACACCATGCGGCGATCGGCACCCCGAGGATGTCGAGGAATGATTCGAACGCCACGGAGAATCCCGGCGACACGAACACCACGTACCCTGCGGCGGCCAGGACGAGCGCCCCGTTGGCCACGACCGCCACCGGCCTGCGCAGCCGGACGCCGAGCGCGAGCAGGCTCAAGCCCGAGGAGTAGAGGTTGATCGCCGCGTTGCTCATGAACCCGACGGCGGTCACGGACAGAAAAACTGCGGCGGACCACGGCGGGACGAGGCTCGCGAGCGCGCCGACAGGGTCCTGGCCCAAACCTGCGACGAGCTCGGGGCGTGACGCGCACAGCAACACCCCGTACAACATCAGCAGCGCCGCAGGCAGCCCTCCCCCAAGCGCCGTCCAACCCGCGACGCTCGACGCCTTCGCCGACGCGGGCAAATACCGGCTGTAGTCCGCGCCTGCCATCACCCACGCCAACCCCCCGGCAGCAAGCGCGAACACCGCCCCGCCCGTCAGCGCCGCCAGCCCCGGCGCGGCAGAGCTTTCCGGGAGATGGACCAGATGCGCGGTGAGAACCGCATAACCCGCGACCACCGTGAAAGCCAAGAGGGCGATCCACCGCTGCACGGCCATCAGCAACCGGTACCCGAAAAACGCGATCATGAGAACCACCGGGGCGACTGCGGCGAAACACACAAGCCGAGCACGACCCCCCGCCTCGAAGCCTGCCCTCTCTTCGTACAGCGAAACAGCGGCAAGGACCGCCAGCACCAGGTTCACCGCGCTCCAACCCAAGAGCGCCAGGCAGCTCGCCGCGCCTGGAAGAAAGTTGCCTGTGCGCCCGAAAACCGACTGGCTCAGCGCCATAGTCGGCCGCCCGCCTCTCGCCCCCACGACCGCGACCAAGCCGAGCAGGCCGTAGCCCACAGCACAGCCAACAACGACCGCGACCGCCGCCCACTGCCACGACAACCCGAACTCCGCAGCGAAAAAGCCGTAGGCGATGACGAACGGATTGAGGTTCGCCGCCGCCCACAACCACGATTGAGAGCGCAAGGATCCCGAGCGCGCCCGAAGCGGGATCTGCTCGACCCCGTGATGCTCAAGCATCTGCTGGGAGAAGGTCATGCTGATCTCGGCAAAGCTCCTAACAGCGTCGCACCGGCCTGTCTCACGACCGGAGAGACGCAAGTCTCCATTCTTGTCACCACTGCCGCACCCACCTGCGAGGCTTTCAGCCCCAAAGTCGGATCGTACTGGAGCATGAGCGGCACGGCCACCGCAACCAGGTAGAAGAAGTACGCCTCGTTGGGGGTGCCGAGATCGCCCAACAGCTCAACCGCCGTATTGCGCAGAAGGACCGACCCTGGCAACGAGAAATCAGTGGTCGCCGTCGCATCCCGGTTGTAGGTGGGGAACGACCAGCGCTCCACCATGCCGAGCAACGTGTTCCGGCTCGTCATCTGGCCGTAATGCCTTACCTCTGCAAGGTCGCCGGTTTGGATAATACGCCCGATGACCATGCTTCGAAACGACATGACTGTACGACGGCTCAACTGCTTCGGATCCGGCGCGAACACCCGATGCCCCGTCGCCTTCGCTATATGATGCGCCAAAGTGGCGTGCCCAAGCATCGCGTGATAGGAGTTGCCGCTCTCCGCCAGCTTCAAAACGAGCTCCGAGGAAGCCTCGATCAGGGGGCCGGGGTCCGTGAAAACCCCGCCAGACCCATAGTCTTTCCATAAGCACCCCAAGGCGCGGTCATGTGACCGATTCCAGAATCGAGCCAAATGCCTGGCTGCTTCTTGGGCGTCTCCCCTCATAACATAGAGCGCCGCGCTTAAAGTGTTCGCGAGGACCTGTTCCGGGACTTTCTCCGCCGCGACCAAACGCCGGAATGACATCGGGTCCACATGTAGGCCGACCTCCCCCAGCGCATCGACAAGTTGCCGCCGCCTGCGCTTCAGCGCGTCACTCACCATATACTCCGCCACGCCCGGCAGGATGGCCACAAGCGACTGAAGCGTCTTGCCCTTAATCCGGTCCAACCAGTCCTCCGCCGCCCAGAGCCTGCCCACCGTGCTCTCCTCCACTCCCGCCAAAAACGCCACGTCGGCAGCAGAAAGTCCTGAGCGTCCCGCCAAATCGGCTAATGTAACAGCCACGACCCCTCCAGTTAACGGAAAAGAAACTCAGCACACACGGCCAGGGGCATACTTACCATGCTCAAGCATCTCTTGTCAAGAGATATTGCTTGCACGCAAGCAGATTGCGCTCAGTAAAATTTATGTTGGAAAACGCAAGACCGCTCTATAAACTACTAGATGCAGGCAACAAAACACAAGCAAGGAGAACACGCGGCTTTGCTTTACTTTGTTCCGCAACGTGACTGATGCAGAAATTTTCAAAACTCACAGATGACACACCGGGGAGGTTTGAATGGTTAAAAAAATAACTGACTTAAACATCTGCAAACCTGAAGCATCGACAGTTGCGCGATCCACGGGGCTCGAATATTCGCTCGCGGGCCGCAATTCACCACCTGATACGGCGTCGCACCACTACGAGAACTCAACGACGGCAATATATCTCGATTTGGAAGAAAACGAGATAAAAGCTTACGAACACCTCGTCGCCACCGGGGGTCGAACTCGTGAGCAGCTTTCAGCAGATTTCAAATGGAGCGCGAACCAGGTCCAGCAGGCACTCGTAGCCTTACAAAAAGCAGAACTGCTGGCCACGCCCGACGCAGGGCGCCAGCACATCTGCGTAGCGATACATCCGGAGGTGCTCAGGCTACGCCGAACAAGGCCCTTGTCCGATACTATCGCAGCATGGCAGGCCCAGCTGAACGATCTTCAGGCACAGCTTGACGCGATCACGCTTCCGAGCGCCAGCCGAGCGGATTATGAGGGAATCGACTCCATCGTCACAGTCACGGACGGGGACTACGTGTCAGACGCGCTCGCTGTGACCAGCGCTCGTCACGCACAGGACATCCTCGTCATGTCGCCCTCGTGGAGGGAAGCCTCCACTATGGCCCAACATATGATTGCGAGCAGCACGAGGATCCTATCGAAACGCGCGAGAGTCCGGGTGCTGTTCCCCCATACATCGCGCTACGACGCAGAAGCCAGAGATCTCGCGGATCAGATCACCGCATCGGGCGGCGAAGTGCGCACAACAGCCTCCCCCCTGCACGCGTTGGCGATTTTCGACAGCACGGAGGCCCTTTTGCTCGATAGCTTGCGAGAAACGAAGAAGGCGCACATCGTGCGCCACGACACGCTCCTCGGCTTCATCGCCTGCACGGCCGAGAACGCTTGGAGCGGCAGCGAAGTGTTCCAGGGGGCCAGCGGCAGCAAGAAGATGCCTGAATCGCTTTCCCAAGATATGAAGATCGCTATAATAAAACTGCTCGCCACAGGCTGCAAAGACGAGGTGGTGGCCAAACGCCTCGGCATTGCCGTTCGGACGTGTCGCAAATATATTGCAGATATCTACAGCGACTTCGGGGTGCAAAGCAGGTTTCAAGCTGGGTGGATAATGCGCGATATCATTGCCCAAGCAGAGCTGGCAGAGACAGCCGAAGAGAGGAAGAGCGCCTGAGGCGGTGAATTCCCGCACTGCCGCGCCCCGGGACTGCGTCGAAAATCCAGATAGAGATATCGAGAACAGCCGACACGGACCTATCGAACCACTTCGCCGAAAACCGCGCTTACTTATATCAACCCTCATCACGAACCAAGCCCGCGAGTCCACGAACCAAGCCCGCCACCATGAGACAAGGGCGACTCCCGCGCAGCGCATCGTTCATGGTTGACCGCAAATATTTAGGAAAAATTTTCGGAACAACCGGCGCAGCAACAAACAGCATAGAAAACGGAAGGAGTGAGATCCATGCAAAGCGTTGAGATTCTGACTCAGAAGACCAGAGAAGAAAAAATCTGCCAATTCTCACCGCATAGGATCGGTGGACAGCATCAGATACGCGCTGTGATCAGCCCCGAGCAGCTGCTGAGCGAATTGCCCCTCACTGAATCCGGAGCTCGCACAGTGCGCGATGGCCGCGTCGAGGTCCAGGGCGTGCTCACCGGAGCCGACGACCGATTGCTCGTTGTGGTCGGGCCCTGCTCGATCCACGATGCGAAGGCCGGGCTCGTGTATATGGAATCGCTCGGCGCGCTGGCCCGTAGCCTGTCAGAGGACCTCGTGGTCGTCGCACGCGTCTACGTGGAAAAACCTCGGACTGTTGCCGGCTGGACCGGATTGCTCGCCGATCCGGCGCTCGACGGCAATTTGAACCTCAGCCAGGGCCTGTACGCCGCACGGGCGCTGATGCTGCAAGTCGCCGAACAAGGGCTCGCGATCGCGACGGAGTGGCTCAGCCCTGTGACCCCTCATTATTTGGCCGACCTGGTCTCGTGGGGAGCCATCGGGGCACGCACTGTCGAGAGCCAAGTGCATCGACAGATGGCGAGCGGCCTGCCGATGCCCATAGGGATGAAAAACAGTGTGACCGGATCAGTCAAAGTCGCACTGGACGCCATACGCTTCGCGGCCCAGCCGCACGCCTATGTCGCGCCAGGCCCCCACGGCGCGGCAGCCACACTGCACACGAGCGGAAACCCCGACTGCCATCTCGTGCTCCGCGGCTCCTCGAAAGGGCCGAATTACCTCCCCTTCAATATCCGCGACGCCGAAGACGCATTGGCGGCCGCAGGACTGCCTGCGAGGCTCGTCATCGACGCAAGCCACGGCAATAGCGGCAAGGATCACGAACGACAGGCCCTCGTTGCCAGGGAAATCGGCGAACAAGTCGCCCAAGGCGACACCACCATCCGGGGCGTGATGCTGGAAAGCTTCCTCGTGGCAGGCCGCCAGGAGCTCGGCCCCGGAGAGCTCGTCTTCGGCCAGAGCGTCACAGACGCCTGCATGGGGTGGGAAAACACCGCTGCCGTGCTCCAGGATCTGGCGGCGTCAGTCCGCCGCCGTCGCGAAAACTCCCGCGACCGCCAAGCCCGCATTGGAACCGATGCGCCGCTCGGGCCATGCCTCGAGACCGCCGGTTCCTAATCAACAGCCCGAAGGAGGCGCAGCCATGGCCTGTTCCCAGTTCCCCGGACGGGCTGGTGTTGTGATCACGCCGCACTCGCCGCGGTGGCGGCCAGGGCACGAGCAGTGGGGCTAGTCCCCCCCCCCCCCGCCACTGACATATCGCTACGAGAGGAGTTTTGATGACAGCAACGGCAGTGATCGACGGCAGGCCTGGCCTGCTCCACGGTTCACTGCGGCAGCGCCTGCAGCGTGCCGCGAATGACGCCGGATGGGCGGCGCAGTACGCGGCGCAAGGCGCGCAGTGGGCACGAGAGGCCGACCGGGCGCACCGCGTCTCAGCCGAGATGCATCCGCATCGCCGACCGCTCGTGCGGGTCGGAGTCAAGGACAATGTGCATTGCGCGCCGTTCGCGACTCGACACGGGACCCGACGTTTTAGGGAATACCCGCAGCGCTCGGCGGCCGCGATCAACGGACAGGTGAGCGCCAGCGTCATCTGCAAGACACAGCTGACCGAACTCACCCTCGGGCGCGATGCCGGAGTGATCCATCGCGACGGCCCGAGCAGGTGGGCAGGCGCATCGAGCACTGGAAGCGCCGTTGCCGTCGCCACGGGCATCTGTGATCTCGCTCTGGGCACAGATTCCCTAGGCTCGGTGCGCATCCCGGCGATCGCCAACAATGTGGTCGGCCTGCGCCTCACTCACGATCCAGACCTGCTTGACGGTGTTCTGCCGATATCCCCGACTTTCGACGCCATCGGATGGTTCGCGCGCACTGCCGACGACCTGGACTGCGCGTTGGACTATTTCGGTATAGTCCCGCCTCGCTCCGGATCATGCATGACCCGTGTCGCGGTTGCGACCGAGATCTTCGATGATCCAGCCTGTGCCCCCCGCATTCGGTCCGGCTACGATATGTTCGCGCGTCAAGCCGAACGTTTGGGCATCGAGATCATCGAGATCCGGCTCGGCAGCGTGTGGGAGTATCGGCTCGCATCGTGGCAATTGTGCGCCTTCGAGGCGGCCGCCAATCTCGATTCCAGAGCAGTTGATCTCGGTCCGCTCGGGGCCGATGTGGAGTCCGTGCTCGACGCGGGCAGGCGGCTGCCGTCCGACGAGATGCGAGCGCTCAAAGACGACCTGGCGCAGATGCGCGCCGACATGGACGCGCGGCTGCGCGCATCCGGAGCCGATTGCGTCGCGATGCCGGCGTACCCGTTCGAACTGCCCACCCCACAAGAGCTTTCCAAGTGGCCAATGCTGTTCCCCGATATCAGCGACCGTCACGCGAATCAACTCGCAGGCTATGCCCCGATCGCCAGTGTCCTGGGCTGGCCGGTGGTCACCACCCCGGACTCCGACGGGACGGGAATGCAGCTCATGGGGCCCCGCTACACGGAGCGGGCGTTGCTGGCACTGGCCGCGCGGATCGCCGCCGAGGAGCAGAGGCGACCGCTGTGAAGGATCGAACGATAGTCGTCACCGGAGCAGGCTCAGGCATCGGAGCCGCCACCGCCCGCCGCTTCGCTGTGGCTGGGGACCGAGTCATCCTGGTTGGCAGGCGGGAGGAGCGGCTGAAGGAGGTCGCCGACCAGATCGGCCAGGCCAAACCAGGAGCCGCGACCTACGTTCATGCAACCGACGCCGCAGATCCTGACGGCGTGACTGCGCTGGCCGACGAAATCCGGCGGCGGTGGGACGGAGTGGACGGCCTGGTCTGCTGTGCCGGTTCGGCGCCGCAGACGGAGGGCGACTCGCTCGTGCAGATCGCCAAGGAATGGGAGGGGGCGCTCCGTTCCAATGTCATGACGGCCGCGATCTCTGTCGAAGGACTGCTGCCGGTGCTGCGCGATAACAGCAGCATTGTGCTGTTCAGCTCCATTGCTGCATACCGTGGGTCTGGCGGAACCGGCGCATACGGAGCGGCCAAGGCGGCCCTGCATTCCTATATTCACACGCTCGCCGGACGAGTGGGCGCGCGCGGCATTAATGTCAATGCGATTGCGCCCGGATTCGTCGACGAGACCGAGTTCTTCGGAGATCGACTTGCTGATACCCGGCGGACGATGCTCATCCGACAGACAGCGTTGGGCCGTGCAGGCCGCCCCGAAGACATCGCCAATGCGGGCTACTTCCTCTGCTCCGCCGAGGGGGCTTACCTGACTTCCCAGATTCTGCAAATCAACGGAGGCTCCAATCATGGCGTATGACGCTGTCTACGATGAGGTTGCGCCGACAGCCGCCGGTCGAGCGCAGGCTGGCGTGTGTATCCGTGAGATGACACGCTGGCATTTCAACGCCTCGACGGGTAGCGAGGAGGTTGTCGTGATGAATCGTTTGACTTGCTCTTCATTGCTGTCCAACAGTATCGAGCGCGACATAGCGTTCGGAGAACCAGACTCGAGCGGTTCCGACGAGACGCTGCGCGATATCCGCCCCAGGACGGCATCCGGCCACAGCGAGCTGATCGAGGGAGCATGCTGATGGCTCTTCGCGCTCGACCGAGCCGACTGCTGACCCCGTCGGAAAGTGTGAGCGCGCCTGCGCGCAACACAATCCGGTTTGCCGCGCACTGCTCCGGCAACCTTGACATCGACGCCTTGCAACGAGCCTGGCGCCTGGTTTGCCAAGAGAATCCAGGGCTGGCCGGCGCAGTTCGACTAGCTCAGGACGCCAACGACCGATACGCGTTCTACCCGGATATTGATCGAGCCGGGTTGGTGGTCTGCACAGATATCCCGCCGCAGGGCGGCAACCTCACCGCACACCGCACCCTTGACGATCTGGACGCCGCAGCGGCGCTGGAGGTGGCCACCGGCCGCAACGGCCACGTGGTCTCGCTGCTCATGCGGCACTCGATCGCCGATGGACGGCTCGGGGTCTATGCCTTGCGGCGCATCTGGGAGATCTACTGCGATCTAGTCGAATCCGATCCTCGAAGGCCAACCGACCCGGTCGCCGAATCGCCGACGACGGCCCGTCCCCTTGAGGAGCTGCTGAAAGAGCACGCGACGCCGCTGGGTCCGCCATGCCCGATGCCTGCCCGAACGCATCCGGCGGGCGTGAAGAAACATCTCGTGGAAGCCCTGAGCGGGTTGCGGCACGGCCAATTCTCGCTGTGCCGCGCGACGACAGCCGCCTTGCTTGATCGGTGCGCACGGGATTCGACTTCCGTGCACGGCATTCTCGCAGCATGCGCGCTCACCGCGCTCGCGCGCTACAGCGATGGCTCGCACAGCATCGCGCTCACATCGGTCATCGATGTCCGGCCGCATATGACTCCAACCGTCCGTGCGCCAGAGGGAACCTACACACTAGGATTCGCGACGACGGCCTTGCCTGCTGCCGACGCCGACGACCTGCTGTTGGTCGCCGAGCGTGTGCTCAGTGACATCGGTTCAGGCCTCGCCTCAGGAGCTGTTCAGCGAAGCAGCATCGGCGCCGCGACCACCGAATCGGCCTTGCCTGCGCCGATGATGCTCTCGAACCTCGGCGCGATCGCGCCGTTCCCGACCCCGGCGGGACTCACGGTCGACGATTTCTCCTTCTGGAACGAAATGGATCTCAGCAACCCTGGCGGAGTTGGCCTGTGCAGTGTGTACGGAAACATGGGGTACGCCTCGTCATACAATGGCCGCCTGCGAGTCGATCTGTTCCATGGCGTCGAGATGTTCGACGCCAGCTGGACCCAAAATCAGATCAAACAGATCGAATCACTTCTTCATCAATACGCACTCGCCTCGTTAGTGCCGTCACTATACCAGCACGTCGATTGAGAACCCTGGGAAGGCAGTATAATGGTACCGTCAGCTCGCGACGCGGGCGTGAATTCCACCGGCTCGGCCTCGAATCCCACATCAGATAAGAAAACTGAAGCAGATGCCTGGCCGCACATCGGCAGCCAGTCAAGCAGGAGCAAGTTTGGAGGTGTCAGATGTTGCGAGCGAAATCCGTCCGCGCCTGGTATTTAGGAGTGATGATATTGGCATTGATGTCGACCGTCGCGTGCGGCGATCACGAGCGTCAAGGCAAACAGGCAAGGAAATCGCTAGCGCTGAGCCCAGCGGTGGCCGTTGCTGATTACCATGACGGACTCGTCCGTGAGGATTTTTCGGTGGCCTCGGACCCGAATGTGGATATTGGAGTCCGAAAAATCTCAGCACCCGGCGAAAGCGGGTCGCCCGTGCTGTTGCTGCACGGCGCGAGGGTGTCCGGCATACCGAGCTTCGACCTGCCTGTGGCCGATGGTTCTTTCGCTGGGAGTCTTGCACGCCATGGCCACACGGTCTACATTATGGACGCACGTGGTTACGGCAGCTCCTCAAGACCGGCGGAGATGCTGAAACCGGCAATCGCGAACCAGCCCCTTGTCCGATCCGATGCTGTCGTGCGCGACATCTCCGCTGTTGTCGATTACGTGGTGCCAGGTGGCAAGATCGCGTTATTCGGATGGGCGACAGGCGGCCACTGGGCCGGGCAGTACGCGGCATTGCACCCAGACCGGGTGAGCCACCTGATTATGGACAACTCCTTGTACGGGGGTTCCTCGCAGCACTCGCGTATCGGCCAAGGATCGCCGTATGACGATCCTGCACGGCCAGGAAACTTCAACCCTGCGGTCGGCGCCTATGAGCTCAGCACCGCAGACAGCCTCACTCCTTCATGGGACGCCTCTATCCCGGACAAGGATAAGAACGCCTGGCACGATCCGGCTATCATCGAGTCATACAAGGCTGCGGCATTGGCGTCAGACCCTACCAGTCATGATCGCACACCGCCGTCGTTCAGGGCGCCGAGCGGCGCGATGTATGAGAGCTACTTGATAGCGACCGGCCACCAACAGTGGGACGCGTCAGCGATCACTGCAAAAGTTCTTTTGTCCCACAGCGAATTCGACTTCTGGAGCAGGCCCGAAGATATCGCCAAACTTCACAGCCAGCTGAACCATGCCGCCCGTGTCGAAATTCTCGAAGTCCCTAAGGCTACCCACTATGTCCATCTCGATCGGCCAGAGCATGGACGCGATATATTTCTATCCGCAGTTGTTGCCTTTTTGAACGAATAACAGACGAGGTCGATGTATGCTAGAGACTCGAATTTCTCCAGATCGTTCCCGAGCGCCGCGCCGATCCCGCCCGTGCCGATTGGTGCCGCTGTGAACGATGCGCGTGGCCGAGGCGACGACCATCGTACGGTTGATCTTGACGGCGGCTCGCTTAGCGTCGAGACTGTGCGTCGGATTTCTCGCGATACCGCGTGCTCAGTGAGACTGTCGGACACCGCGGAGCAGCGCATGGAGGCGTCTCGGGAGGCCATGGCGCTCATGGTCGACAGCGGCAGGCCGATCTATGGGGTGACAACAGGCTACGGCGACAACGCAGACCGACATATACCACCTGAACGAGCGTCGCTTCTCCAAAGCCAGATGGTGCTCTACCACCTGGCCGGGGTTGGCAATCCTGTCGACCCCGAAGTCGTCCGAGCAACACTGCTCATACGCGCGAATACCCTCGCTGCGGGATGGTCTGGCATACGTCCACTAGTGGCGAGAATGCTGCTGAAACTACTCGAGCACAACGCGCTGCCCGTCATACCGGCGCGAGGCTCCGTGGGCGCCAGTGGCGACCTCGTGCCCCTGAGCTACATTGCTGCCGCGCTCTCCGGCGAGGGCGAGCTGAACTACAAAGGATCGACTCGGTCTTCGGCCGCAGTCCTCGACGAGCTCAACCTTAGCCCTCTCAAGCTCGAACCGAAGGAGGGCCTTGCCCTCATCAACGGGACGGCCTTCTCGGCGGCGCTCGCGACCCTCGCTGTCGGCGAGGCAGAAGACATCGCTTTTCTAGCCGAGATCGGCACTGCGCTATCCGCCGAAGCGCTGCTGGCCGATAGAGGCGCATTTGATCCATTTATTCACGAGGTCAAACCCCATCCCGGACAAGTGTGTTCTGCTGGACGCCTACGAGAACTGTTACGCGGGTCGTCTCTGACGACCGACCACGCCACTCGGCTCGATGAGGCGAGCGCCGAAACCAAAGAAGCGCATTACGCATCGCTCCCGAGAGCTATTCAGGATCGCTATTCCATACGATGCGCCCCCCAGGTGATCGGGGTCCTTCGGGACACTATCGAATGGGCCAAAAATTGGCTACGCATAGAGATCAACAGCGCATCCGACAATCCTCTTTTCACCCGCACTCCCCCAGCGGTGCACAGTGGCGGAAATTTCTATGCCGGCCATGTGGCAATGGCGGCAGATGCGCTTAAGATCGCAGTGTCAAGCATAGCCGACCTCCTTGATCGACAAGTGGCCCTCCTCGTCGACGCCAGGTACAGCAACGGCCTCCCGGCTAATCTGATCGAGAGCGATTCCAATGCGAAGACCCTTTCCCACGGCCTCAAGGGATTGCAGTTGACCATGTCTGCGGTCACTGCGGAATCACTGTCTCGATCCACTCCTTCGAGCACGTTTTCGCGCTCCACCGAATGCCACAATCAAGACAAGGTGAGCATGTCTGCCATGGCTGCGCGATCCGCGAGAGATGTCACACAATTGGTTACCGAGGCCGCAGCAATCCACCTGCTCGTCGCTTGTCAAGCAGTTGATTTCCGCGGCCGCAACAATTGCGGGGCCGGGACAGGACGTGCTCACGATCTCATTCGTTCTGTCTGCGCGCATGTCGCCCAGGATCGTCGACTCGATAGTGACATATCTGCGATACTGTCCATCATTGACACCCTGAGAGACTTAAGTTGAAGCGGCACAGAACAGAGAAACGGACTATTTGTGTGGTGCGCCGACACCACCGCGAAACGGATCAGCGCCTTCTCGGCGCACTTGGCGTTGCCGCCGACACGCCCGAGTAGCAAACGAGTCCGCACCGCCTGATCGCCCAAGATCAGCCCCTAAGCGTCCAACCGGAAGAGGAGCCGGCGGTCTGCAGCGCGAGCGATCATCCTCGGGCGCAAGCGCGGGAGCCCTGCGCTAGTACACGCCCTCGATCATCTTCTGGCCGTTCATCTCGGCGACAGGATGGATATCTCTCAGCGAGTCCCCGACCCCGGAAAGACTCGGCACCCGTGTGGCAAGATCCCGTTCCAAACTATTGGGCACAAGTCCGTATTTCGTGACATAGTTCATCACAACAAAGCCTTCGGTCCCGAACTCGACCGGCAGGCTCGTGTCCGGATCGACGACACGATAGAAGACGTACGGCGCGTACGAATCGAAGACCACCTCGCCGTCCTCCGAAGCCTCACGTTGCACCGTGCCGCTGAGCATGGTCGTGCTGCCGTACGAGCCCCGGAATCGCACCTGCGGAAAAACCTCGGTGGACAGGTAATCCAAAACGTCCAGATCCATATGGGCTCCGGTCCATAGGACCAGCCGCACCTTGTCTGCGATCAACGCCCGCGTCGAGCCGCGCTCCGCAAGCCGGGCCAACAGCGGCGGTGTCGTGACGAGCAGCACGATGTCCTGCGAGGACAGCACGTGCTCGGCTTGGTCGACGAGATGCTCGATATAGGCGCTCGCGCCCGCGGCGTCGCCGATTCCCAACAGGTGCTTGACCCATCGCGGGTCGAGATCCACCGCAAACCGAACCCCTCCCCGCGCCTGGGCAATGCGCTTGGAGTAGTCGCCGAGCATGTGGGGCCCGCTAGGGCCCACTGTGAGGGCATGTCCCTGCGGATCTTGGGCGTAGTGGGAATTCTCCCACGCCATGTACTGGTCGAACCAACCATCGAACATGACGAAGCGTTTCGGCGGGCCCGACGTGCCGCCGCTCTCGTACACAGCAAAAATCTGCTCGGAGTCGCCCAGCCCCCTGGGGATCACATGCTCGACAGGGACATCGCGCAACTCGTCCACGAAATTCGGGAATTTCAGCAGGTCGTCAAGAGACCGCACATCCTCAACAGGGTCAAAGCCCAACCGGGCCTTCCGGTCAAGCCAGAAGCGCGACCCGGTGTCCGGGCCGAAATGCCACCGCATCATCTCCTGGATATGCAGATCGGCTTGTTCTTTGGAGGGTGTCACGAGTCTACCTGGTCTTCCTTGGGCCATGGGCGCCGAACAGCTGGTCATACGCCATGCCCCGAACCGCCATTGATCTGTATGATTTGCGATGTTATGTACGCGCCGTCGGGCGAGCACAGATAGAACGCGAGTCCGGCGACATCGCCTGGCCTGCCGGGACGGCCCAGCAGCGTCTGCCGGACGAGCATGGCCTCGCGGGCGGCGGGGAGGCCCTCCCCGAAAAACTCCGTGTCCGCGATGTAGCCTGGCGCGATCGCGTTCACAGTGATGCCGCGGCCCCCGAGCCTGGCGGCTAACGCATGGACATACGCATGGAGAGCAGCCTTCGCTGCGCCGTACGCGCCCGTCCCGCTAGAAGCCCCTCGATAGGCCGCGATCGAGCTGTACAAGACGATGCTCCCGCCGTCCCCGACGAGCGGCCCGAGCCCTTCGACAGCAATCACCGCCGACAACACGTTGGCCTCGTATGCCTCGCGCCATTCCGCGAGCACGGATGTCAAGCTCCCGCTATCAGCACCGGGGGCCGAGCCCACGCAGCAGACCAAGGCGTGGATCGGGACGCCGAGCGACACAACATGCTCTTTGAGCCGGGCGGCAGAGCCCGGGTCGGACATATCGCACGCGAGATAGCCCACGTCCGCCTCCGGCGTGCCTTGGGCGAGCTCCTCCGCCGCCGCCGCGAGGCGGTCGGCTCGTCTGCTCACAAGCAAGACCTTGTCGCCGTTGCCGACAAACCGCTGCGCCGTTGCCTTTCCAATCCCTGCGCTGGCTCCGGTCACGACTATCAGCCGGGTCATGCCACGCTCTCCTCGCTCGACATGCCGTCGACCTCGTACAGATATCGGCCGCCCATACGCGCAGAATCCGTCCGCGACGCCCTCGCGAGCGCTCCACGGTCGGGTTTCCCTTGCGGGGTGAGCGGGATCCTCGCCAGCTCGACGACGTGCGCCGGACTCGGCAGGCCGGACAATGCCCTGCGCACGTCCGCGGTTCCCAAATTGAGGTCGCGGCGAACCCAGAACACGATATAACCCTCGCCCGCCGTACGGTCGCGGAGCGTCGGGACTGCGACAAAATCCGCCCCCCGCACACTTTGGGCCAGCCGCCGCTCGATCTCGGAGAGGTACACCTTGACGCCATTGACCTTGATGAGCGAGCTGCTCCTGCCGATCAGCCGGAAGCCGTCCGTCCCGACGAATTCCACGAGATCGCCGGTCGCCCAGCTCTCGGGGGGTGTCTGCTCGCCGAAAGAGCGGGCCAGCCGGGGGCTGCGTATCAGTAGCGCCTGTCCCCCGCCCGGTCGCACATCCGCATCCCTGAGCAGCACAACGTCGGGCAAAACGGTCCACACATCATCCTCGCCGCCGGGACGCAGCTGGCGATGCGCGATCCCTCCAGTCTCCGTCGAGCCGAGGATCTCGTGAGCAGTTAGTTTCGGCCCGGCCGAGGCTATAGCTTCGTACGCCGCCGCAGGCGCAGCCGCAGAGCTGTGCAACGCCACCACGGACCGGGCACGCGCCAAACTCCGCCAATTCCTTCGTAACAAGTCCCACGCCATCGGCACGCAGACTACGAGCACTCGCGCTCCGGGCGGCACCTCGGGGAATTCATAGGGGTTGGCCCAAGCCTGCGCCACGGGAACGCCACGCGTGCGCGGCAGCCACTCCCCGAACAGCGATCCGAACACGTGCCGGGGCGGAGCGTAGCTGACGACCATGTCGATCTCGCCGATCATCCGATCAGCGATCAGATCGACCTCGCAGACAAGTTGCCGGCTCGTCCTGGCCCAACGCCGTGCAGGCCCTGTGCTTCCCGAGGTCTCGAAGACCACCTCTTCATCCGAGGGCACGCTCAAACCCATCAGCCCTGGTCCTCCACGCGTTCGGCAATGTATTCGACGACCCGGTCCAACGTGCTGAAACTGTAGCGCACATCATCGTCGACAAAATCGACCTCGATATCGAACTCCTCCTCGACAGCGGTGATGAACTCCATGCCCGCCAAGCTGTCGAAGTTCGGAAGGCCTTCAGCGAGCGCCACATCCGCCCCGAGCAGGACAGCAGCCTCGCCGAAGCGTTTCTCCAAAATCGAGCGCACACGTTTCTCCGTGTCGGCCGCATTGGCAGTTTGCATAATTCTTTGCCTTTCTCTTCAGTTGCTGCCCGCCGGAACAGAGCCGGCGTTCACCATCGATCCGTCTTGGAGGTAGAAAACTCGTTCCGGCTCAGTGGGCTCGAAACGGACGAGGCAGTTGCCCGCGCCGCCCCCCATTCCGAGCGCCTCGCGAGCCTCTTCCGCGAGGCGGGCACAGTAAGCTTTGCCTCTGCCAGGATGGATATGGCAGACCACATAAGCCCAGCGCGCCTGTTTGGCCTCGGCGTTCGCGTCCTGATAGCTCGTCAACGGCGCTCCCCCGACGAAGTACGCCATGGGGTCGGTGCTCTTGAACATCACCACGACATGGGCCGGGTCCGAACCGTTGTCCGCAAGCCATCGAGTCAGCCGCACGGCTGCCTTCAGCCGGGCGGACGGTGTGAGCGGGCTGCTAGTCACTTCCACGGTCGGCACGTTCTTTTCCTTTCACGAGATGGTGAGCGCGGGCAGCGGCGCCGAACGATCAGCTCTGCGCACGTCGAGGCAACGGCCCAAACAGTCGGCGAGGGGGCCGCCGCTCGTCTTCATCAACGGAGTCCAGGCGAAGCCGCCTGTCTCGGCGCGTACGCTCTCGATGAACTTGCCGAGGTGCTCGGCATCCGTTTCCACGCCGAACAAGTCTGCCGTGAGGACGGCTTCGTACGTCGTCAGCAAATCCGGCAGACGGCGGCCTTCGTTCGCGAAGCCTCCGCCACGCACCCGATGCCGGGACAGAGCCTCTTCGACGAGCTCGCCGTGGGAAACGCCAGCTCGCTGGAGGACGCGCAAAGCCTGCAACGTCGACCGCGACGTCGCTCTTCCGCCCGGGACATTGGCGTACTCGCCGGGAGCCGTCTCGCAGGAAGAGACGAATCCTGCGATGGCCTTCATCACCGGCGCTTCCCGCTCCACACCGGCGAGATGCAAGATCTCAGCGGACGCAGATGTCGACACAAGGTCCGAAGCCCTGCCCTCCCAGTAGCCGAATCCGCCATCGGGATTCTGGATCGAGCCCACGAGCCAGTCCACGATGCGGTTCAGCGCCTCGGCGTCAGAGGCGAAAGCACCAGCGCTCAGCGCCCACAACGTGCAGCGGACTTCACTGCCGCGTCCCGGCATGTACATGACGCCGTCCTCGTTCGGCATCCTGCAGCTCTCCAGCCAGCGAATTATTTGATCTGGATCAGTGTTCGGCGGTGTTGCCCCGGACAACAGCTGCGCCGATGTTGTGAGCGCGTCTGCCGCCTGCCCAGGAGACCGGTAGGTGAAGCCGCTAGAGGGGATCTGGAAGGACAGAACGGCCTCGACGACTCGATCCGCGATGTCGCTGGCGTCGTCCCCGAGCGCCCGCAACGCCCCCACGCCGCAGAACGCGGCCCATACGTCCTGGACCGGGTATCCGGGCCAACGCGTGAACGAGCCTCCCGGCGAGAGCCGCTCGCGGATCCAAGCCACACATGCCTCGCGGTCTCGCGGATACTCCCCCAAACTCCGCAGAGCGCTTGTGGCCCGGAAAGTGGCCCACAAGCAGTCCGTGCGGTCGCCCGCCTGGAACGTGAACCCCCCTGCCTGGCTTTGCCTGTCTTGGAGCCAGGCGATCAATCGAGCACGATCCCACGGGAGAGAGCCGCCGCCTGCCGCAGCCCACGCTGTGATCGCGTAGTAGCAGGCGCGCGCATCGGATTTTCCGTCCGCAGCGTGCGCAGGGCTCCAGACCAGCCCGCCATCTTCCGCTTGGAGGGCGCCCAGCCAGTCCCGCAAGTCCGGGGGAATCGGCTCGCCATGGATTTCCACAAGGGTGCGGACGGCATAGTATGTGGCCCACACGTCGGAAGCCTGCCCCGGCGACATCGCGAACCCGCCGTCCGCGTTGCGAGCTCCCCAGAGCCAAGACGAACTCGGCCGATCTGCCTCCGACAAAGCCATACTGCCTATGTCACGCATAGCCTGCGTGCAGTAGTACGTCGCCCATGCGTCGGAATTCATGCCAGGAGACCAGGCGTAGCCTCCATCAGAATTCCGCCGGGAGGCCAGGAAGCCCGCCACCTCGTCCGCCCCCGGAATATCGCCTACCCGGTCCAACCAGCGCAACGTGCGCACAGCGGCGTATGTGCACCACAGATCGGGATCGCCAGACACTGCCGGGACGGGATCGATCAGCGGCCCGTACCTGTCGACGCGGATACCCGATGCGCTCACGCCCCGACCTCCTCAAAAGTTGAGGCCAGCCGCGAGGCTTCTCCGTCAAGCACACGGAAGTTGGAGCGCTTCCAGCTTTTCTGGGAGCCACCGCTTTTCGTGACGGCTGGCAGCCGGTTGACAAAGCGCACTTCATCCCAGACGAAGCCGAACTGGCTCTCTGTCCGCTGCTGCACAGACCGCGCTCGCACGTCCTCGGTCTCGCGATCAACGGAAGGGTCCCGTTCGAGCAGCAGCCGAGACCACGAGCCGTCCTCGCTGATCTCGATCAAATAGCCCATAACGTCATGGGCCGAGTAGACGAGGCTCTCAAGGTCGCGAGTCCGCACCTGTGCTCCCTTGATCGCGGTCCCGTCGCTGCCCCGGCCGTGCACGGTCAGCACGAGCGAGTCCGCCCCGCAGGGGCACCCCTCCTCGAAGGTCACCTCGTCGCCCATATCCAGGCGCAGCAGCGGGCGGGCGTCGTTGTTGAGCGGCGTGACGACCAGTCGTCCGCTCCGACCTGCTCGAGCTTCGGAGACGACCTCGTTGCTCATGATCTCGAAATAGTTCGACCCGCCGATGAGGTGCATACGGTCGTGGACGCACGCCGCGGCCAACGTTCCGCTCTCCGTGCTTCCGTAGCTGGCGTCGTAGACACGGGCCTCCCACCACTGTCCGACCATCTGCCGCAGTTCCGGAGTGCTGACCTCGCCCAACAGCATCAGGTTCTGGACCGAAGACCGCATTCGGTCCAGCAGTCCGCGCCGCTTCAGAATCTGTGAGAACTGCAAGAGCACCCCCGGGGACAGGAAAAGAACGGTCGGCTCGAACACTTCCCACAAGGCGACGATGCGGTCCCAGTCAGAGATTCCTGCGGTGAACGGGTACGCCTTCACATGCGGCAATGCCAGAAACTCGCACACGCCGACGACGAGGTCCGCCACCGGCACGATATCGGAAGGAAGCAGGATCAACGCGCGATGCTCGCCTGCGGCCAGCAGGGTCCGCCACGCTTCGGCGACTGACACCGTGTTCGCGATGGCGTCCAACAGGGTTCGCGGAGTCGGCGTGGGGACTCCCGTGGTGCCAGTGGTCTGGTAGTACTTCAGCGCAGCGCCCACCCCCACTCGCGCGAACTCCAAAGGAAGCGCCTTCAGCTTCTCCTTCGATGTCACCGGCAAGTCCTTGAACGCCTGCGCCGAGAATTCGGGGAGCGAGGAATACGCGGGAGCCTGGCGGGCGCGACCCCACGCTTCGGTGAGCTTCCTCTCGTAGAACACGTCGTCATGAGCTGCCGAAGTCGCCTCCCATTGGATGTGCTCCAGAAAATCTAGGTCGCTTTTGGAGCTAATTTTCATATGCCACTCCTGACTCGCCAGGCCTCCCATTGCATTGGAGACCACGTCTTGCGCTGAATACTTCCGCTCTTCCAGTCTGATTCGCCCGGGACGAAAATTCTGCCCTCCGGCTGCGCAGCAACTTGTCGCGCAACTAGCTGCACCGTGCTCTCGCCTTGTGCTCTCCACGTTGCGCGGCGGCCCCTGCACCAGCGCACGTCCGCATCTCCTCGTCGAGCGCGAACCCTTTCGACCGCATGATGAACTCGCCGAGGAACGCATCGTGCGGGACATCCGGATGCGACCACGACGTCGGCTTCCCGCAATACACGTTCGCCACTGTCGCCAATGCCGAAACGCGACGGACTAACGCGGCGTCGCTGGTGTGCAGCGACACCACAAGCGAATCTCTCAGCACCTCCGGCCTCCTCCGGTCGAACGGGGCCACCCACGCGCAGGGGAACGGGACCTCGTAGCCCAACAACGGATCCTGCGGGGAGGACAGCTTTATGACCGCTGGGGTGACGACAGCCATCCCCTCGGTCCCAATGCGCTCCACTCTCGGCCGCAACAGCACTGAATCCGGATCCGCCGCGTTGAGCACGGCAGACACCAAGCGTTCGGCCCCATCGCCCGGCAGCGCGGGCAAGACCGCCTCCTCATGCCAGGGCGGCGCAACCTCCACCTGCCCAAGCGCCTCCGCCAGTTCAGCGGCGAAACCGGGAGAATCGTCCTCGACGAGGATCCCAGTGGTCGATGTGCATGCTGTGCCCGCGTGGTAGAGGACGCCCTCCAGCGCGATTGCGAACCCTGAACGACGGTCGGAGTCCTTCGCGACGACGAGCTTCGACCTGCCCGGGCCCTGCGTCAAAACATCACTGCGGCTCCGGTATTTATCGACCACGGCCTGGCCGCCGTAGACCATCGCGCAATCGGAACGTTCGACAAGCACATCCGCTATATCGTGGCCCCCCGGAGCCATCACCACGTGCTCGTTCGGCAGACCAGCGAGACGCAGAGCTGTGACAAGGCGGAAAGCGGTGAGCGGATCCCGGTTGGAAGGACGGACCACGACCCGGTACCCCAGTGCCAAGGCCTCAAGCCAGGAAGCGTGGACAGCGGGGCTGTTGCCCGCGGCATTCACAGCGAAGACATCGCCGACCCGGCGCCAGACAGCACCGGCGAGAGGCTCGTCCTCCAGGCCCGCGCAGCCAGCCGGAGCAGCCAGCCGGACCGTGCGCCACACATCCCTCAATTTCGCGGAGATCATCCGGTCGCACTCTCGAACAATTGAGAGAGGCGTACCCGTCAACCGGGCCACGCGCAGTTCGTGCGCGTGAAGGTTGTCTCCCAGGATCTCGTGCTCCTCGAAAACTCGGGCAGCCTCGAGGAACACCTCCCGCAACTCTTCTTCCGGCAAAGCAGCGGTCCGGCGCAAGCTCTCGACCCAATCCACGAGCACCAGGCCCGGCACACTGGCCAATTGCAGCGCCGGATCCCCAGCCGCATCGGGGACAAGGATCCGTTTCCGAGTCATATACTGCCCAGAGGGGCCCAACGCCGCGACTTCTAGCATGTTTTCTCGTTTCCATTCCACAGGCCGCCACGTCCCCGAGCCGAGGAGGCAGCCGCACAACCCGCGTCGCGCCTTCTGCGGACCCCTTCGAGCTGCGTCTGCCCACCAAGTCTGTCCGCTTCGCCGGTCGAACAGAAGCCAATGAAGCGCGCAGCAACCTGCCGTGCAACTAACTGCGCGCTTTTTTGCGCGCAGAACACGCGGCGAGGAGGCAGTCTATTGACGGAGCTGTCTCGGCCTGAGGGCTACGTGCCCGACGCGCGCGCAGGCAGGCGAAAGCTGCGGCCACGAATTCCGATCACGGCAAGGCGCCTGATCGCAAGCGAGGAGGTGAGGGGGTGCGGAAAAAAACTCTCGTCCTGCCCAGCCTCGCTGGGACCGGACGGCAGCAGCTACTCCGCCCTCTCCGCCAGCTCGGCCGCTGCGGGGCTGGCCATATCCAGGAGCAGCATCGCGTCGTAGTCCGAGGTGCCGCGAGCCGCCTGGTAGGTGACCAAACGCTGCCCATCCGTATGTTGGATCGTCATCACCTCGAAGGTGAGACGCATGCAGCCGACTTCCGGGTGCTGGAAGTCCTTATGATCGCCGCCACGCGCTTGTTGCACGTCATACCGCTCCCACAGCCGGGCGAACTGCGGACTCTTCATCATGAGCTCGCCGACCAGCTGGGCCAAGTCCGGGATATCGGGATCGGCGCCTGCTATCGCGCGAAGATGGGCGGCGCTATGCGCGGTCATCTTCTCCCAGTCTCGGTACAGCGTGCGTGCCACCGGATGCAAAAACATATACCGAGTCGTGTTGCGCTGCTCTCTCGGCCAGTCCGTGATCCCCGGGAACAGCCGCAAGCCCGAACGATTGGCCGCCAGCAGGTCGTTCGTCCGGCTGACGACGTACGCGGGCGATGGGCGCAACGTGTCCAAGAGAGCGAGGACGGACTCGCGCACCGCACGAGTCGGCCCGGATTCTGGCGCCAGAGCGCGACCCGAAGCGAGCGCCACCAGCTCGTGCAACCTGCGCAACGCGTCGCCGGAAAGCTGCAGCACCTCGCTGAGCGCGGCGACGACCGCAGGCGAAGGCCTGGTCTCGCGTCCGCGCTCCAACCGCGTGTAGTAGTCGACGCTGACCCCAGCCAACGTCGCCAATTCCTCACGACGCAGCCCCGGAGTGCGGCGAATGCCCGTGCCCAGCGGCAGGCCCACGTCTTGTGGCCGGACCTGCGCACGTCGGGCACGGAGGAAACGGCCCAGTTCCGTGCCTTCGGTCATCCTTCGATTATGGCAAAGAATCGTCATGTTGGGAGGGCGTACGAGGGCCAGGCACCACGCTCCCCCGCACAATCCGGCCTGCCGGGCGCCGCCCCCATCAGGCAAGCTCATACCAAGACTTCACCCGAACAGCCACAACAGGAGCAACGCAATGACCCTCGCGCGATCTGAGACCGAGGCCCGCTCTGTGAAGAGCGGAGGCGCCCAGGACGGGCCTGGGCAAGCAGCGGCCGCCAGCCTCGAGCAACCCGGCCTCATGGCCGGGACGCCGCAAAAGGGCTCCGCCGTCGCAGCTCTGGCCGCCTCCGTCCTCGGCTTCTTCATCATCACGATCGACGTCTCCGGCGTCAACGTGGCACTACCCGCCATAGGCAGAGAGTTCCAAGGCTCGCTCTCAGGGCTCCAGTGGGTCGTCGACAGCTACACGTTGATGTTCGCCGCGCTCATGCTCTCCGCAGGCTCGCTCTCCGACCGGGTCGGCGCACGGCGGGCGTACGGCTGGGGATTGGGCGTCTTCACCCTCGCCTCGCTCGCTTGCGGCGCGGCTCCGACCCTCGCAACGCTCATCGCGGCGCGCGTCGTGCAAGGTGTCGCGGCCGCAGCGATGGTGCCTTCCTCCCTCGCCTTAATCCGGCAGGCTTTCCCGGAGCCGAGCGCGCGAGCACGCGGCGTCGCGCTCTGGACCGTCGGCGGCGCCGTGGCCATCGCCGCAGGTCCCGTTCTTGGCGGGCTCCTCACAACCGAATGGAGCTGGCGCGCCGTCTTCTGCCTCAACGCTCCCGCCGGGATCATCGGGTTCCTGCTCCTTCTCCGAGCGGCGCGTTCGCCCCAGGGAAACACCTCCTTCGACCTGCCGGGGCAGGTTCTGGCGGTTCTCTCCCTCGCATCGCTCACCTTCGCTGTGATCGAAGGCGGCAGCGACGGGCTCTCCCCAATGGTGTTGGCCGCGATCATAGGCGCCGTGTTGGCCGGAGTCGGTTTCGTCATCGTCGAAGCCCGGGGGCGCGCGCCCATGCTGCCGCTGGAGCTCTTCCGCCACCGGGGCGTGGTCGTGCCTGCCGTCGCAGGCTTCGCCCTCAACACGGCGTTCTACGGAGGAGTGTTCGTGCTCAGCCTGTTCTTCCAAGAGCAGCGAGCGCAGTCGGCGTTCTCCGCAGGACTGATGTTCGCGCCAATGGCGCTCATCACCGCGAATTTCAACTATCTATCGCCCCGCGCAGTCGATCGATACGGACCGAGGGCAGTCATCGTCGCAGGACTTCTGGTAGGCGCCCTCGCCTGCGGAGGACTGCTCGCCGTCGACATCTCGACTCCCTCGTGGATCACCGCACTGCTCATGGTCCCGTTGGGTATCGGCGGCGCTCTCGCCACACCTGCGCTGACCTCCCTCATGCTCGACAGCGTTGCCGTCGAGCGGGCAGGCACAGCCGCCGCGCTGTTCAACACCAGCAGGCAAACCGGCGGCGCGATGAGCATCGCTGTCTTCGGCGCGCTCCTCGCAAGGAATTTTTCGTCGGGCATGCAGGAGAGTTTTGTGATCGCAGGATCTTTATTAGCGGTCATGGCCTTAGGGACGGCTGTCCTGCTACCTCGACGATAGGCCGATCAGTAGCACGCCTGCTTCTTCCGAAAGATCTGCCAAAGGCATCTCGTGCCCGGGCAAGATGAAGCCTCGACTTATCGCCCCTGCCGTGCTCACCGATCCCCGCCTCATCAGCCCTCGCGACAGCCCGTCCGAGACCGGCCTGACGAGCCTCAGCCAGCTCGGCAGCGCCGAGCACCCGGATCCCGCCCTCCTCCCGGCGCAGCACCATGACGGCATGCCCGACTTTGGCGGCGAGCTCGTCCGGACGCGGGACTGGACTGAAATAACTGAACGGCAGGTCAGGGCATACGCGAAAAACAACCGCGGAACGTGATCGTGGAAAACCGCGGAACGTGATCGTGGAAAACACGGAACGAGCAACCCCACCCGACCTGCGAAAACACGGAAAATATTCCTGAACTGAGCGTTCCCGGTGAGGAGTTCGACATCGCAACGGTTCAGCCATTGATATCGGACGCAGACCACTCGCAGAATGTGCAACACCCAGCCTCAGCGCCCATCCCTACCCTCAAGGGACGTTTCGTCCTTTGCGGAGGCTGAAACGCAGGGCAGTCACGCCCATAGCTGCGCAGACGGGTTCGTTCCTAGACTCCGCCGTCTGGCCGTTCTAGCGCTGCGATGTGTTTTTCCAGAGCCTCAGGCAGAAGCTGCGTCTCCTTGCGCTCCAGAAGGTCCACAAGTTTGCTGTGCTCATCAGCGACCAACGCCATATGCTGAGCGCTAGTCGGCATGCCGAGCCGGAGCAGGTGGACGAACCCGCCGAGCTGCTCGAGAAACTGAGAGAGCAAGGGGAGGTGCGCGGCTGCGGCCATGCGTCTGTGGAACTCCTCGTCCAGCGTGAGAAACCGCTCGTGGTCACAGACGGCCGCAGCGCGACGTTGCCGTACGACGTTGACGCGCAACTGGTCGAGATCAGATTCCGTAGCATCCGCACACGCTTCACGCGCAGCAATAGTCTCCAACGCTACCCGGAGAAGGAGAACCTCATGCTGGCGTGCGCGGATGTCGACGACGACCATCTGCCGCCGCGCGCCCTGCTCGGCTAAGCCCTCCACAGCTATACGAGCGAGGGCCTCTCGGACCGGGGTGCGCGAGACACCCATAGCTTTCGCAACAGCCTCCTCGTCCAGACGCTGCCCCGCGACAAGGTCCCCAGAAGTGATCCTTGCGCGAAGCGCCTCGTACACCGCGCCAGCTTTACCGTTCAATCTTCTCCGCCTTCTATGTCGCGCACCGACCACTTGTATTGTATACAATACTGGTTTAGGTATACGTCCCACGGAAGGTCCGCTATGAGTTCTCGCTTTCATCTCGCTGTCGCAGTTCCGGATTTGGACGAGGCCCGCCGTTTCTACGGGGGTGTCCTGGGGTTCCCCGAGGGAAGGGCGACCGAACACTGGATTGATTGGGACTGCTACGGCAACCAGCTCGTCACTCACCTCGGAATTCCTGCCGCCGAGTTTGCAGAGTCCGTTGTGGACGGCACGGGGGTCCCCGTGCCCCACTTCGGAGTTCTGCTCACCCACGAGGAGTTCCACCAGCTTGTCGATCGCGCGAAGCGGGGCGGGGCAAGGTTCGAGATCGAGCCCACGCTCCGTTACCGAGGCCAGGTCGGCGAGCAGTGGACGGCATTCTTCTGGGACTTCAGCGGCAACGCTTTAGAGTTCAAGTCGTTCAAGGACGACTCGCAGGTCTTCCAGCAATGGGAACCGGCCCAGTGAGCCGCGGCGTGCTCGTCACGGGCGCATCCGGAGGAATAGGCCGTGCTGTAGCACGCGCATTCGCCGAGCTTGGGGACAGAGTCTGCGTGCATTACTCGACCAATGCTGCAGGAGCTCGAGAAACGCTGGCTTCGCTGACCGGTTCCGAGCACTGTTCTTTTCGCGCGGACCTCACCCGGCCCGACGAGACGAAGGCGCTCGTCGATTCCGCCGAGACCGCCCTTCACGGGATTGATGTGCTGGTCAACAACGCCGGACTGGCGCCGACTGCCACGAATGCTCACCCGATCGCAACTAGCAACCTCGAGCATTGGGTGGAGAGCTGGCGCACGACTTTAGATGTCACGCTGATCGGAACAGCGACGGTAACGCACCAAGTTGTCCAGAAGATGGTCACGGCAGGGCGGCCGGGCCATATAGTCTCGGTAGGCTCTCGCGGAGCCTACCGAGGAGAGCCCGAGCACCCCGCTTACGGAGCCGCCAAGTCTGCCCTGCACGCTATGACCCAATCCCTCGCGCTCGATCTCGCCCCGAAAGGAATCGCAGTCACAGCGGTTGCCCCCGGCTTGACGGAGACCGAACGCACCAGCTCGCTCATCCATGGCGGGCTTGCCGAATCGTGTAAGTCGCAGAGCCCCTTCGGCAGAGTCGGCACCCCCGAAGAAGTCGCAAGCGCCGTCGTCTACCTCGCTTCGCCCAGCGCCCAATGGACCTCCGGAGCGATCCTCGACATAAACGGCGCCTCGTATTTCCGATAACCGCTCATTCACTGCTACTGCGCCAACAAGACCTTGGCAAAGACGCCTGTGGTCAGACAATAATTTTTACAATGACCGACACAGAGCTGGCGATGAGCAGCAGCAGAACCGCTCGGCGAAACCGTTCTGCGTCGAAGCGCGCGAAAATCCGTTCCCCGATGTAGATGCCAGCGAAAAGCGCAGGGATTCCGATGATCAAGCCCAAACCGACCTGCTGGGTGAGCTTTCCGCTCAGACTGTAGCCGGCGAGCGCGGCAAGACCGGTGCAGCTGAAGACCACGCCG
This sequence comes from Segniliparus sp., assembly GCF_051660745.1. Classification (NCBI taxonomy): domain Bacteria; kingdom Bacillati; phylum Actinomycetota; class Actinomycetes; order Mycobacteriales; family Segniliparaceae; genus Segniliparus; species Segniliparus sp. Next base: position 93,911 of record NZ_JBOFQF010000017.1, on the reverse strand, counting down.
AGAGTGGCTCGCTGCACTTGCGGTTGCAACCGCAGGCTTTGCATGGCGGCGACCATAGGCGGGCCGTCGATCCCGGTACTGGCGAACGAAGCCCCGGAAAATACGCTTATGACTGCGATAAGGGGCACTCGCGGAGGAATCGTGACCCGCCGCCAGACGACAATTGTGCAGGTTAAGACAACCCCTGAGATGAGCAGCGCCAACGCTCGCCCCTGCAAGGCGTGCAGCAGCCAAATGCCGATCGGCACTCCCAACAAACCAGCGACGAGGGCAATACCGGCGATCTTTCGTTCAATATGCTGCCGGTAGCGAATCGCCGTCCACAGGCTGATCGGCAACGACATGAGCGCCGCGATAACGACGGCGGTGGACGGCTCGACGAGAAAGGTAAATGGCGGGACGGCGACGAGCGCGAAACCAAACCCCGCCGCTGTGCGGATGACTGAAGCGATGGTGAGTATGAGGAAAGCCCCAAGCACAAAAGTCATTCACGCCCCTCCGAGACGACACGGTTGCGTAGCTCGCCTACACCAGAGATGGCCACAGCAACAGTGTCCCCCACTTCAAGCGGGCCCACCCCTTCTGGGGTGCCTGTCAGGACAACATCCCCAGGCAACAGGGTCACCGCCGTCGTTATGTGGGCAATGAGCTCGTTGATCGGTCGGATCATCTGCGCGCTTGTGCCGTCCTGGCGGACTTGCCCGTTCACCGATGCGGTGATCCGCACGTCAGAAGGATCGAGGTCCGTCACAATCCAGGGGCCCAATGGGCAGAATGTGTCGGAGCCTTTCGCCCGCCACCACTGCTTGTCAGGCTGTTGCAGATCACGTGCGGTGATATCGTTCGCGCAAGTGAACCCGAGTATCACGTCAGGGACTTCGGCCGGGGTCAAATTTCGACAACGAGAGCCGATGACGACGGCGAGCTCCGCCTCGTGGTGCAGCGATTGTGTGTACGCCGGGTAGACGATCTCCGCATCCGGCCCAATGACGCTGGTGCTCGGCTTGATGAAGATCAGGGGCGATTCGGGTACTTCATTGCCCAGCTCTGCCGCGTGCGCCGCGAAGTTTCGTCCCACCGCGAGCACTTTCGACGGCTCGACCGGCGCGAGCAGCGTCACTTGGCCCGTATCAAGCCTGCCCCCAAGATCCCCGCCCGTCGGCTCCGTGTCGAAAAGGCCGTGGATCTTTGTGATGGTGTTGTCATCGGATAAAAGCCCGTACGAAGAAGCGCCCGCAGGGTCACGAAATCGAACAATGCGCATATGATCCTCTTATTCTTGAATCGGGTCGACAGAGTTGACAGGGGGAAGCGCGCTCTTGAGCAGCGCCGCGATATGGACTGCGGCGCGAGTTGTCCCCTGAGCCACCTGTGTGCGGCATGAAAACCCGTCGGCGATGATTGTGCTCGTCGGACTGGCAGAGCGCACCGCGGGGTAGAGCTCTCGTTCGGCGAGTGCTTGCGAGACGTCCCAATGTCCCGGCTCGTAGCCGAAGTTTCCCGCCAGACCGCAGCATCCAGAGCGCACGACATCCGTTTGGACACCGAGCCGGGACAGGACCTCAAGCGTCGACGCGTGCCCGGGTCCTGCTTCTTGGTGGCAGTGCGGCTGTAGCACCGCAGTGGTATCGAGGCTCTTGAAAGGCCACCGGCCTTTGTGCTTCGAGACGAATTCAGCGAGTGTGACTGTCTGCTCCGTCAGCCGGGCGGCGATATCTGAGCCAGGCAAGATCTTCCGGGCGTCTTCCCGCAAGACCTGGGTGCATGACGGCTCGACGCCGATGATTGTTCCCCCTGCCTCCACATGCGTTCGCAACGAGCGCAACGAGCGCCGCAGAACTGCGCGCGCCATACCGAGCTGCCCCGTGGAGTGCCAGGTCAAACCACAGCACACCGGCCCCTTCGGCAAGACGACTTGGTAGCCGAGCGCTTCGAGGACCTCTACCGTGTCTTGCGCACCAGCAGGATCGACCAGGTTGGAGAAGGTGTCCGGCCAGAGCATGACTGTTTCTCGCCCGTCCCCGGCCCCCTCTGGACGTGCGCGGAACCAGGATCGCAGGCTTTGACGAGTGAACGGCACGAGTCCGCGACGCTCCTCGAGCCCAGCCATCCGGCTGACCTTTGGCGCGATCTTCGGGTGCTCCGCGAGCGCGTTCGCGGCAGAGGGAGCCACGCCCGCAAGCCGAGCGAGGACAGGTAGCCACCCGAGGCTGTAATGCGAGCGAGGCCGTAGTCTGTGTCTGTAATGCTGGTGCAGGAATTCTGCTTTATAGGCCGCCATGTCGACATTCACCGGGCATTCTTTTTGGCAAGCTTTGCAAGAAAGGCAGAGGTCGAGCGCGTCTTTGACGGCCGTGGAGCGCCACGCGTCCGGAAAAGTCTCGCCTCGGAGCATCTCGCTGAGAATGCGCGCGCGCCCACGGGTCGAGTGTTTTTCGTCCCGTGTCACCTGGAATGACGGGCACATGGCTCCCGTGGCGTTACGGCAACTGCCGACCCCGGTGCAGCGCCGCACCGCGGAGGCTAAAGAACCATGGTCTGAGGCGAGGGTGAGCATCGGCAGCGAATGCCGTTCGCTCCCCGGGCCTGGGCGAACATTGGCGTCGAGCGGTTCCGGGTCGACAAGCACGCCGGGGTTCATCGCCGATTGCGGGTCGAACGCGTGCTTGAACTGTTTGAACGCCGTGAGCAGCTCCGGGCTGTACGTGCGGCTGAGCAGTTCTGAGCGGGCGCGTCCGTCGCCATGCTCCCCAGATGCGCAGCCGCCGTGCCGGATCGCGATATCGGCAGCAGACTCGATGAATCCTCGGTATTCGGCGATGCCTTCCGCGGTGGTCAAATCCCAGTCCACACGCAGATGCAGGCAGCCTTCTCCGAAATGGCCGGTGATAGTCCCGCTCCGCCCACGTTCCTCCATAAGCGCGTGCAGGTCTCTCAGATAGCTTGACAGGTTTTGTGGCGGGACGGCCGAATCCTCCCATCCCGGCCAAGCTTCCCTTCCGTCGGCCATGCGGCTGGCGATTCCAGCTCCGTTGCGCCTGATGCTCCACAGCGCCGCGACCTGGTCTGGATCGATGAACACACAACCATTGGCCCCGCTTGCGGCTTGGATGCGCCGAGCGCTCTCACAGGCGTCCGTCTCATTTGCTCCAGGGATCTCGCAGTACAGCCAGGCCCCGCCCGCAGGGAGGAGACCGACGCCTTGCGGTGTCCCCGATCGTGCTCGAAGCGCGTTGACGAGGGCTTCGTCCATGCCCTCGACTGTGAGCGCTCCTGACGCCGCGAGTTCGGGCGCGGCCGCTGCGGCTTGGTAGACATCGGGATAGCCAAGCACGAGCAGGGCACGGGCGGGTGGCAGCGAAACCAACGTGATCGACGCCTCAAGGGCGATCCCACATGTCCCCTCCGATCCCACCAGCGCCTGGGCGGTGTGGAACCCCTTCTCGGGCAGCAGGCGGTTGAGCCCGTACCCCGAGACTTGGCGGCTGAACCGGCCGAGCTCGGTGCGGATCTGCGCCAGATGCGCATCGCGCAGCTGTTTGAGGGTTGCGTCAAGGGTCGCGTCGCCGGTCGTCCCTCGCTCTAAACGCAACACGCTGCTGTCTGCGCGAAGCAGTTTGATCCGTTCGACGATATCCGCGGTCGTCCCCCAAGCGACGGAGTGCGGCCCGCAAGCGTGATTGCCGATCATTCCGCCGATGGTGCAGCGCGAGTAGGTCGAAGGGTCCGGCCCGACCGTGAGGCCGTGCTCTGCGGCTCTCGCCCGAATGGATCCGAGCACCGCGCCAGACTGCACGACCATCGTCTTGTTCTCTGGGTCGAGATCAAGAATCTGGCCCATATGTCTCGAAAAATCGAGAACGAGGCCGCCGCCGATCGCGTTGCCCGCGATCGACGTGCCGCCTCCACGGGGAGTGACCGGAACCCCGTGCTGCATCGCGACAGCGACCGCCTCCGCAGCCTCGTCGGCATCCCTCGGTTCGGCAACGGCCTTGGGCACGACGCGGTAGATAGAGGCATCCGAGCTATACGCCGCGAGGACGGCCGGATCCGTGCGAATATTCTTGACCCTGCGGGCAAGCTCTTGTACAAAGAGCTTGCCCGCAGGGTCGGACAGTTCCACCATGTCGCCTGGGCGCTTACGCATCATCAGACTCGAAGTAATCAATCAACAGCATGTCACGCAGCCCGGTCTCGTGCCCTTCTGCGGGCTCGATCGGGTCCACCCCGTGGAACACCTGCTTGTCGTCGATCAAGATAGCCTCGAAAGGGCTGGTCAACGTCGCTCGCAACAGCGGGCGACGCGAGCGGTCGTAGAGCCAGGACACCCCTCCGGCAACGCCCGACCTACCGATGAACACCTGCGCGACGTATTGATGCCCGTCCTCATGGACCCCCTCCGGAGCGGGCAGCCCTTCCATACCACGAGAGGTCGTGATCCGGATTTGATGCACACCGATCCCTCCGTTTTCCCAATCAAAATCCCCAGGGAGCCGTTTGGCGTAATGCAGGGCCAATGTCTTTAGAACCCCAGAGCTTGCAACATCGCTGGTAATCGGCGCGAAAAGCCGCTGCTCACCACCGTGGAGCTTGTTGACCTGGGTGGACTGTAAGAACGGCCGATGCAATTGGAGTTCCATCCGCTCGACCCCCCGGAACGCCCCGTAGCGACGCCGGCGGTAGGTGGCCCCATTTTTCAGATAGGGGTCCACTGGCAAATCGTGCCACGACGAAAGAAACTGGTCCACTTCGGACTGTGGGCACATCGCAAGCGCACCCAACGTTTCTTCAGCCGAAACATGCGTGATCGGAGGTCCGTCCGTCACTGCAGAGTTAGACAAGGTAATGCCCTTTCTTTCGTAAATTAGTACCTATGACCCAATAATTTGCACGACACGCCCCTCGGGGGATCTTTGCCAGCTCAATTGTTTGTTCATCAGACCGACAACGGCCTCAGGGCGCAAGGCTTCGACAAGCGGCTCCCTAAACAATTAACCACTAGGAAAGGAGCCCTTGTGGTTAATATCGATTATGCCGACGAGCCCAGCCAGGCTTACACGCACATATTTTATACGCACAAGTCATTTTCCCTATCGAACACATCTCTAATCGAGGGAGAACTTTCATCAGCCCGAATGAACGTTAATGCGTCCCCAAAAGGATGTCAAGGAAAAATCGACCGTTTAGCGATGCTTCTAGATATACACAATAAGCATACCGGATCTAACTCCATCCGACGTGCGACAATGAGAGTTCCGCGCTAATGGCTTCTCTACGTCTCGCCCCTGCCCACACCCGCCTCAAGCCTCGATACATCCAACCTCTCATGCCGCGGCCTAGCACCAGAGAGGCCGGGCAGAGCGATTCACGCGATCAACCGCAAACGGCTCCGCCCACAGCCTGATATCTTTGTCACCCCGAGTCTCTTTGTCACCCCAAGTCGCCATGACACTCGAAAGCCGCCCCGAGGCTAGAAGGTCGCTAGCATGGCGCCGCACGTGGTCTCCGCAGGGCGGCAGATCGGGGGCGGGGGCGACAAGCTGATCCAAATCGTCGCCGATATTCCCAGTGGTGATGTGCAGTCCTTCAAAGACCTCTCCGGCCTACATAGCTTCACCCCCGGCGTTCCCGAAGCGTGGGCCGAAAACTACTGGAAGGGCAGCGGCCTCGCCGAAACGGTGAAGGCGAGCGGCGCGAGCAATGGCGAGCATGAGGAGGACGCGGCCGGTGGCTCCGTCGGGAAATGGATCGTCGTCCGAGCGAAAGACGGCGGCGAGACCCGCGTCTATATAAGACTCGCCTGCTGAGGAAGTACCTGGCTTACTACTCGTAGCCGAAAGCCTGTCGGAAGATCCCACTGCCCCTGGAGCAGTCTGAGCGGCGTATCCGTCAGCACGCCCCCAACAGTCCCGTCTACAGCGGCAGGATGACGACGTTCACCGCGACCGGCAGATCCTCGTCATGATCGGGCACATGCTCGCGAGAAACATCCTCGCGTTCGAAGCCGTCCAACGGCTGCCACAGCACCAGCGCCTAACCCGCGCCAAGCCCCGACATCACAGAAGAAGCGATCTGAGGATCAAGGCCCGCCCATAACTGAAAATAGAGTCAACTCGTGGCTCCTTCCAATCTCGGAAGGAGCCACGAGCATTTTCCCGGTTTCGCAGGTTGAGGGAACCCCGTATACTCATACCCTGCCAAACCGACCGGCCATTTCGATCCACGAAACGGCCCAGTCCCCGGCCCCGTGAGACTGGATGGAAATTGCCAAACCCCTGATCAGGGCATACGCGCCGGAAGCCCTTGGAACGCGATCATGGGATTTCTGGAACACGCCGCATGACGTGAGCTGCGGCAGTGGACACGAAAACCCATGACGTTCAAGGCACGACCATGTGCTCGATTAAACTTTCCTGTGAAGCCGACGACTTGGAACTGATCCAGCCAACCCGGAAAGGTGCGACTCGCACTGCCGGGTTATCGTTTTCGATATGCCAGGCGGTCGGGATCTCACGCAAGAAACGCTCCTATCGGTCGTCGCAGTGATCGATGCGACCGAAGTAGCAGGTGTCGTCTGGCATGTGCACACCGGACCCGATATCGGCTTGGCCAGGCTTTGCGGGGCGTGGGTTCTCCCACGGGAGGAATCCAGGACTCTGCAGCAGCTGATCCGAGGGCGCTACGTGCTCACAACCCGGGCTGGCGAGCTGCTGCGCGCCGAGGTGTCCGCGTTCATAGCAGGCCATCTCGACACGGATGGCATCGAGCGGAGAATCCTCACCGAGGTCACTTTCTTGCAGGAAAAGTTCGAAGAAGAGCTGGCGAGGAGGGTCGGCGCCAAGGAGAATGCCGATCTAGTGCCGCCTGATTGGCCCGTCTTGCCCGCGACCAGGCCATGGGAGCCGCGACCCCTGAATCCATCAACGGACAAGACGGCGCACACAGCGCTGGGGGCAGCAAGCTGGCTAGCCGATCTCGCACAAACATGGCAGAAGGTGGAAAGCCAACGTTTACTTCGGAAGAAATACCTTGGCGAACATGGCGGGAGCGATCCGAGGCCGCTGCCACTTATCGCTCTGAGCATGACGTCATCATGACCGCAGATTTGATCATCGGGTTGCGTCTCGCTACGTTCCGCACCAGAACAGCGAGATAGGTGCGCCTGTGGCAAGGAACGGCATTGTTCGGACCGAGGAGTTCGCCGAGGCGCTTGAGCTGCTGAGAGGGGGGCGTCATGTCTTCCTCACTGGTAAAGCGGGCACTGGGAAGTCGACGTTGATCCGCGAGTTCATGTCTACGACGGATCGCAAGGTGGTCGTCGTCGCGCCGACGGGGATAGCGGCTCTGAACGTGAACGGTTACACGATCCACCGGTTGTTTAGTTTTTTCACGACTACGACGCTGGAGGATGTCCGTGCTGGCGGCTACAGCCCGGGACGGTTCTCGAAGACGCTTTCGTCGCTCGACACCCTGATCGTCGACGAAGCCTCCATGGTCCGGGCGGACCTGTTCGACATGCTCGCCGCCGCGCTGGAACGATTCGGCCCGAAGCGGGGAGCACCGTTCGGCGGCGTGCAGATCGTCTTGGTGGGCGATCTTTACCAGTTGCCGCCGATCGTCAAGAGCGATGCCGAGGCCGAATACTTCTCGTCCCGGTACCAGACCCCCTACTTCTTCTCTGCGGACAGCTTCCGCCGTGACGATTTCCCGACCGTCGCGTTGACGACGGTGTTCCGTCAGATCGGCGACGACCGGATGACTTCGATCCTCAACGACATCCGTGAGGGCGTGCTCGTCGGGCACGCCTACGAGCAGCTCAATGCTCTGACCGACCCTGATTTCGTGCCGCCGGAGGACGAATTCTGGCTCACGCTCGCCCCGACGAACAGGATCGTCGAAGCCCGCAACAAACAGCACCTGGACCGGCTCCCCGGCGAGGAGGTGACGCATCGCGCGCGGCAGTCCGGCGATCTTGACGCCTTCGACCCTCCCGTCGAAGAGGTGCTGCGGTTCAAGGCCGGAGCCCAGATCATGATGCTCAACAACGATTCCTCTGATCGGTGGGTGAACGGCACCATCGGGCGCGTCACAGACATCCGTGAAGACGACGGGGTCGTCGTCACGGCGCAGTTCGCGGACGGGACGAGTGAAGAAGTGCGGCCCCACACGTGGGAGGCGACTCGACCAGTGGTCGAGGGCGGTTCATTGCGCCACGAGGTGATCGGCTCGTTCACTCAGCTCCCCTTCAAGCTGGCCTGGGCGATCACGATCCACAAGAGTCAAGGCCAGACTTTGGACCGGCTGGTCGTCGACCTCACCGGAGGAACGTTCTCGTTCGGCCAGCTCTACGTCGCGTTGAGCCGGTGCACATCGATGAACGGGCTCGTGCTCAAGCGTCCGGTCCTGCCCAGGGACCTCAAGACGGATCGCCGGATCGCGCGCTTTTTGAGCGGGTCGGCGCGGAAGGACCAGGATCGCCGTTTCTGCGCGATCAGCGTCTTGACCGTGGGCGACGAGGGGCGTATGTCGCGGCCACGTCCGGTCGAGCTCGCTGTCGCTTTCGACGACGGCACAGCTGTGAGCAGCGTGATCAATCCTCAACGAGACCTCGCCGACGCGCGGCGCGTATACGGCATCACGGCCTGCGACGTCCTCCTCGCCCCAAACCTTGTGGAGGCGTGGGGCATGATCGCACCGATGTTGCACGGCTGCACGCCTGTCGGCGTGAGGATCGACGAGACGCTGGGCCTGATCGACTTCGAGCTCAAACGGCTCGGCCACGTGTCGAAGATGCCTTTGGGAGTGGACATCCCCCTCACCGCTGTCAGGATCGGGCATCGCGCCTCGCTCACCAGCGGCACCGCTCTCGAACGAGCGCTCGCGAACTTGAGCGCTGCGACGGCTCCGGGTTTCGAGGACATGGGCTCGACTGCGTTCGGCGAATCCGAACCGCCCGAGACGCTGGGAGGCCTCCTCGTGAGCCGGAATCACGCCGTCCCAACACCCGCATCGGCCCATCTCCCCGCACTCTCCGCGCTGCTCGACATCAGCCGGATCATCGGCCCGGTGCTGCTCGGGGAAGCGACGGCGAGGGACACGCAGGCTCGCGGGCCAATGGCCACCGACACGTCGTGGACCGCCGCAGCACGGCATTCAGCGGCCGCGCAGCTCCGGGCTGCGGTGTCGCGCGTGAGTCTGACCAGCGAGTCGATGGAGCGCCTGCGCGAGGCCGAGAAGCTCTTAGGCATCGAAATCCTAGACCAGCACACGGCGTTGACACCCAGCAGTGGCGAGATCGACTCGATCCTCGCGCATGGCGCGCGGGTCTGCTTCACCGGGACCGTCAGGACCACCACAGGACGAGTCTTGGATCGGAGCGAGATGGAGGAGATCGCCAGGGCCGCAGGGCTGACACCAGTCCTAACAGTCACGAAGACGAAATGTGATGCTCTCGTGGTCGCGGAAATCGGCAGTCAGTCCGGTAAAGCGAACAAAGCCAGAGAACTCGGGAAACCCGTGTTCAGCGCCGACGAATTCCTAGCCTGGACCGAGTCAAGGCAGCCACGGCGCAGCGGTGAGCGCGACGTGGAGCTTGACGGCGGTCATGGCTGCGAGAACGCCGTGACCGATGGGATCACCGATGTAGAGATGTAGAGGACGCGCCAGCTGTGATGCTCGCCGTGGCCGAATGAGCCCGCCACGGCGACGAGCGCCCCGCGCGGGCGTCCAGCACCAGAACCACGCGACGAACCCCTCCCTTGTGGCGAAATCGATGACGAAGGCCTTCGAGCCGCGCTCGGCGACCTGGTACACGTCCTGGACCTGCAGCAGCCGCCGCCCGGACTCGTACGCGGCCTGCCGCATCTGAGCCAACCGCGAGGCGCACGCCGCAGGGGCAGGAGGCAGAGTGCGGGTACGGGTGCGCTTGAAGAGCCATACGACCAGCAAGATCGGCCCGACACAGCACAGCAGCCCACAGACCGAGTTGACCAGCTCGACGATCGCGTGCCTCATCGGCAGAGCATATCCGCCTCGATCTTAGAAACCCTTCGCGGCTATTTCGCGGCTATATTGAGCGTCAGTATTCGAGTGATCTGAATGAGCGCCGCGAAGGCCGTTGGCTATGACAGCGAATCTCAGGAGTGTTTATCGGTGAATCTCAGGTGCGGTTCGGCAGTGTAGGCATGATCAATGTTGATGAATTTCAGGTGAGCTTGGGGGTCGCCGCGCGGCGACCCCCAAGCTCACCTGAAAGGTGTTCGCCCGGAGGCTTGCGACTACGCCGGGGAGGGAAACCCGGGCCAGAGAGCCCGAAACCAGCCTGACGACTCCTCGCCGAGCGCCGCCGGCCGTGAAAAACCACCCCCGACAACCCTGTAAACTAGTGCCTCGCCCAGACTGGCGGAATTACCAGCCATATTTCCATCCAGTCCCCGGCCCCGTAGCTCAGTGGATAGAGCAAGGGTTTCCTAAACCCTGTGTCGGAGGTTCGATTCCTCTCGGGGTCACAACAGAACGCTGGCCTGCTATGTTTTTAGCCCATGACCACATTCGCTGACCAGCGTCTGGACGACCTAGCCGATTTCTACCGCGACCTGCATCGGCATCCGGAGCTCTCGTTCCAAGAGCATCGCACAGCGCAACGCATTCTGGCCGCCGTCGACGGACTCGGCCTCGAAACCCACACCGGGCTCGGCGGCACCGGCGTCGCCGCCGTGCTGCGCAACGGCGACGGCCCGGTCGTGCTTTTGCGCGCGGACATGGACGCGCTTCCTGTCCAGGAGAAGACCGGCCTCGATTACGCCAGCGTCGACACCGCGACGGACCCGGACGGGCACACGGTCCCGGTGATGCATGCCTGCGGCCACGATATGCACGTGGCTTGCCTCGTCGGGGCGCTTCGCGTGCTGCACGCCGAGCGCGCTGGCTGGTCCGGCACGGTGGTCGCGGTGTTCCAGCCTGCCGAAGAGCTCGGCTCCGGCGCGAAAGCCATGGTGGAGGACGGGCTTTTCGACAAAGTCCCGGTTCCGGAGATTGTGCTCGGCCAGCATGTCGGGCCGCTCCTCGCAGGCCAGATCGCCTATCGCCCTGGGGTGGCCCTGGCCGGAGCCGACGTGGTGACGGTGCGGCTGTTCGGGCGGGGCGGCCATGGGTCGCGGCCCGAAACCACGATTGACCCCGTCGTCCTCGCCTCTTCGGTGGTCCTCAAACTGCAGACCATCGTGTCCCGCGAGCTCTCGGCGCTCACTCCTGCCGTGGTCACGGTGGGCTATCTGCGTGCGGGGACCAAGCACAACATCATCCCTGAGGAGGCCGAGCTCGGGCTCTCGATCCGGTCCTTCTCCCCAGAGATCCGAGACCATATCCTTGCCTCGGTCGAGCGGATCGTGCGAGGCGAGGCGCAAGCCGCTGGCTGCTCGAAAGACCCCGAAGTGGTCCGCCATGAGTGCTTCGACCCGCTGCAGAACGACCCGGCGGCGACCGAGCGCCTCGCCGCCGCGTTCCGCGGGCGTTTCGGCGATGATCGGGTCTTCGAGCTGCCGGAGCCGATCACCGGCAGCGAGGACGTCGGCGCTTTCGGGGCTGCGAGCGGGGCCCCCACCGTGTTCTGGTTCTGGGGCGGTCTCACGCAAGAGAGGTTCGACGCCGATCGGGGCCGGGTGCCCTCGAACCATGCCCCGGACTTCGCCCCGGCGATCGAGCCGACCCTTTCCACCGGTGTGGACGCGCTCGTGCTCGCCGCGCGCACTTGGCTTGGATGATCAAGGAGGATACTGAACGCATGTCGACGAAAGATTCCGCGAAGAAGACCAAGAAGACGAAAGCTCCTTCGGACCATCAACTGATCTGGATGGACCAGCCGGAGGATCACGATTACCCGGCCGCAGGGAAGTACCTCGAGCTCGTCCTCTCCGAGCCACAGGTCCGCGCGACGGTTCAGGCGTTGCGCGAGGCTCCGGTCACGACGCAAAAGGCCAAAGACATCCTCCGCGCCTCCGGCCTCGCTCTGCTGGACGTGAAGAACCCTCACGTGGCTTCGGATTTGGCGAAGATCTCGCACGGGAAGCTCCTCTCCCCCGTCCTCCTCGTCCGAGGCGACGCGCGCTCGGGGCTGGCCCTCCAGGTTGCGGACGGGTACCACCGGGTCTGCGCGTCCTATCATTTAGACGAGAACACCGATATCCCGGTGAAGCTGGCAGGTTTACCGGCAAACTGATGCGCTCAGCCTGCTTGCCCCCTTCCGGGGAGACTCGCAGGCATCGCGGTCAGCTCGTCGAGACGCCCTCGCGCTCCGCGTCCGGGGCGTCCTCGGGAAACGCCTGCGGCGGGATCCGCGTGCGCAGGTGTTGGTGCAGCTCGTCAAGGCTGAGCTGCAGGACGTGGCTGAACGGGATGGCCGATGCGAGCCCGAGCATCGCCCTCGGCTGCGGATCGTCCTCCAAGAACAGGCGGACGAGGCGTGAGCTCTCCGGGTCCACCGGCTCGGCCCTGGTCCCGACCTGCCAACCGACCTCGTAGAACACGGCGGAGAGCGGCCTGAGCCCGTACTCCCGGCGCACCATGTCGCCGATTCGCCAGACGAGGAATTTCTCCACATCGTAAAAATCGCTGATCTCTGCCCACGGACTGCGCGCTCCTCTGTCCTGCACGTCGATCCGATAGCCGTTCGGGGTCTGCACGAGGATGTACACGATCTGGGGCGTGAAGAGGCCGAATTCGCCAGTCGGGGACATCCGGGGGCCGACTGGCATCGTGGGGGCAGGCACGGGCCTGCCGGTTTGGGCGATCGCCTCCGCGCGGGCCTGACGGGCCGTCGAGGCGACCTGTTCCCAGTAGTCCCAGAACGCGACGACGCGGCGCAACGGCTCGGGGAAGAAATTAGGATTCGTCATTTCCAGCTCCCCGGCTCCAGAACTCCCATGAGCACGAGGCTCTCCACGCACGGCAGCTCTCCTGGCGGCGCGACGATCTGATACTGGACTCCGCCGCCGGGCTGGCCGAACCACGGCACGGCCCGAGACTCTTCAAGGCTCCACCCGGGCAAGAGGGGCTCGCCGGTCGCCGTGTACGTCTGGTACGGCTCGACCAGGCTCTCCGGCGGAAGGGACCGCGAGGCGAACGACACTCCTTTCGGGTACAGCCATCTCCCCGTCTCCGGGCCGAAATGGTCGAACTCCTCCCCAGCTGGGATGCTGTTCAACCCCGTCACCGGCTCTGTCATGCCGTCGCCTTCCTTTGAACGAACTTCAGGACATCCAGGAGACGCCCCGGGCTCCCCCGGCCGGTCTCTCTTGACGGAAGCATAGTCTGCCCCGTCGGGGCGCATGTGCCGGGGACCGTCCCCCGGGCTATGGCACGGCGGCGGTCAGCGGAGCAGAATCGACCCGATCCCCACGCCGATTGCGGCAAGCGGCACGCCGCATCCTAGATTGAGCACGAGGCTGCCGAGCGCCGCCCGTGTTCTGCCCTGCTCCCACAGCCGCACTGTGTCGTAGCTGAACGTGCTGTAAGTGGTGAGGGATCCGCAGAACCCGATCCCCAAGACCGCGCCGACCGCTTGGGAAGTCGCGGCGCCAGCGAGCACGCCGAGCAGGAGCGCGCCGCTGAGATTGCACGCCAGAATGCCCCACGGCACTCCGGCGGGCCATCGGATCCGGGCGGCCCGGTCGAGGAAATAGCGGGCGAGGGCGCCGAGCACACCCCCTGCGAGCACTTCGACCAGCGTCATCTGCCGCCCCCGTCGGCCATGCGCAACGCCCGTCGCGCCAGCCATACGCCTGTGACGGTCGCCGCCAAAGCGCTGAGCAAGGTCGCGCCGATATACCAGGCAGCGAGGAAGGCATGCCCCCCTTGCGCGAGGCGCACCGCTTCCACGGTGTACGTGGAGAAGGTGGTGTAGCCGCCGAGGACGCCCGTTCCGAGGAACAGCCGCAGCCGGTTCGCCTTCGGCCAGCGCTCGAGGATCGCGGCCATCAGCGCCCCGATACAGAAACACCCGCTCACGTTGATCGCAAAGGTGGTCGCCGGGAACTCTCCCGGCTCGGTCGGAAACAACCAGCCGAGGGCGTAGCGCAGCACCGATCCGAAGCCGCCGCCAAGGCCGACGATGAAAAACTCAATCACAAGCTACGGGCATCCCTCAGGGGGCGCTGCTACCTGCCCTTCGCGAGGTACCAGACCAGCCAAGCCAGCAGCACCAACAAAGTCGAGACGATGTACGCGCCGATAGAGAACCAGCCCCAGAACTTCGCCTTGTTCGAAGCCTCCTGAGCGCCTTGCTGGTCGCCCTGCGCCCACAGGGGGAACACGTTCAGCGCATTGGTGAACGCGACGAACGCGAACGGGAAGAAGAACACCACCGCCGCAACGGCCCAGCCGGCATTCGACGGCGGAGGCCCTGCTTGGCGGGGCGGCGGGGGCGGCCCGGGCGGGGCGTACGCGATGTGCTGTTCGGTGGCTTGAGTCATCCGTCGTTCCGTTCGAGTTCGGCGGTCCGAGGTCGCCCAGGCCGCAGTTTCGGGCGCAGTTTTGAAGCGCAGTTCGCACACACTTTACCCGTGCGCGATCAAGGCCCTTCTAGATCGGCGGCATGTATGCGATCTGGATCAGCTGGTTGCCGCCCGCGCGCGTGATGTATGTGCCTCGCCCGGGGGGCATGGCCGACATCTTGATGCCGCCGATCACTGCGCCCTCGTCCTTGTTCCCGCTCATGAGCAGCGCGTCGGTGGTCAGGTCCTTGAGCCTGCCGAGGACCGGGTCGTAGATGGCGCGGCCGACGCCGCCGGAGCGCCTGGTGGTGATGAAGTGCAAACCGACGTCCTTGCCCTGGCCGAGGTAGTCGACGAGAGGGAGCAGCGGGTTCGGGTTCGTGGCCACCAAGTCGTAGTCGTCGACGATGACGTAGTACTCCGCGCCCGACCACCACGAGCGCTCGCGCAGCTGTTGCTGGGTGACTCCGACGCCCGGCAGACGCTCCTTCAGCTTGCCCGCCAAGGCGGCCATGATCGCTTTGGTCTGGTCGATGCTCGAGCAGTACGTGATGAGGTACTCGTCGGGGACGACGCCCAGCATGGTGCGCCGGTAGTCCAGCAGAAGGATCTTCGCCTGATCCGGAGTGTTGTTCTCCATGATGCTGGCGACGATGTTGCGCAAGAGCGTCGTCTTCCCGCATTCGGGGTCGGCGAATGCCATGAAGTGCTGCTGGTTGTTGAAATCGATGAAAACGGGCGCCAGCTCGTTCTCGTTGATGCCGATGAGCGCCTTGGTCGGTGTGCGGTCCTCTGCGGCGAGCAGTCCGAGCAGGCTGTTGCGGTGCACCTGTTCGGGCAGCATGCGCACCTCGGGCGCGAAAGAGCCCGGCTTGCTCACGGCTTTGATCTCCTCGACCGAGGCGCGCACCGCGTCGGAGATGTTGTCGTCCGTCGTCTGCGAGTCCATTCGAGGCAGGCCGATGAGCATGTGCAGCTGCTCGACGTTGATGCCTCGGCCAGGTTTGCTCTTCGGCACCACCTTCGCGACCTGCTTGCCCATCTCGGATTCCATCGGGTCGCCGAGCCGGAGCTCGACGCGGGTGCCGATCGCGTCCTTGATCGCCGCGCGGATGTCCGCCCACCGGTTCGTCGCGAGCACGAGGTGCACGCCGTACGAGAGGCCCTGGGTCGCCAACGACTGGATCTTCGGCTGCAACGACTCGTCCTCGTCCCTCGCGGCCGCCCAGCCGTCGATGATGATGAAGACATCGCCGAACTTGTCGTCGGCGAGCGGGTCCGGGGTGCCAGGCGGCGCGGCCAGCGCGGCGGTCTTACGGCGGCGGAACTCGCGCATGGAGTCGATGCCCAGCGCGCGGAACCGCTCCTCGCGCTGTCGGATCAGGGTGAGCATCTCGGCGATGGTGCGGCGCACCCGGTCTGGCTCGAGACGGGTCGCGACCGAGCCGACATGCGGCAGGTTCGCGAGGCCCGCGAGCTTGCCGCCACCGAAGTCGAGGCAGTAGAACTGCACTTGCTCCGGAGTGTGCAGGACGGAAGCCGCCATGATCAAGGTCGACAACGCGTTGGACTTGCCGCTCTGCGGTCCGCCGACGATCGCGACGTTCCCCGCCGCGCCGGACACGTCGATGTAGAGGTTGTCGCGGCGCTGGTCGTAGGGGCGGTCGACAGTTCCGATAGGGATGACCAAGTTGCCGTACCGCTGGCTGTCGTCCCGCCAGTCGAAATCCGAGGGGAGGAGCATGTCCACGGTCGGCGACTCGGAGAGCGGCGGCAACCACACCTCGTGGGCGAGGCTGCCATGCCCCTGCAGACGGCTCACGCACATCTCCAGCAGGGTGATCCGCTTGCCGTCCTTCATCAGATGCGACTCGTCGACCAGATCGTCCTCCGGCTCCTCCAGCTCGAGGACCTCTGGCTCCGGGGGCAGCTCGACAGGGATTTCCGCGGCGGTGAACATCTTCGGACGGACGTCGCCGTACACGCTCTTCGCGACCTCGGCCGTCTTCGGGCCGCCCCGCTTCGGCACATACGGGCCGGAGACGTACGACGCGTTGAACCGCCTCGGCTCGTCCGAGTCGCATTTGAGGAAGCCGGAGCCGGGGATCGCGGGAAGGTGGTACGCGTCGGGCACGCCCAGCACGGTCCGAGACTCCGCCGCCGAGAACGTCTTCAAGCCGATCCGGTAGGACAAGTGGCTGTCGAGGCCCTTGAGCTTGCCCTCCTCCAGCCTCTGGCTGGCAAGGAGCAGGTGGACGCGCAAGCTTCGGCCAAGACGGCCGACCATGACGAACAAGTCCGCGAAGTCCGGCCGCTGGCTCAAAAGCTCGGAGAACTCGTCCACCACGATGAACAAGGCGGGGAAGGGGTCGAGCGGAAGCCCGGTCTGCGTGTTCGTCGCTCCGTTCATCCGGGCCGCCTCGTAGAACGCGACGTTCACGAAGTTGCCCGAAGAGCGCAGCAGCTCCTGCCTGCGGTTCATCTCGCCCTTGATGGCGTCGCCCATGCGGTCCACCAGGTCGCCTTCTTCTTCAAGGTTCGTGATGACCGCAGCGACCTGCGGAGCGCCGTCGAGGCCGAGGAAGGTCGCGCCACCTTTGAAGTCGACGAGGACCAGGTTCAACGAGTCCGCCGAGTGGGTGATGATCATGGAGAGCACCAGGGTGCGGAGGAACTCGGATTTTCCGGAACCGGTCGCGCCGATGCACAGCCCGTGCGGGCCCATGCCGAATTCGGCCGCCTCTTTGATATCGATCTCCAAAGGCGAGCCGTCGGCGGACAGCCCGATGGGCACGCGCAGACGTTCGCGCGAAGATCGCGGCCGCCACGTGACGTTCGGGTCGATACTCCCCGCGTCGTGGATGCCGAGAAGCGGCATCAACCCCGGGTCGGCGACTGTCGTGGTCTCCTGCTCCAGGCTCAACATCTGCGCGGCGGTCGCGGTGCGGTAGCGCGACATGCGGCGGGCGAACACCTCGGCCTCTGCGATAGAGGCGTTGTCCGACTTGGCGAACTCCTCCAATCCGCCTGCGGCCTGCGCGCCCACCGCGCCGTCTTCGACTGCGAGCTGCAGGCCTCGACGGGACAAGCTGTTGGAGTTCGGGCAGATGTCGATCACCGTCACCGAGTCCAGCCCGGCGTCGGAGACGCACTTCTCGTCGCCGGAGACATAACCGTCGTCCAAGATCAAGAGGAGCTGCGGGCGCCCTGCCATCACCGGGGCGCTCCGGGCGAACCTGCCACGCTCGCTGAGGTCCGGCATCGAGGTCTCGAAGTCGTGCAAGGAGTCGAAGATCATCCGGACCGAGCCGAGGCCGTCCCGCGCAGTGGGGTGCTGGCAATGCGGCAACCACTTCGCCCACGACCACGCCTCGCCCTCGACGTCCGACGTGATGATCGCGACGAGCACATGGTCCGGGCCGTGGAAGGTGCAGATCTGCATGATCAACGACCGGATCAACGACCGGACCTCGTTGCGGTCGCCATCGAATCCGATGCTCGGGAAGCCGCGCAACGACACGGCGGTCGGCATGTCGTGCACCACCGAGTGCGTGCGGACAAAACGCCGCAAGGCGACGGAGGTCACCGGCTCCAAGTCTTCCAAAGGCGCGGTCTGCGGGGCCATCAGCCGCGAGGCGAGCCGTTGGCTGCCGAGGCCGAGGCGCACGTGGCAGAAGTCGGCGTCGTTGGTCCGGCGTTCCCACATGCGCCGGGTCCCGGTCAGCGTGATGAGCCGCGACGGATCCGGCTGGGACCAGGTGGTGGACTTGCGCTGGGCGATCGCGGTGTCATGCACCTCGTCGCGGGTCTGGACGAGATAGCGCAGGTAGTCTTTCCGCTCCTCGTTGAGCTCGGCCGACTTGGAGGCGCGCCCTCCGCCGTGGGCGGACATGCCCGCCATCGACATGAGCATCATGATCGGGAAGATGAACATCTGCGGCGAGAGCTGCCTGCGGCCGGTCGAGACCATCATGACCGTCATACCGATCATGGCGACGACCATGACCACTGGCATGAGCTTCTGCATCAATCCGCCGGGGACGCTCCGGGTGACCTCGGGAGGAGGCTGGAGGTTGATCTCGCCGCCTGGCATGCGAGGCTGCGCGATCCGCGCTTTGCGGATGAACCCTTCGGTGGTCATAAGTTTTTCCTCGCTTCTCGCGTCTGTCTTCTCAGCCTCTTCGCGGGGGCGCTACGACCCGCCCTGTTTCCCGCCCTGCGGCAGGTACAGGGGGGCAGGGTTGTTCGCAGGCACGGCGGAGTCGAGCTCCACCAGCGCGTCGCCGCGCGACAACGTCGGGCCCTGCGGCAACTTCCCGAGGATGCTCCAGGGCACGGGCAGGCCGACCGACCCGTCTCCCGCGCTGTTCGAAGGAAGCCCCAACGCCGCCGCGTCGGCAAGGCCCTGGATGCCGAAACGCACCCCTGTGTCCGCGACGTAGAAGACGCTCCCGTGCTTCTCGTTGCTCGGCGCGATGCCAACGCCCTGCGCGAAGAAGCCGGTGCCCGGCTGGATGTACACCTTGTCGATCCCGTTGTTGTGGTGCCCGCCTTGCCCGTCGACCGTCTCGCCGCCGTCTGCGGAGGCGAGCTCCACTGGTTCGCCGTTCGCCGGGACTGGCGCCCTGCTCCCCATGAACAGCCGCGCTTTGCTCTGCGCGTCGCCCTTCGACTTCGCCCAGTTGTAGCAGATCACCTGCGAAGCCTTCGGGTCGAGGATCTTCGGGGGCACCGGCGGGTACCAGTCGACGTCCAGCTCGTGGGCGATCTGGAGCCGGTTGAGCTCGCTCGGCTGCAGCACCTTGATGTCCGTGCCGATCTGGTCGCTGGAGTTCCGGATCAGATCCGCCATAGCCCTAGTGATCGGCTGGTAGCCGGTGGACTCGATGACGTAGAACTGGTCCTCGTTGCTCGTCGTGCTCCGAGACTTGACCACCGTTCCGACCAGAACGTTGCTCACGCCGAGCATCTGGGGCGGCGGGTCGCCACGGTGCGGGATCACCGGCGGGACGATCGGCGGCAGCTGCTCGAGCGAGTTGAACAAGCCGTCGCTGATCCTCCTCGGGGTGTGCTGCTGCTTCGTGATGTCCTGCTGCTTGCGGTACTCAGTCAGCTGGTAGGCGGACATCACCGCGTTGTTCGCGGCGGCTTGGTCCCGGTCCCGCTGCTCGTCGCCGAGATTCGGCTGGGGCTCGAGATTGATCTCTGCCCGCTTGCCGTCGCCGTAGACCAAGTAGTTCTTGTTGTTGTACTCCACCAAGAACGCGGAGTCCGCGGGCAGGACGGAGCCTCGCGCGGAGCCCTCGACGATCGAGAGCTCGATGCTCCCCTCCGGATACTCCGGGACCTTGGTGGACCTCGGCGGGTTCTCTTGCTGCGTCCTCGACGCGATGCCGACCATCGTCATATCGCAGACCGACCACTCGGACTTCGTGGGCGGCACCGACATGATGGAGTCCGGGGCCCCCACGATGCCGACGAGCGGGCCACGGGAGAACTTGCCCAGCTCGGTCTCTTTCACCGACACCGGCGGCACTTTCTTCCCGGTGATGAGCCAGGCCGAGACCGCGTTGAGGACCGGGTGCAGCTTGCCGTTCACCATCACGTACCGCGCGCCCGAGTCGTGCCCGAAGATGAAAGTGTCCTGCTCTTGTTTGATGAGGCGGTTCGGGCTGAAATACGCCCAGATGCCACAGCCCGCGAGGACGATGACCCCGAGGATCAACCCCACAAGCAGAGAGCGGTACTGAGAGCGCATCGGGTCGTGCAGCATTCGGATGTCCCGCCGCACGATTGCGTGCTCCATGCGGCTGAGCAAAAAGCGATAGCCGTTGACCTGGCTCCGAGTGGTGAGATTCCGGGCGTAACTACGGATTCCGCCCGAGGCCGACCCCTCTTTGTCAGACACTCCCTCAGCCTTCTTTCTGCCCTGGTCCCCGTAGGCGCTCGCCCCACCGGTTCCTTGTTCGCTCGGCCTGCGCCGAAATTTGGTTCACGCCGACATCCGCCGCCCGGCCCCACTGTCCGTCATAGCGCCTCGTCCGCGTGCGTCTATCCTACCCAATCCCCCGGGCCGGTCAAGTGGGGGCGGACGATACAGATTCGCCCCCGAAAACACGTGTTGCCCCGTCCCGGAACGGGACGGGGCAACACGAGACTGCGTAGAAAATTAGACGCTGAACTTGTTGGTGATCGCACCCTCAGCGTGCTGCATGGACTCGCCAGCGTGGCCGACCTTGTTGCTCAGGTCGTGCAGCGTGGTCTTGAGGTCGTCAGCTTCCTGGTTCCACTTGTTCTGAAGCGCGTGCCAGGTCTCCTGGGCCTCGCCTTCCCAGCCAGCGGCCAGCTTGGAAACCTCGGAGGTCAGCTCGCCGAGGAGGCTCTCGATCTGCTGAGAGACGCTCTGGATCTGCGAGGAAAGCTCCTGAATGTGAGCGAAGTCGTAAGCAATGTCACCCATTGTTTTATTTTCCCAATCTATTTAATGGTGAGTTGATAAAGGCTTTAAGTTGAAACTGTGATCGCGAGGATCGAAGATCACCAGTGCACGTTGAGGGCAGCGGCTTGCTCTTCCTCAACGCGGTTGTAGTCGACGCCCGAGCTGTGCAGGTTCTCCTGAATGTCGTTCAGGATCTGCGCGATGGCCTGGCTGGCCTCGTGCCAACGGGTCGCGGTGTCGGCGAACGCAACCGCAGCCTGGCCACGCCACTGGCCCTGAGCGTCGCTCACGAGGCCGTCGAGCTGAGAGTTCAGCGCGTTGTACTGCTGGTGGTGCTCCTCGAACGACGAGGCGGCCTGGCTCAGGATCGACGCGTCCTGCAGATTAACTGCTGCCATTTCTTTTTCCTCCAATAATTCGGAAATTAAGGTCGGGATGCCCTAGCCGGGATTAGCTTCGAGCCTGACCGTCTGTGTTTTACTTGCGTGCTGCTGTTATGGATTCTGTTTCCATTGGTACCCCCGACGCAAGATCGGGACACATTGACGTACCGTTCTGTTTACCCTTTTGTGTCGCATTTTATTCGACACATCCGTTGAAAAAATGCTAGCAAATCGCTCTCACTTCGTCAACAGAAATCTTTTATTTATCCTCACTGCTCCGATTAGGCTCGCGCCTTTTCGGAGGCGCCAATCACCGGAGGGGTGACGACACGTCCATCTGCGAATTGGTCAGGAATTTGATATTGACGATTTTGTTCTTCGTCTTGTTCTTCCTGAGTTTGTTTTTTCTGGGCGGCTTGCGCGACGCCTTGCACGCCGTTGCCCATGCCGCCGCCTCCCGAGCCTCCGCCGCTCAGGCTGCTGCCCGCAGCCGCTTGAACGGAGGTGGCGGCCCCGCGCATCGATCCGGCGTCCATTTTCATGCCCGCCAGCTCCGACGCGTTGAGGCCGAGGGAGGGGGCGGAGCCGCCCCAGCCGGAAGGCACCCTGATGCTGCCAGCAGAACTGGCGCCCATCGGCGAGGTCATCGCCCCGCCGAAGCCGGAGGAGTAGCCGCTGGCGTACTGGCCGGTGAGCGCCGGGTTGGCGAAGGACGAGCCTTGGCTGCCGCTGTGCTGCCCCATCTGGCCCGCCATTTGCATGATCTGCTGCCCGATTTGCTGGCCCTGCTGCACACCCTGCTGCACGACTTGCTGCCCCTGCTGCACGACTTGCTGGCCCGCCTGCTGCCCCATGTTGAGCATCTGGCTGATGCCTTGCATGACCTGCGAGCCGACCTGCTGGCCCTGTTGGAGGATCTGCTGGCCCATCTGGGAGCCGTCGTTGGCCTTGGTCTCGCCCTTCTTCTCCTCTTCGCGCCCCAACATCTCATGGATTTGCGCGTTGAGGCCCAGGTGCTCACGACCGGTCATGTTGTTGAGCATGCCCTCGGCGTCGGCGATGAACGGCGTGATCATCCGAGCGGGCGTGAGCGCCGTCTCGGCCACGACCTGGGCCGTTGCCTCGGCGAGGATCGCGTCCACGACGGCCTGCGACGCGACGCCTGCCGCGGCGCGCCCCATTGTCTCGGCCATGGAGGCCGCGAACATCGCCTCGCTTTGGAACCCGATGGATGTGATCAGCGGAGAAGGCGAGAAGTCGAACTGCACCGACGTGCCCTGCGTCGCGGCGTCGTACGCCGAGAAGCCGGACATCGTCTGGAACGTGCACCGCTCCATCTCTTCCTCGCAAGCCGCGACGTACCCGGAGAGCATGCCCCAGGCCGCCGCGTTCGCGGCGTACGAGGAAAGCAGCGTCTGCCGCGTGGTGATGATTTCCTCAAGCTGCGGAATGTCGCCGTCGCCGGTCTCGTAGTTCACGCCCTGCGTCGCGGACATAGTGCCGTTCGCGGCGCATTCCATGCCCGCGGTCGCCATCCAGAGCGCGTACGGCATGGACTTGGTGACCGCCGCCATCGCGGCAGTGCCCTGCCACGCCGCTTCGAGGAAGGAAAGCACGGAGACGAACTCTGCGCTCATCTCCTCGAGCTGCTGCCCCATTTCCATCCACGACATGCTCGCGGTCATCATCGGCATGCTCTTCACATAATTGCCGTCGAACAATGCGCGCAGCCACTCCGGCAGAAAGCCGGTACCGTCCATGAGAGCCATTTACGTCACCTCCTCGCTTTCGAGCATTCGACCTTTGCCATTCTGTTTAGACGCCGAACACCGCGGCGTTGCCCGCGTCCTGCGCGGTGTACTGCATCGAGTGCTCGTTCAGGGCGATGATGAGCCGCTGGAGCTCGAGAATGGACTGCTCGGCCATCATCAAGAAGTTGTCCGAGTTGAACATGTGCTGGGCGGAGGCGAAGACGGAGACGTCCTCGAAGCCAGCGGGGGGGATCATCTGCAGAGACGGAGACGCGGCGGCGACCATAGCCTGGAGCTTCATGCTGAGGCCCTCGAGAGTTGCGGCGGCGGCGCTGATTGCCTCGGGTTCGACGTTGACGAACATAAGTTGGGTGCCCTTTCCAATGGTTGCGGCGATCTGAGCCCGGCTCGGCGCAGAAAGCCAGTTATTACCTAGCGCTTTCGCGGTGACACCATTGTCGCTCGCTCTGTGTTCAACTGTCAGTACGGGTCTGGTTACGACGATCTCTCGCCTCACCCGGACCAGGTCTCGTTGCTCACGAGCGTCTCTGTGGCGATCGCCCCTCCGACTGGCCTTCGGCCTTGCCTTCCTGGCGTTCTACTTACTTAGACGCACCCACTGCCTCGTAGGTTCCCTCTTGCCCAAAAAATTTTGAAATTTTTCCGGACCCCGTGGACCGCTCGCCCTTCCCTGGTCTGAACTGGGAAAATGCTCACTGAAGAGCACCCCCGCGAACTGTGCAGTTATCTCCTAGCCGGAGCGGACCCCGACCACAGCGATGATCTTACCAGTTTCGGTCATCCATGCACGGCCTCGCCTTCCCCTTCGTGAGGAGCGCCGAGGACCGATGGGGAGACCTGGGGGATATCGCCGAGCTGGTTTTGGCCCAAAACGGAGCCCTTGAGGTAGTCCGGCACTTTGGAGCCGCTCTTGCTCTCGCTGCCGCCCTGGTGCTGGGGCATCATGCCCATGCCGCCGCCAGAGCCGCCCATGCCCGCAGGACGCGTGCTCAACGAGGCTCCGCCAGAGCTCCCCGCGCCAGCTCCGACGCCGCTCGGACCGCCGCCGCCAGCGTTCCCGCCCATGTTGGCGCTGCCTGGCGCTGCGGACAGCGCGCGCTCGGGAGCGCCGCCACCGCCACCGCCGCCGCCAAGACCGCCGAGGCCACCGCCGCCGCCAAGACCGCCGATGTGCGCGGTCGAGTCGATGCTGCCGTCCAGCTTGCCGCCGTCTTTGAGCTTGTCGTCAAGGCCCGCGCCCGCAGGAGGACTGCCCGCGCCGCCCTTGCCAGCCGCTTGCATCAACCCCTGCATCGCCTGCATGCCGCCCTGCATCAACTGCTGCGGCATCTGCATCAGGCCCTGCAGCATCTGCGGAGCCTGCTGGAGCATCTGCATCGGCATTTGCATCATGCTCTGCAGCGGGCCCATGAGCTTGCTGATGTCCGGCGGCTGTTTCGGCGTGGCTTTCTCGGAGGCTTTTCCGGCGAGTTCGGTCATATCGCCAGCATGCTTCGTGGCGTTCGCGGTCGCCTCCCCGGTCGCCTCGTTGACCGTGCCGACCCCTTGGGCGATCTGACCGGGGTTCATGGACTGTGTGCCCTGCTGGACCTGCTGGTTGCCCTGCTCGCCCTTTTTCATGGCCTCTGTCTGTTTTTTGCCCGCCTCGCCAGCCTTCTCCACCGCCTCGCCCGCGTATTTGTTGAGGTCGGAATAGTCCTGCCCGTTCGACTGGGCTGTGTCGCCCATCTGCCCCATGTGCCCCATGGCGGAGTCGGAGGCAGAGCCCTGCCATCCTTGCCCGCTCTGCCCCATGAGCGACTGCATTTGCTGCGGAAGCTGCTGCATCATCTGCTGCAACGGCTGCATCATCTGCTGCATCGGCTGCATCATCTGCTGCGGGGCCTGGCCGAACAGTTGGCCGAGCTGCATCAACGGCTGCAAGAGGCCCATCGGGTCGAAGTTCGACGCGGGCGGAGCCCCCACCGCGTTGTTGATGTCCGAGACCGGGGCGTCCTTGTCCTTCTTCTCGTCCTTGTCCCCGTCAAGGCCCGACAAGTCGTCCTTCTTGTCCTTCTTGTGGTCGTCGTCGTGCAGGCCGCTCATGACGTCCCCGACCTTCTCGACCGGGTCTGGAGCTTTCGCGGACGCCTCGCCCGCGTTCAGCGCGGAGTCGCCCGCGCTGGCGGCGGCGTCCGTCCCCTGCTGGCCCGTGCCGATCACATCGGGAACCGCCGCAGAGGCGGCGGGCTCGCCTGCGCCCGTGTCGTTCCAGGGGTTGTAGTCCTCGTCGCCGAGCAGGTCGCCCGGCCCAGAGCCGATGACCCCGCCGTCGAAGAAGGGGGAGTTCGTGTTCGCCATAGGTTGACCCTCAGATCAAGCTCTTGAAGCCGTCCGAGCTGCCGCCCTCGGTGTCGGAGTACGACTGCGAGGAGGCGTCGACAGCCATGCCATGCGCTTCCATGCACGCGACCAGCTCGGCAGTGTTCGCCATGTGGTTCGTCGTGGCCGCCATGTGCGCGGCGACGAACGGCGCGCCGATCGGGCCGAGGCCTGCCATCATCGGGCCCTGGAACATGCTCGGGTCGAACGAACTGACCCCGGCGAGCTGCGCCGCCATGGCCTGCGTCTGCGCCGCATGCTCGGCCATCGTCTCAAAACTCGCGCCCACTTTTCCTGGCATGAGGAATACCCCCTTCGTGCTCGATCGGCCCTGCCCCTCTTCCCGTTCGAGAAGACGTCGGCCGAAGCTTTGTCGTCAATAGTGACTCAATTGGCTGTTTCAATTATGACTCACACTGCCGGACGACCGGCTGGGCAACACTCTATACGCTTCCCTCCCCACACGCAACCAATACCGGGAAGAATTTTTCGGCCTGCGGCTGGGACCGTTGAAACACTGGTGACATGCTACGATCCAGCGAAGACGAGCATCGGAATCCGGCGTCCGCCAACAGCTCGCCGGCTGGGCCGCGCCTGGGCACAGGCTGATCAGGGAGAAGCAGCATGAACGCACCGCCGACGGGCGCCGCATCCGCCAATCCCCCTGCGGCGGGCGGAACGGTTCTCATCGATCTCACCGAGAGCGTGGTGCGCGCGGTGCACGGCGGCGCAGTGGTCGAATGGCCGACGACTGTCGGCTACCTCGACGCGCAGAGCACGGACCCGAACCGCATAGTCGCAGGCGAACCGATCGCTCGGGCGCTCGGCGCGAACCCGCTCTCCGGCGTGCGGCTGCTCCCGACGCTCGTGGACGCTTCGCACATCTTGCTCAACAACCGGCCCCACGCCGTCGGCGACTTGTTGACCAGGCTGCTGGCGCCCGCGCTCCCCGCCAAGGCCGCGGCAGACGATCCCGAGATCGTGGTCGCGCACCCGAGCACATGGGGGCTCCCTCGCGCCGAGGTGCTCCGCGCCTCGGCCGCGAGACTCGGAGTCCAATGCTCCCTGCTCCCCCGGTCCCTCGCCCTCGCACGGGCACTGGCAGACCCCTCAGGGCGCGCTGTCGCCGTCGTCGAGGCGCAGGCGAGCTCGGTCGATATCTCTTTGCTCGCCAGCCGCGACGGGGCTTGGTCGCAGTTGGAAAGCCGGCGGCTCTCCGCGCATCTGGGGATTTCTCTCACGGAAATGGGCAGCGAAGTCGCCAGAGAGCTCTCCGACATCCTCCAAGAGAAATTCGGGAAGAGCGACTGCTCCAAGGCGCTGGACGGGCTCATCATCGACGCCCCGCCCAGGCTCGCGGAAGCGGTCGTCACACAGATCCAAGAGAGCGATCCGCCCTTCGACCGGATCATCGCCGCCCCCAAGGACGGGGTGCTGCGCGGACTTGCTGCCTCGGCCATCGCTCCAGCAAGAACAGAACCGGAGCAGAAACCGCAGCTCGCAGATACTGCGCCCAACCCTGCCCCGCTCATATCGCCAAGCGCCCCGGTCTCCCCATCGGCTCCGATCCCCTCCGGCAGGCCGCAGGCCCTGCCCGCCCCGTCAAGCCTGACGCCGCCACAGCCTCCCCCGCCGCTCGCTCCGCAACCTCCTTCGCCACCTGTCCACGCAGGCCCGCCTGCATATCAGCCGTCGTCGCCGCCACCCCCTGCCACCGGGCCGCAATACGGCCGACCCGCCTACACGCCGCAGCAGCTTCCCGTCGCCGAGCAACGACTCCCAGAGCCCGTCCTCCCACTGGCCCCACCCCACGCCCAACCGCGCCCCTTGTCTTCGAGCGGCCGCAACGCTTCTCTCGACAGCGCATTCCCGGAGCCGAGACGGCC
The DNA here is from genome assembly GCF_051660745.1 of Segniliparus sp. Taxonomy (NCBI): domain Bacteria; kingdom Bacillati; phylum Actinomycetota; class Actinomycetes; order Mycobacteriales; family Segniliparaceae; genus Segniliparus; species Segniliparus sp. The sequence continues at coordinate 66,581 of NZ_JBOFQF010000017.1, read as the reverse complement.
AAAGCCCCGCGCCGTGTGGATCGGAGCAGCCGCAGTCCTTGCGGCAAGCCTCCTCGTCGGCGGAACGATCTGGCTGGTGGGCAGGAACGACAGCAAAGCCCCCGGCCAAGCGCAAGGCCCCTCGTCTCCGCCCCTCGCGCCTTCCCACGGCGAGACTGTCGAGGCTCAGCTGGTGAACGTGCCGGACCCAGATTCGAACGGCGCGATCCTCTTCAGCTTCCAGCTGCCCGCCACATGGGAGCAGGCACAACTCAGCGCCTGCTCCTCCTCGCAACCGAGCTCGACAGAAGAGCGCTCTTTCCGTTCCGCTCCCCTTTTCTTCCATAGTCCGAGCGATCCCTGCGCCGAGATCGGCATCCGGTACGAGGGCCTCGACTCCCAAGCCACTTTGCAATCGGTGGGTGAGAACATCCGGCAGGAGATCAACGAGAGCTCCGGCCGGTTCACGAGCCTGCAATTCGGCGTTCCCCACGGGCAGAACACCTTCAACTCCTACGACCAGCCGGAACGGAACGCGAGCTGGTTCCTCTACGTCGCGCCGCATAAAGACAGCAAATTGCTCGTCTCGATCGGCTGCCGCAACGCCGCCCAAGGCTCCGTCTGCGAAAAAGTGCTCCAAACCCTCAAGGTCGCGCCGTAGCGCGCAGGGGCGCTGTTAGGGGATTCCTGGAGAGCCCCAGACGGATGGGATGCAAGGCGGCAGGCGACGACGTGTACAGGAAAAAGCGAGGAACGAGCCCCGTACACGAGGAGCCGACAACGCAGCAGACCGCCGTCCGGACTCCAGGAATCAGTACTGGGAGCGTTGTTGGCGGGAAAGAGCCATCGGGAAATCGTCGGCGATGAGCGCCGCGAGCTCGACGAAGGATCGGCGCGTGCTGCGGTGCAGCTGGTCGAGCTCGATCTCGGCGCCCTCGGACAAGTGGTCGTCGAACGGAATGATCTGCACCGCCCGGCAACGCACCAAGAAGTGCTGGCGAAGCTGGTTGAGGTCCAACGTCGGGGAACCAGGGCGCGAGGAGCTGACCACGACCACAGTCCGTGCGACAAGTTGGTCGTAGCCGTGGTGGAGCAGCCAGTCCAACGTCGCCCCGGCGCTGCGGGCGCCGTCGAGGGCGGGCGAGGTCACCAACACGAGCGAATGGGCGAGGTCGAGGACCCCCTTCATCGCCGAGTGCATGAGGCCGGTGCCGCAGTCGGTCAGAATGACGTTGTAGAACCGCTGGAGGATCTTGATCACGCCGCGGTAGTCCCGCTCGCTGAACGCCTCGGAGATCGCCGGGTCCCGCTCGCTCGCCAGGACCTCGAGCCTGCTCGACGACTGCGAAGTGTGCGCCCGGACGTCGGAGTAACGGTAGATCGATGTGTCGACCAGCAGGTCGCGCACGGTCGAATTGCTCTGGCGCGGAATGCGCGAGCCCAAAGTTCCGAGGTCGGGGTTCGCGTCGACCGCGATGACGCGGTCGCCGCGGAGCGAGGCGAACGTGGAGCCGAGCCCGACTGTGGTGGTCGTCTTGCCCACGCCGCCCTTCAAAGACAAAATCGCGATGCGGTAGTCGCCTTGGATCGGCTGGTTGATCCGGTTGACCAAAGTGCGGTACTGCAGGTCGTCGCGCGGCCCCTGCCTGCCGAAGGCGTCCCGGAGCCGTCGCCCGATCCCCGGCCCCCTGCTGTTCGGCGAGCTGATCAGGTTGAGGTTGTCGACCGAAGGAGACATCGGGTCGAAGTCGTCGTGCTGCCATACCCCGGTGTTGAACTCCGGGCCGAAGCTGCTGCCCTGGTCGAAGCCGTGGAACTCGCCGTTCTGCGGAGCGGCCTCATGCTGCTCCCAACCGCCCTGCTGCGCCGGGTCGTAGCCTTGCTGGCCCCAGTCGCCTTGCTGCGCCGGGTCGTGGCTTTGCTGGTGGTATGCCTGGTTGGGGTCGTGCTGCTCCCAACCCCCTTGCTGGGGATAGCCCTGCGCCGGGTCGTACCCCTGCTGCGGATACGCCTGCTGGTGGTATGCCTGGTTGGGGTCGTGCTGCTCCCAACCGCCCTGCTGGGGATAGCCCTGCGCCGGGTCGTACCCCTGCTGCGGATACGCCTGCTGGTGGTATGCCTGGTTGGGGTCGTGCTGCTCCCAACCGCCCTGCTGCGGATAGCCCTGCGCCGGGTCGTGAGCGGGCTGCGGCTGGCCGGGGAACGCGTACGGGGAGGGCTGCTGGCCAGGTCCCGGGCGACCAGGCTGGCCTGCGGCAGGTTGCTCCCACGCGGCCTGCTGCGCTTGTCCCTGCGGTTGCGAAGGCCAAGCACCGGGCCACCCCGACGCAGCCTCGCCTGCGGCCTCGTCGCGCGGCTGCTCCTGATTCGGGTCCGACCACGCTGTTTGGCCCGCTTGCGGCCACGCGGCCGGTCCGGCCTCGGGCCAGGCAGGCTGCCCGGCCTGGGGCCACGCCGCAGCCCCGGGCCACTGCTGACCGCCTTGGTCCGGTTTGCTCTCAGTCAACTGGTTGCCCCCAAACGCTTCTCGAGTGCACGAGGAAAGATGCTACGCCGCGCGACCAGATCCCGCTCGGCCACATCCGCCGCTCCGTGTGGCAGACCCGCCCGGAACGGCGAGCTGGTCGGGGTCTTCGCGAGAAGCATTCCGTTTCCATCCTCTGTCACGTCCTCAGTCGTCCGCCCCCCGCGAGAGGCGGGGCCGCCGCCGACCCGTGAGGACGGGTCGGGACAGGCCGTAGCTCATACTACCCGCTTTCCCCGTGGCGGTTGAGACAGGAGCATAGTTCTGGGAGGAAGATCAACTTCCCCCCGGCCCCAATCGCCCAGTCCCCGCGCCTGCCGCCGGGGCAGGCTGGCCGGTTGAGCGCGAACGCCCCGCAAAACAGCTCTTCCACTTGGTGTTATGCTCACGAGAGCAAAACGCATGCGGCGACGACACGCAACGTCAGCGCTCAACACGAAGAGGGACGTGAACAGATCATGAGACAAGGCAGAAGGAGGGCATGTTGTCCTTAGCTTCATCTCTGAACGGGGCCATTTCGGTCAAGTCCTCTGTGTCTGGGCTGCCCTTGACCGTGCACATCGAGACCAGCGAGGTCCGCAGGCTGAGCCCAGCCGCGCTGGCGCAAGAGATCATGCGCCTGAACCATCTCGCCGCCCGGCGGGCGCAGCATCAATACAGGTCGATCCTCGAAGCCGAGCAGTCTTCCGTGTGGTCCAAGCGCGACCTGGACGATCTCGGCTATCCGACGCAAGAGCAGCTGGCCAGGGAAGAGGCCATCCTCAGCTTCGAGGAGGAAGAAGTGCCGGAGACATGGCTGAGGAAAGTATGACCGGACCGCAAACCCCCGCCGCGCCGCCGCCGCGCAAGCTGGCGACGCCGGAAGATTTCATGCCGCAGTTCGGCGTCGACGTCAACGAGGTCATCCGGCTCGCGAAGGCCCGGCTCGAGAAGATGTACGCGACCGAGCACGCGCTGAAGAACATCCACGTCCGGCACACCTCCGAGGACGAGGCGTGCACGGTGGAGGTGGACGGCATGGGCAAGCTTCTCTCCCTCTCGCTGAACCACAAGATCTCCAACATGTCCGGCCCCGAGGTCGGGGAGCTGGTCTCGAAGACGTGCGCAGACGCGGCGCGCTCGGCGCTCATCAAGTTCAACGAGATCGTGGACGAGTTCAACGACACGATTCACGACGACACGAATTTCTCCCGCGAGAGATACCCGGACGTTTAGCCGCAGGGCCGTGGAGCCCTCGTGTCGCGGGTTCTCTGATTCCGCGCCTCCCACTCCGCTTCCGGCGGGTAGTCCACCCCGGTCAAGCACAGTCCGTGCGCTGGAGCCACGGCGACCTCGCTCGAGCGCGACGGCGCGGCGAGCAGGCCCGCGCACCAGGCAAGGTCCCGCCTTCCTTCTGCCACTGCGGTCACCGCGCCGACCAGGGAACGGCACATCGACCAGCAGAACGCGTCAGCGGTGATCCGCGCGACGAGCAGCGGCCCCTCTCCTTCTCTGCCGTTCTCCGCCGACCAGTCGAACCTCTGAAGCTCGCGTATCGTCGTTGCCCCAGGCCTCGGCCTGCAGAACGCGGCGAAATCGCGCAGGCCGACGAGCGCCCTCGAAGCCGCGTTCAGCGAATCCAGGTCCAGCGGCCTCCCCCACGGCACGGCTTCCTTGGCGCGCAGCGGATCGACGCCGTACGGGGCACGGCTGATCTGATAGCGATAATGCCTGCGCAGAGCCGAGAACCTGGCGTCGAACTGCCCCGACACCCGTCGGACCGCGAGCACCCGCACATCGGCGGGGAGCATCCGGGCAAGTTTGCGCACGAGCTTCTCCGGCGGCAAGCGTTCGGCGACGAGCGCCTCGCTCATATCGACATGGGCGACCTGTCCCGTTGCATGGACGCCGGTGTCCGTCCGTCCTGCCACCGTGAGCTGCGCTGGAGCTTGCGACAGGACGCCGAGGGCCTCCTCGACCACCCCGGCGACCGTCCGTCTGCCCGGTTGTCGCGCCCATCCTGAGAAATCCGTCCCGTCGTACGCGATGTCCAAGCGCAACCGGACGCGGCCGGGGGAGCTGACAGAAAAGTCCCGTTGCGCGTCGCGCACGACGTGCAACGGGACTTCTCGTGGGTAATTCCCCAGACTAGTCAGCCTGCTCGGCTTCGGCGGCAGGGGCCTCGGGCACCTGCTCCTCGACGGCAGGGGCCTCGGACGCCTGCTCCTCGACGGCAGGGGCCTCGGTCTTCGGCTCTTCAGCCTGCTCGGCCTCGACCTTGGTCTTCGAGGAAGTGACGCGGCGGGCACGGTCGGCCTCGCTCGTGGCCGTCTTCTCGCGAAGCAGCTCGATGACAGCCATCGGAGCGTTGTCGCCCTTGCGGGGCTCGGTCTTCACGATCCGCGTGTAGCCGCCGTCCCGGTCGCTGTAGAACGGGCCGATCTCCGCGAAGAGCTGGTGCACCACGCTCTTGTCGCGGATCTCCTTGAGCACCTCGCGACGGTCGGCCAACGAGCCTGCCTTCGCTTTGGTGACAATCTTCTCGGCGTACGGGCGCAGCCGGCGGGCGCGCGCTTCGGTGGTCGTGATACGACCGTGCTCGAAGAGCGCGGTGGCGAGGTTCGCCAGGATAGATTTCTCGTGTGAAGCAGACCCGCCAAGGCGCGGGCCGCGAGCTGGTTTTGGCATGGTGTGCCGTCCTTTACAGGGTTGCCGTCTTTACAGGTCTTCGGTCTCGGCGAAGTCCTCGCCGTCGAGGTCGTCGGTGTCTTCGTCCTCATCCCCGTCCCACGCAGCGTCTTCGTCGAAGTCGATGTTGGAGGGGTCGAAGTTCGCGGGGCTGTCCTTCAGAGCGAGCCCGAGGGTGTAGAGCTTGAGCTTGACCTCGTCGATGGACTTCTGCCCGAAGTTGCGGATGTCCAGGAGGTCGGACTCGGAGCGGGCCACGAGCTCGCCGATGGTGTGCACGCCTTCACGCTTCAAGCAGTTGTAGGAGCGCACGGTGAGGTGCAAGTCCTCGATCGGCAGGGCGAGCGAGGCGATGTTGTTCGTGGAAGCCGTGACCGCGCCGATCTCGATGCCTTCGGCAGCGAGGTTCAGCTCACGGGCCAAGCCGAAGAGCTCCACCAACGTCTTGCCCGCAGAGGCCACGGCGTCGCGCGGGGTGATGGAGGTCTTCGTCTCCACGTCCAGGATCAGCCGGTCGAAGTCGGTGCGCTGCTCGACACGGGTGGCCTCCACTTGGTAGGTCACCTTGAGCACCGGGGAGTAGATCGAGTCCACCGGAATCCGGCCGATCTCCGCGCCCGACTCCTTGTTCTGCACGGCGGGCACGTAGCCGCGACCGCGCTCGACGACGAGCTCCATCTCCAGCTTGCCCTTGTCGTTGAGCGTGGCGATGTGGGTCTCGGGCTTGGTGATCGTGACGCCGGAGGGCGCGACGATGTCGGCGGCGGTCACCGGGCCGGGGCCCTGCTTGCGCAGGTAGAGCGTCGCGGGCTCGTCCTCGACGGAAGAGACCTCAAGGCCCTTCACGTTCAGCACGATCTCGGTGACGTCCTCTTTCACCCCCGCGATGGTGGTGAACTCGTGCAAAACGCCGTCGATACGGATGCTGGTCACCGCTGCGCCGGGGATCGACGACAGCAGGGTCCGGCGCAGCGAGTTGCCGAGCGTGTAGCCGAAGCCAGGCTCAAGCGGCTCGATGACGAACCGGGAGCGGTACTCACCCACCACTTCCTCGGTGAGCACGGGGCGCTGAGAAATCAGCATGGTCTTTTCTGTCCTCCTTGTCGGCGCCCGCTATATGACGCCTCTGGGGTTGAATCTGGGATTACTTCGAGTAGTACTCGACGATGAGCTGCTCTTGCAGCGGCACGTCGATCTGCTCGCGGACGGGTTCGGTGTGCACGAAGATCCGCAGGGTCTCCGGGACCACCTGCAGCCAGCCGGGGACCGGACGGTCGCCGAAGTCCTCACGGGCGATCTCGAAAGGATCCGTGTGGGTGGACTGCTCGCGCACGTCGATGATGTCGTACTGGCTCACCCGGTAGCTGGGCACGTCGACCCGCTTCTGGTTCACCAGGAAGTGCCCATGCGTGACGAGCTGGCGGGCGTGACGACGGGTGCGGGCCAGGCCCGCACGGTAGATCACGTTGTCCAGACGGGTCTCGAGGATCCGCAGAAGGTTCTCACCAGTCTTGCCGGGGCGGCGGTGCGCCTCGACGTAGTAGTTGCGGAACTGGCGCTCCATGACACCGTAGGTGAACCGCGCCTTCTGCTTCTCCTGCAGCTGGGTGAGGTATTCGCTCTCCTTGACGCGGGAGCGGCCGTGCTGGCCGGGCGGGTAGGAGCGGCGCTCGAACGCCTTGTCTCCGCCGACCAGGTCGACGCGCAGACGGCGGGAGCGACGAGTGATGGGTCCTGTGTAACGAGCCATTTTTCTTTACCTTTCCCCTAGACCCGGCGACGCTTCGGCGGACGGCAGCCGTTGTGCGGCTGCGGCGTGACGTCGGAGATGTTGCCGACCTCGAGGCCTGCGGCCTGGAGGGAGCGGATCGCGGTCTCCCGGCCGGAGCCAGGGCCCTTCACGAAGACGTCGACCTTCTTCAGGCCGTGCTCCTGCGCCTTGCGCGCCGCGTTCTCGGCGGCCAGCTGCGCGGCGAAGGGGGTGGACTTGCGGGAGCCCTTGAACCCGACGTGGCCGGAGGACGCCCACGCGATGACGTTGCCCTCGGGGTCGGTGATCGAGACGATCGTGTTGTTGAACGTGGACTTGATGTGTGCGGCGCCGTTCGGGATATTCTTCTTTTCCCTGCGGCGGACCTTCTTGACGCCCTTGGCGCCAGTCTTCGGTGGCATGGTTTACCTGGCCTTCTTCTTGCCGGCGATGGTCTTCTTGGGGCCCTTGCGGGTACGTGCGTTCGTCTTGGTGCGCTGGCCGCGGACCGGGAGCCCGCGCCGGTGGCGAAGACCCTGGTAGCAGCCGATCTCGACCTTGCGGCGGATGTCCGCCTGCACCTCGCGGCGCAGGTCGCCTTCCACCTTCAGGGAGTTCTCGATGTACTCGCGCAACACCGCGACATCGCCGTCGGTCAGGTCCTTCGTCCGAAGGTCGGGCGAGAGGCCGGTCGCCGCCAAGATCTCTTTCGACTTGGTGCGGCCGACGCCGTAGATATATGTGAGAGCGATCTCCAGGCGCTTATCGCGCGGGAGGTCGACTCCTGCCAAACGAGCCATTCGGCTCTGTCCTTTCACTCGTCGGAGGTCTGCTCCTCGCCCGTCCCCGCAGGCTTTGCGGGGCCCCGGCCTCCGAACCGGGGGCGACCCCAGCAGAAGCTGGGGAGGCGCGAAGAGGTATTTCTGTGCTGTTCGGGTCGCTTCGGCTCGCCCTAAGGCGAGAGAGGCACGACGCCTCGTCCTTGCGCTCCCTCACGCGGTCGGTCTACGCCGCGCGCGGCGATGCTAGCCCTGGCGCTGCTTGTGGCGCAGGTTCTCGCAAATCACCATGACCCGGCCATGCCGCCGGATCACTTTGCACTTGTCGCAGATCCGCTTGACGCTCGGTTGCACCTTCACGTTTGGATCTCCTGTTTCTTGTTACTTGTACCGGTACACAATCCGCCCGCGGGTCAGGTCGTACGGGGAAAGCTCGACGACGACCCGATCCTCCGGCAGAATGCGGATGTAGTGCTGCCGCATCTTGCCACTGATATGGGCAAGGACTTTGTGGCCATTGTCCAACTCAACGCGAAATGTCGCGTTGGGCAATGGTTCGACCACTCGGCCCTCGACCTCGATAGCGCCGTCTTTTTTAGCCATGACCTCCACGATCCGTGCCATTGGTTCAGCTTGCGCTGCGCCGCCCCAATGGCCCGGGGGCCATACGAGAGAAGACGCAGAGAGCGCTGCGGACACACCGGTCGTGTGACGAAACCGGATGAGAGCCACGCACAACAACAACCGGCGCGCTGAGCGCACCGTTGATCCATAGTACGCCACAAGGGCGCCTATTTCAAGTCACGAAAAACGCAGGTCAACTCGCGAGAACACCGACGCCGCGAGGACCTTCGGCCAGTATATCGGAGCGGGTCTGGCGGCGCGCGCCGCGCCGCGCCGCCAGACCCGCCTTCCGAGAGAACGAAAAAGCTCTTCCTTGGCGGACCGGATTCCTCTAGAGTCGACCCGTGAGCGACTGGGAAATGCTGCTGCGCGTGGTGGCGGGCGTCGGACTCGGCACGTTGATCGGAGTCGAGCGCCAGTACCGCTCTCGGCGCGCGGGGCTGCGCACCAATGCTCTGGTGGCCGTCGGCTCGACGCTGTTCGTGCTCCTCTCGGCGCACGGCTTCGGCGGGGTCGCGGGAACGCCCGACCCGACCCGGGTCGCGGCGCAGATCGTTTCGGGCATCGGCTTCCTCGGCGGAGGCGTGATCCTGCGCGACGGCTTCTCGGTGCGCGGCCTGAACACCGCCGCGACGCTCTGGTGCACGGCCGCGGTCGGGGCGCTCGCGGGCGCGGGCCTCTATTCCACCGCCATCGTCGGGACAGTCGCAGTCGTCTCCGTCAACATCCTTCTGCGCGTGCTCGGCCGCCAGATCGACCGCTTCCCGTACGCCGAGCAGAACGAGAGCGAAGAGCGCGCCGTCACCTACGAGATCATGGCCACGGTCAAGCCCAAAGCCGCCGTCCGGGTCCGGGCGCAGCTGCTCCAGTCGCTCGGGCGCTCCGATTTCCAGCTCATCGCAATGACCAGCACCGACACCGACGAGGACGGCTTGGTCGAGGTGCGCGCGGAATTCTCCGCCGAGCATCGGGAAGACCGCCAGCTCGAACTCGTCACCGGCCCGCTCAGCCTCGAGCCATCGGTCGGCAGCGTGCGCTGGCGGGTGCGCCCCGAAGAGGAATGATAAAGATTTGATTATATCTTGGATTCTTTTTATGTAGCATGTTATGCGTTCTCTAAATATAATTTCGGCATAACTGGGGAATCCAGGCGCTGATGTATATTCGGCTAGATGGCCAATGTCAGTGTCGACATGAAGCGCCCGGCGGCGCAGCCGAAGCATCCGCTTCGGCGATCCAGACGTCACCACGAGCCTTTGCTCCGCCCCCAAGACGGGGTGTACCTCATGATCGCAGTCCTTTGGATCGCCGCGGCCACCTACGTGCTCATCTCGAAAGACGTGGCGCTTCCGGCAGGGAACAAAGAGCCGAAACAACCCCCGCTGGCCAGCCTCAGCCTCTCTTCGAACGCTAAAAACGTCGCGTACGAAGTGCTCGCGCCCGCCGGACAGGAAGTGACCGTCTCGTATTTGGACGAAAAGGCCCAAACCCAGCTCTTCTCAGGCCCCGCCCCCTGGCGGAGCATTGTGACCACTCGCGATATCGGTTTCGCCGCAGGTGTGACAGCACTCTCGAAAAACGGCCCATTGACCTGCCGAATCAAGGTGGACGACCAAACCATCGACGAGAAGACCGACGGCGGCAGCGACCCGTCGGTCAGCTGCAATCTTGTCGGCTTCCAAAAACTCCCCCTCTAAAGCTGTCTCTTGAAAATCTGAAAACGCAAGCCGGAAGGCACTACATGACACGAGACGGCCACAAGCCTGCCCGTATCTCCTCATTCGTCGCGAGGTTCGCCTTGCCCATCGTGGCCCTTTGGGTTCTCGCGGCAGCGGCTCTCAACCTCGCCGCCCCCACGTTCGAGGACTTGGTCAAGGAGCACGACCGGCCGCTTTTCCCCTCCAACACCGAGTCTGGAGCCGCGCTCGCCCGCACGGGCAAGGCGTTCGGCGAGTCCATCACCAACAACCAAGCCGTCCTCATCGTGGAGAAGGACAAGCCGATGGGCGACGCAGACCGGCAATACCGCATCGAGCTGCTCCACCGCCTCACGGCGGACAAGGCGCATGTGGAGTCGGTGTTCGACATGTGGTCCGACCCGCAGCTGGCAGCCGCCGTGGAGAGCCCGGACAAACAGCTCGCCTACCTGCAGATGGATTTGGCAGGCGATATCGGCTCCCCGAAAGGGTACGACGCGGTCGAGGCGGCGCAGTCGATCATCGACTCTTTGCCCAAGCCCCCCGGCGTCAACGTCTACATCGCAGGCATGGGCCAAGGCGCGGTCGACCAGATCAACGCCGTCCTCGCCGATTCGACCTGGCTCGCGGTCGTCTCCGCCATCCTCATCGCGATCCTTCTCCTCATCGTCTACCGGTCCCCCTCGGTCGCGGTCCTCTCCCTGCTCGGGCTCGGGCTCGTCATCTCGGTGGCCACCCCCGCCGTGAACCTGCTCGTGGAAGCCGGGGCCTTCCCCACCTCGTTGTTCACGAACGCCCTGATGGGAGCCCTCTTGATCGGGGCGGTCACCGACTATTCGATCTTCTTCATCGGCCGCTACCAAGAGAGCAGGCGGCGAGGCCTCGACGTCGACGGCGCGTACCGAGCCGCGTACCGAGGAGTCGCCCCTGTCGTCCTCGCCTCCGGGCTCACCGTGAGCGGCGGGCTGGCCTGCATGGGGTTCGCCCAGCTCGACATCCTCAAGTCCATGGGGCTGCCCTGTTCGTTCGGCCTCGCCGTCGCGACGCTCTACTCGCTCACCGCGACTCCCGCGATCCTGCTGCTCGGCGCGAGACGGTTCGGCCTCTTCGAGCCGCGCCCGCACGGCGACTCCACCACTGTCTGGCGACGGATCGGCGTGCGCGTTGCGCGTTGGCCGAAGCCCGTCTGCGCCGTCGCGTGCGGGGCGTTGGCCGTCTTCATGCTGGCGATCCCCACCGCGAGCTTCAACTACGACGAGACCGCGTTCATCCCGAAGAAGCTGCAGAGCGCGAGAGGCCTGGAGGCGATGCGGGACCACTTCCCCGCGACCCAGCTCTATCCGGAGACCGTGCTCATCCAGTCGACCCACGACCTGCGGAATTCCTCAGACATCGGCGTGCTCGAACAAGCCGCGCAGAAAGTCAGCCAGCTGCCGGATGTCACAGCGGTGCAATGGCTCACCCGCCCGACGGGCGTCCCGCTCAGCCAGACCTCGCTCGGGTACGGCATCGGCTACGCCGGGGCATTGCTCTCGCAGAACGCCGCCCTCATCAAGAACCGTGTCGCGCAGCTGCACAAGCTCACCGACAATTTGAACGAGATCATCGACACCATCGACGGGCTGCAGGGCAAGCTCACTGCCGCAGGACAGCAGACGGGCGGGTTGAAAAGCTCGTCCTCGCAGCTCATGTCGAACTTCAACAAGCTGAACGGCCAGCTGCACGAGTTGCGCCAGATACTCCAGCCCGCGATCGACACGACGGCGGCCAACGACTTGCGCCAATGCCTCGGCGACCAGGAATGCCTCGGGGCGGCGAAAGTCGCGCGGGGCGCCGTCTCCGGTTTCGCCAGCGCGGACCAACTCGCCAAGAGTTTGAAGCAACTGCAGGGCCTCGCGTCCTCGCTCGGCGAGGGCATCTCGAGCTCTGCGGCTTCGATCCCGGTGCTGACCGGCTCCCTCGGCCAATTGCGGGACACCGTCGCCGCGGTCAACACCGCAGTGGAGCCGCTCGTCGCCCAGTTGGGCATCGTCGCCTACCTCATGCAGGACATCGGCAAATCCTCGGCGGGCAACGGCTCCTTCTTCTACTTCCCCGCCGCGCTCCTCGGCGATCCGCGGATCAAACCGTACGTGAACGTCATGTTCTCCCCGGACGGCAAGAGCACCCGCATGATCGTCATGGGCAAGAGCTCGAGCTACAGCTCGGTCGGCATGGACCGCGCCGAGCAGCTCGGGCCCACGGTGGCGGCGGCGTTGCGCGGAACCCAGCTCGAGGGCAGCGTCACAAGCGTGAGCGGGGCCGCTCCGATGGTCGCCGACACGCACACGATCCTCGAGCACGACGAGCGGATCCTGCTCGTCGCCGCGCTCACCGTCATCTTCACCGTCGTGCTGTTCCTGCTGCGCAGCGTGGTCGCGGCAGCAGTCGTCCTCGTTTCCGTCGCGATCTCGTTCCTGTCGACGCTCGGGGTGAGCGTGCTGGTCTGGCAGCACCTGCTCGGCGTCCAACTGCACTGGTCCGTCCCCGCCGCAGTCTTCGCAGTGCTCGTCGCGGTCGGCGCGGACTACAACCTGCTCGTCGTCTCACGGTTCCAAGAAGAGATGCGAGCGGGGATCAGGACCGGGGTCGTCCGGTCGGTCGCGGGCACCGGCGGCGTGGTCACCACGGCGGGCATGGTCTTCGCGATCACGATGTTCTGCCTCCTCGGCTCCAGCCTGCTCCATCTCGCGCAGCTCGGCTTCACCATCGGCGTCGGACTCATCATCGACACCTTCGTGGTGCGCACGTTCATCGTGCCGACCATCGCGGTCATGCTCGGCGAGAAATTCTGGTGGCCGCTGCGGCTGCGCGACCTCAAAGCCTGAACAACCGCAGCCACAGCCGCTCCTTCCAGCCCGCTTGCAATTGCTAGCACTCGTGTTAGCATGGCCACATGCAAAGAGAGACAGGCACCACACTTTTGTCTCATCGTGTGGTGAATGTGAGACGTGAGCTGTCCCGCAAGGGGCACGGGTTCTTCGTCGAACGACATGGCTGGACCTATCTGCTCATCGCGTTTTTGACGTGCGCCGCCGCCGTGTACGTGCTCTCGCAACGCGAGGTCGCGCTGGCCCCGGAGGACGCCAGGCCGCACACTCCGCCGGGTTCCGAGCTCAAGATCTCCCTGCCGCCGAGGCAGATCACGTACGAGGTGACCAGTTCGACCAACAGCCCGATCACCGTGTCGTACCTGGACGAGCACAACCAGACGCATCTCTTCTCCGGGCAGGGACCGTGGCGCACGAGCGTGACGGCGACCGACGCCGCCCCGCCCGCAGGCGTGACGGCGCTGACGAACAACGGCGCCGTGACCTGCAGGATCACGATCGACGGCAAGGTCGTCGACGAGCAGACCCAGTCTGGCGGCACGCCGTCGGTCAGCTGCAACCCCAGCCTCAACGCCCTCCAGCAATTCCAACAGTAGGTCCGACAACTCCATGCAACAGCAGCAACAAGACTCCCGTCTCGCCCGCGTGGCAGGCATTGTCGCGAAATTCTCGATACCGATCGTCGGCCTCTGGATACTCGCCGCCGTCGCGCTCAACCTCATCGCCCCGTCGCTCGGCCAGGTCCTCGCCGAGCACAGCAGCTCGATCTTCCCGGTCAACACCGAATCCGGCGCGGCGCTCAAACACATGGGCCACGCGTTCGGCGAGTCCACCTCGAACAACCAGTCCGTGCTCATCGTCGAGAAGACGACCGGCCCGTTCGACGAAGCCGACCGGCAATACCGCAGCACGCTGGTGCAAAAGCTCAAGGCGGACAAAGAGCATGTCGAGTCGCTCACCGACACCTGGTCCGACCCGCAGCTGGCGGCCATGTCCGAGAGCCCGGACAAGCGGGTGGCGTTTATCCAGATGAACCTGGCGGGCGACATCGGCACTCCGAAGGCGCTCAACTCGGTCCAAGCCGTGCAAGACACCATCCAGTCCGTGCCGAAACCTCCCGGAACCGTCGTCTACAACGCGGGCATGAGCCAAGGAGCCGCCGAAGAGAACGCCGCGATCCAGAACGACGCGGTCAAACTCGGCGCCGTCTCCGCCCTCTTGATCGGCGTCCTGCTGTTCCTGGTCTACCGCTCGTTCTGGGTCGCCTTCCTGCCGCTGCTCACCGTGGGCCTGGCGCTCGCCGTGGCCGATCCTGCGGTGAACATGCTTGTCGGCGCGGGCCTCTTGCCCACGACCCTCTTCACCAACGCGCTCATGGGCGCGCTCATGATGGGGGCCTGCTGCGACTACTCCGTCTTCTTCATCGGCCGCTACCAGGAGGGCAGACGGTCAGGCTTGAGCGTCGACGACGCCTACCTGGCGGCCTATCAGGGCATCGCCCCCGTCGTGGCCGCGTCCGGGCTCACCGTCGCAGGCGCGCTGGCCTGCCTGGACTTCACCCAGCTCGACATGCTCAGGAGCATGGGGACTCCATGCGCGCTCGGCATCCTCGCCTCGGTCGTCTCGGCGCTCACCGTCACCCCGATCGTCCTGCGGGCAGGCGCGAAGCGGTTCGGCTTGTTCGATCCGAAACGCGTGCGCACGACACGAGATTTCTGGCGGCGCACCGGCGTGCGCATCGCGCACCGGCCAAGAACCGTCTTCATGCTGTCGATGCTCCCCCTGCTCCTGCTCATGCTGGCGATCCCCACCGCCGAGCTCAACTACGACGAGCTGGCCTTCATCCCGTCGAACATGAGCAGCTCGAAGGGCATGGCGGCGGTCCAGAAGCATTTCCCTGCGCAACAGATGTACCCCGATATGGTGCTCATCGAGGCGACGCACGACCTGCGGAACTCGAACGACATCGGCGTCCTCGAGCAGACCGCCGCGCAACTGACCAAGCTGCCGGACGTCAACACGGTCCAATGGCTCACCCGTCCGCTCGGCGCGCCGTTGGACCAGACGTCGCTCACCTACAGCGCGGGTTTCGCGAGCAGCATGCTCAAGCAGAACCTCGTCGTCATCAAGCAGCGCACCGAGCAGATGCGGCAGATGACGGACAGTCTCGGATCGATGATCAGCACCATCGACCAGCTGAAGGGGCAGCTCGCGAACGCCCAACAGCAGACCCAGTCGATGAGCGCGCAGTCGGCGCGTATCGCGGCTCCGCTCGCGCAGCTCGAAAAGCAGATCAAGGACCTGCGCACACTGATCGTGCCCGTGCAGGCCTCGCTGTCCGAGCAGGGAGATTGCGCGACGGACGCCGTGTGCGCCGGGGCGAAACGCTCGCTGCAAGGACTGGACCAGCTGGACCAGCTGAGCGCGGGCTTGCGGCAGCTGACCGGCATGACCGCCTCCGCGCAGAACGGTTTGGCCCTCTCTGCGAGCTCGCTGCCCCTCATGGAGAACTCCCTGGTGCAGATGCGCGACATGGCGAACTCGCTCAACGCCTCCCTGCAACCCGTGGCGAGCCAGCTCGACACCGCCGCCGACATCCTGCAAGACCTTGGCAGGAGCTCGAACGGAACCGGAGCCTACTTCTACTTCCCCTCCCAGCTCTTGAACGCGCCCCAGATCAAGCCCTACCTGCAGATGATGTTCTCGCCGGACGGGAAGACCACCCGCATGATCGTCATGGGCAAAGGCTCGAGCTTCAGCAGCGTCGGGATGCAGCGGGCCGGGCAGCTGAAAGCCGTCACCGAGCAAGCCCTCAAAGGGACGCCGCTCGAGGGCAGCGTCGTCAGCGTGAGCGGCAGCGGAGCCATGATCTTTGACGCGCACGAGATCATGGGCAGAGACGGCGCGATCATCGCCGTCGCCGCGCTCACCGTGATCTTCAGCATCGTCCTGATGCTGTTGGGCAGCGTGGTCGCCGCGCTGATCGTCATCGGATCTGTGGTGCTCTCCTGCATGTCGACATACGGCTTGAGCCTGTTCGTCTGGCAGCATCTGCTCGGCGTCCAACTGCACTGGGCGGTGCCTGCGGCGGTCTTCGCCATCCTCATCTCCGTCGGCGCGGACTACAACTTGCTCGTGGCCTCACGCTTCCGGGAGGAGATGGGGGCAGGGGTCAGGACTGGTGTCATCCGGTCCGTCGCAGGCACCGGCGGCGTGGTCACCACGGCGGGCATGGTGTTCGCGTTCACCCAGTTCGCCATGCTGGGCGCGAGCCTGGTCAACCTCGCGCAAATGGGCTTCACGATCGGCATGGGCCTGGTCATCGACACCTTTATCGTGCGAACCTACATCGTGCCCGCCCTCGCGGTGCTCTTGGGCGAGAAGTTCTGGTGGCCATTGCGCCTCGCGGAGCTCAAGCGGTAGCGAACAGGCCGCGCCGCCGCGCTTTCGCGCTGGTATGGTCGTGCCATGACCGCGTCCCGGACCTCCCTCCTCGCTCCGCTCCTCGGTGTCAGTCTGATCGGTTTGGCCGTTCCGGGTTTCGCCCCGAACGCAGCAGCAGACCCGGAAGCCGCCGCGTACTGCGACACCCTCTCCGCCGCGCTGCCGGGGATCGACGCGACCTACAAAGAGCTCAAGAAGACCGCCGACGCGGAGGCCGCAGCTGCCGACGCTCCCCCCGAGGACGAGGACGAGGAAGCCCAGGACGACGCTCCCAAGAAAGCGAAACCGCTCGCAGACTTGGACGAAGCGACCCTGCTGCAACGAGAGATCGAGCTCGCCGACCGCTTGTCGGGCTCGCTCAACGATTTGGCGCATCAAACGCAGGAAGCCGGGCTCAAGCGCATCGCAAAGGAAGCCTCTGACACCGCGGGATCGTTCTCGGGCTCGCTGCGCGAGAAGCAAGACGGGGGCGCCCCCGACGCGGGGCCGCGCTCAAGGCCGAACGAGGACGCCCCCGACCCGGCCGAAACCCCCAACATTGGAATGCTCGGGGGCCTGGTGCACCAGAATCCGACCGGGACCCCCGGCGACGATTGGTACGCCAACCTCAGCTACAGCTCGAACAAGCTGCGCAACGAGATGAACGCGCTCAACCATCTCTGCCAAGCGGTCGATTTGGGCCAGCCGGACGGCTCGGTCGCGCCGGGCGGCCGCCGCGCAGGCGCCTAAGTCGCAGCGGCGCACCGCCCATATCTGTGGGGAACCGCCTGCGGACGCGCCCTGTTCTTCGCGGCCCTGTTCTTCGCGGCCCTGTTCTTCGCGGCCCTGTTCTTCGCGAAATGCTCAGCGGGCGCTAAAACCCTTGCCGAGGAAGGCCAGCTCGTCTGGGACCAGCGACTTCAAGAACGTGTCGTCCTCCGAGGCTCCGTCTTTGACCCCGCCCTGCACCTGCGCCGGGGCGAGCTCGCTGATCAACGCGCGCGCGCCGTCCACGTAGGAGCCGCTCCGGCCGCTGTCGATCCGCAGCGGAACCTTCCGCAGCGTGTCGAGGTAGTTGGAGATCGCGTTCTTCTGGTAGTCGCCGGGGCCGTCGAACGAGCCTTGCGGCGAAGGCGGATTGCGCACCCCGAGCGCGGGGCTCGTCGCGACGATCCCCGCGACCGCTCCGGCATGGGCTTGCTCGTAGAGCGCACCGAGCCGCAACGCTCCGTAGCCGCCCATGCCCCAACCCCAGAACGCCACTTTCGAGATGTCCAGCCCCTTCGTCGCCAAAAGCGGGAGGAGCTCTTCCAGGATCATTTTCCCCGAGTCGACGGTCTTCCCCTGCACGGACCTCGGGTGGTAGAAGGAGTCTGAGCCGTCCGAAGCCTGGGCGTCCACCGAGCAAAGCGCGAACGGGGTGACGCCGCCTGAGACAGCGGTGGTGAGCGCCTCGGCGAGTTGGAGGTCCCGGAAAGGCGAGGTGTGGTCGCCGCCGAGGCGGTGCAACAAAACCACCGGATGCAGCACGGAATGCACGCCAGCGGGACGCTGGATGCTCCACTTCGTGTCCGCGCCGCCCCGCGCGGCCGAGGAGAAGCGCCCTTCCTCGAATTCGGGGTAGTTCTGCGGCGGAGCGGAAGAGGCCTGCGACGGGCCGGCTCCTGCGGAAGCGGATGTCGAGTCTTCGGGCGACCACAGCGCGGCCCCCAGCCCCGCGGCCACCGCTGCGCCAGCACCGCCGACCAACAAGGCGCGCCTGCTCAACGGCGCAACATGAGTGTGTTCGGCGAAGGTCACATCTGTCAGCCTAGAGGATCGCCGGACAGATCTGCGAAACCCGTCGCCAAAGCGTGTCCGAGCGCTGCGGTAGATTGCTGGGCAAGTCCCCATAACTTTGTCAACCACGCCTCAGGAGCGCCGCATGCCCACGCCCTCCCCCGCCGTCGATCCGTCCGAAACTGCGCAGACCGGAGCGACGCGCTACCTCGTGACCGGAGGAACGGGGTTCATCGGCCGCAGCGTCATCGAGCGCCTGCTCGCCCGCGACCCCCGCGCGGTGGTCCACGCCTTGGTCCGGCGCGAGTCGGTCCAAAAGCTCGACAAGCTCAAAGCAGGCTGGGCCGGTGGCGACCGGGTCGTCCCGCTCGTCGGCGAGCTCACCGAACCCGGCTTCGGCGTGGCGGACGGGCTTCCGCAGGCGGACCACCTCGTGCACTTGGCTGCCGTCTACGACATGGCCGCCTCGGATGCGGCCAATCGCGCCGCGAACATCGAGGGGACCCGCAACGCGATCGAAGTGGCGCGCCGGCTCGGCTCCGCCCTGCACCACGTCTCCTCCATCGCGGTGGCCGGAGACCTCGACGGCGAGTTCACCGAGGAGGACTTCGACCTCGGCCAAGGCTTCTTCAACTCGTACCAGGAGACGAAGTTCGAGGCGGAGAAGCTCGTCCGCGCGGCGACCGACCTCGCGTGGCGGGTGTACCGCCCGTCCGCCGTGATCGGCGACTCGCGCACCGGGGCCATCGACAAGATCGACGGCCCGTACTACTTCTTCCCGTTGATCTCTCGGTTCGCGAAACTGCCGAAACTCCTGCCCGTCGCGCTGCCCGATGTGGGGCACCAGAACTTCGTGCCGGTGGACTTCGTCGCCGACGGCATCGTCGCGCTCATCCACTCCTCCACCGCACCCGGAGCCTCCGGACAGCGCGTCTTCCACCTCATGAGCCCCAAGACGCAGTCCTTGCCCGAGCTGTATCGGGCGCTCGCCCCGGCGCATGGCGGGCCGAAGCGGGCCTTCGCCATCCCCCACCCCCTGGTCAAGCCGTTCCTGGCCTTGCTCGGCGGCGAGGCGCTGCGCCCCGTGCGCGAATTGTGGTTCCGCGGCAACCACATCCCGCCGGATGTGTTCGGGCTCATCGGGCTGCCGACGACGTTCGCCACGGCCGAGACCGAGGCCGCCCTCGCGCCGGACGGGATCCGCTGCCCCTCGCTCGCGAGCTACGCGCCGAAGGTCTGGGACTACTGGTACGACAACCTCGACCCCTACCGCTTCGACCGGCCCCACCCGGACGGGCCGCTCGTCGGCAAAGTCGTGCTCATCACCGGGGCTTCCTCGGGCATCGGCCGGGCCACTGCGGTCAACGCAGCCGAGAAAGGCGCGATCACGCTGCTCGTCGCCCGCAGCGGAGAAGACCTCGACGTGGTCGCCAAGGAGATCCGCGCCAAGGGCGGCGTCGCGCACCCCTACGTCTGCGACATCACCGACCCGGACTCGACCGACCTCTTGGTCAAGACCGTGCTCTCGGACCACGACCACGTGGACATCCTGGTGAACAACGCGGGGCGGTCGATCCGGCGCACGGCGGACAAGACCCTCGGCCGCTTCCACGACCTCGAGCGCACCATCGCGATCAACTACTACGGCGCGGCCCGGCTCATCCTTGCGCTGCTGCCGGGCATGCGCGCCCGCCGCGCAGGGCACATCGTGAACGTCACGACGGTCGGCGTGCAGTCGCGGATCAGCCGGTTCTCGGCCTACATCGCCTCGAAGACGGCGCTGGAGGGCTTCAGCGACTGCGTCGCGGGCGAGGTGCTCTCGGACAACGTCACGTTCACGAACATCCGGATGCCGCTCATCCGCACCCCGATGATCGCCCCGACCGAGGACTACCAGACCGTCCGGGCAGCGACCCCCGAGAAGGCCGCCGCGATGGTCGTCCGGGGCATGATCGAGCGGCCAGCCCAGATCGACACCCCCATGGGCACCAGCGCGGAGCTGCTGCGGATCTTCTTCCCCAGGTTCAACGCCTGGCTGATGCACCAGCACTTCCTGAGCGAAGAGGAGTCGCTTGCGGCGGCAGGCCAGCTCTCCGGCGACGAGATCGAGCGCAAGGAGCGCGACGACCCGTCGGCGATCCCGCACAACGCGAACCCGGTGATGAACAAGGTCCGTCGCGGCGCGCGCAAGCTCCGGTTGAACCACTACGGCAGGCGCGTCGCCAATGCGGTGCTCCCGGTCCATTGGTGAGCACCGTCCACTGGTGAGCACGGCCCTCTGGTGATCGCGCTGACGCCCCAGCAAGGGTCGCGGCGCGGCTGAGCACTCGCTGCTATCCTTGCCCTGGAGACGAACACGATACCAGGGGGGATCGCGATGAGACGAGCGCTCGCAGGAGCGATAGCCGGGATGTGCCTTGCGGCTGGGCTGACGGTTCCGAGCAATGCCCTGGCCGATGACGACGACCTGGGCGCTGAGGCTGTCGACCGCTCCATGCGGTGCCCGCTCCGCCAGCAATTGCGCATGCAGCTATCCCCCTTCCAGATCGAAGACGTGCGCCCGGACCGGATCCCCGGCCTGTCGTTATCGTTGCGCGCGGCCGGCGACTGGGCGGAGCCTGACCTCGACGAGTACGGCGCGCTGCGACAAGAGTTGCCGACGGACGAAGGCGAATTCGCCTCCGTCGGCCTGTCGGTCGACACCGCGAAGGACCCCGAGACGCTGCGCGAGATGTTCGCCCACGATCGCCGCGAGGCCCGGTCGGACGCGTACGGTTCGGATCCCGAGACCGTCGTCGCCGACGAGGACGACTTCGAGGGCCGCCCGTCCTGGTTCGTCAGAACGCGGCGCGAACGCTGGCACGGCGGGACGCTCTGCTCCGTGACGGAGCGCTCGGCGCGGAACGTGCTGGTCGAGCACGACGGGAAGACCTACCTCGTCCAGGTCTGGGGTTATGCCGACTGGGAGCCCGACCTCTCTGGGAAGGGCGCGCCCAACCTCTCCGAGAAGGACGCGCCCGACCCCGACGTCTTTGACGAGGTCGCCGACCAGGCCGCGAACGGCCTGGCCATCGCGTCCGCGCCTTCGTCCTGATTCGCCTCGAGGAACTAGACTGCGAGCATGTTGGAGAGGATTCTGCGGGCGTTCTCCGGGGGCAAGGGCGCGTCCGGAAAGAGAAAAAAGGAAAGCCCTCCGGCGCAGCCCCGCCAAGAGCCCGCGCCGCAGCGCGACATCAGCTCGTTCCTGGCCCTCTACGAAGGCCTCGCGCCGCAGCACGACCCCGACGACGAGGAGGCCTTGCGCTTCACGGTCCGCGAGCTCGGGACACTGGTCTGCCCGTCCGGGAAAATCGAGGCCAGCGACCCGTTGCGCTACTTGGGAACCGGATTGGCGCTCGAAGTCCCGCACGGGGCTTACCCGGTGCGCGCCACCCTCGTCCAAAGCAAGGGAGAAGCGTACACCACCGAGGCGTATCTGAGCGTGGTGCTGGCCGACGCGCAGTCGGTGCGCGTCGAGTCCGCCACGGCGACGCCGCTCTGGGACGGGGCGGACGGCCTCGGGCATTTCCACTCGCTCATCGGCGTGGACTCGGGCACGGCAGGATTCGTCGACGTGGGCTCGCTCCCGCTCGTCCTCCCACCGGAGCAGTCCGACCGGCCCGCCCTCGTCCCCGGCGGGAAGCTCGACCACGAGGGGCTGGACACGCTCCTCGCCCTCTTGCCGGACGAGGGAGCCGGGAGCATCGGGCTGCCCGGAGGACAGCGGGGAGAGAATCTGATCCTCTGCCATTCCGGGCAGGGCGACGGAGCCTACGAAGTGCTGGTCACCTTCGCCTCGGACGGACGGGCCACCGGAATCCACATCGATTTCGGCCTACTCGGATTCGAGGAAGACGAGCACTGAACACCAGACTCCGGGGGCCGGATCCCTGGTACCCTGGCCACATGCAACCGGGAGCCGTCCGCCGATGACTGACACCTCGAACCGGTTCGGCAACCCGTTCTCGCCCATGCACGGGATGTGGTACCTGCTCCTGTTCGTGGTGGCCGCAGTGCTCGCGGGCTATATCGGCACGCAGGTCATGCGCAAGAGGCGCTACGAGCGCTTCGCGAACACCGAGCTCCTCGACAAAATCGCGCCTAAACGCCCGAAGCTGGTCCGATACGTCCCGGCGGCGGTCCTACTGGCAGGCCTCTTGTTCCTCACGGTCGCGCTCGCGGGCCCCACCGCCGTGTCCCAGGTCGCGAAGAACCAGGCGACCGTCATCTTGGTCTTGGACATCTCGAAGTCCATGGCGGCCACCGACGTGAAGCCCAGCCGGGTGGACGCCGCACGGGCCGCCGCGATCAAATTCGTCGACGGCATGGCCCCCACCGTGCAGCTGGGCGTTGTGACGTTCGCGGGCAACGCGCAGCCGCTCGTGCGCCCGTCCACCGACCACGAGACCGCGAAGAAGGTCATCGACCAGATGATCCGGCCCGACAAGCTGGAGAAGCAGACCGCGACCGGCGAAGGCATCTACACCGCGCTGCAGCAGATCGAGACCATCGCGGGGGCGCTCGGCGGCAAGAACCACGCCCCGCCCGCGCGGATCGTGCTGGTCTCCGACGGGAAAGAGACCGTGCCCGACGACCTCAACGCACCACGGGGCGCGTACGCCGCCGCCCGCACCGCGAAAGAGAAGCACATCCCCGTGTGCACCATCGCGTTCGGCACCAAATCAGGGAAGATCACCATCGACAACCAGGTGGACGAGGTGCCGGTGGACTTGGAGTCTCTCAAGAAAATCTCGGACCTCTCCAACAGCCCGGGGAACAGCTGCCGGTTCTTCCCTGCGGAGTCGCAGGCCGATCTGGCCCAGATCTACCAGTCGCTCAACGAAGACATCGGCTACGAGCACGTCCGCTCCGAATCCAGCAGGATTTGGGCGTTGTGCGGGACGCTCCTCGTCGCGGGCGCGGCTGGCGCGAGTTTCTTCTTCAACCGCGCCTTGCCATAACGAGAAACTTCCCATGGCGTGGCGGTTTGCCTCGGCATGGCCCGGCACGTTAGGTTTTTCCGCATGACAGATGCTGCCCCGAGTCGTTCAGTCCTGGTTACCGGCGGGAACCGAGGCATCGGCCTCGCCATCGCAAAGCGTCTGAAGGCGGACGGCCACAAGGTCGCGGTCACCTACCGCGAGTCCGGCCCGCCCGCGGAGCTCGGCCTGTTCGGCGTGCAGTGCGACGTGACGAGCACCGAGTCGATCGACCAGGCGTTCACGCAGGTCGAGGAGCACCAAGGCGCGGTCGAGGTGCTCGTCTCCAACGCGGGCATCGTGGCCAACATGCTCATCATCAAGCTCACCGACGACCAGTTCGAGAAGGTGCTCAACGCCAACCTCGTCGGCGCGTACCGGGTCGCCAAGCGCGCCTCTCGCGGCATGATCAAGAACAAGTGGGGCCGGTTCATCTTCATCGGCTCCCTCGTCGGGCTCTCCGGCGCGCAGGGGCAGACCAACTACGCCGCGTCCAAGGCAGGCCTCGTCGGCCTCGCCCGCTCGCTCACCTGGGAGCTCGGCTCGCGCAGCATCACCTCGAACGTCATCGCCCCCGGGTTCATCGACACCGACATGACCAACGGCCTGGACCCGAAGGTCCTCGAAGTCGTCATGCCGCGCATCCCGATGGCCCGGATCGGCCAGCCCGAGGAAGTCGCAGGCGTGGCGAGCTTCCTCGCCGGGCCCGACTCCTCGTTCGTCACCGGCACCGTCATCCCGGTCGACGGCGGCCAGGGCATGGGGCACTAACCACCACCGACAGATAGGAACACGCTATGGGACTCCTCGACGGCAAGACCATCCTGGTCTCCGGCATCATCCACGACTCCTCCATCGCTTTCTCCATCGCGAAGAAGGCGCAGGAGGAAGGCGCGAAGCTCGTGCTGACCGGCTTCGGCCGCCTGCGCCTCGTGGAGGCGATCGCCAAGCGCCTGCCCGAGCCCGCCCCGCTCATCGAGCTGGACGTGCAGAACCCAGAGCACCTGGGCTCCCTCGCGGACAAGGTTCGCGAGCACGCCCCGGACGGCATCGACGGCGCGGTGCACTCCATCGCCTTCGCCCCCCGGCCCACCTTTGAGAGCTTCCTCGGCGCCACCTGGGCCGATGTCGGCCCGGCGCTGGAGATCTCCGCGTACTCGTACGCCGCGCTCGCCCAGGCCCTGTTGCCGGTGCTCAAGGAGGGCTCGTCCCTCATCGGCCTCGACTTCGACTGCTCGCGCGCGGTCCCGTTCTACAACTGGATGGGCGTCGCGAAGCGCGCGCTGGAGTCGGTGAACGAGTACGTCGCGTACAACGTCGGCCACCAGAAGAAGATCCGCTCGAACCTGGTCTGCGCCGGCCCCATCTCCACCATCGCGATGAAGGCCATCGGCAGCGCCGAGGAGAACCTCGGCAAGGGCGTGAAAGACCTCAACGAGGGCTGGAACAACCGCGCGCCGATCGGCTGGGACGTCGAGGACCGCACCCCGGTCGCGAAGACCGCCGTCGCGCTGCTCTCCGACTGGCTGCCCGGCACCACCGGCTCGATCATCTACGTCGACGGCGGCGTGCACTCGGTCGCAGGCTAGGCTGACGGCCGTGCCAACGGTCGACGCGCTCCTGCTGCTCTCTTTTGGCGGGCCGGAAGGCCCGGACGACGTGCTGCCGTTTTTGCGGCGCGTGACCGAGGGCAGGAACGTGCCGGACGAGCGTTTGGCCGAGGTCGCCGAGCACTACTACCATTTCGGCGGGGTCTCCCCGATCAACGCCCTCAACCGGCAGATCATCGCGAACATCGAGCGCGAGCTCGCGGCGCGGGGCTGGGACCTGCCGGTGTATTTCGGCAACCGCAACTGGAGCCCCTTCGTGGAGGACACGGTCGCGCAGATGGCCCGCGACGGCGTGCGACGCGCGCTGGTGTTCGCGACCTCCGCGTGGGGAGGCTATTCGGGAGACGAGCAGTACCGCGAGGACATCGCCCGGGCCCGCGCGGCCGTCGGCGAGGGCGCTCCTGACCTTGTGAAGCTCCCCCAGTTCTACAGCCACCCGCTCTTCGTCGCGGCGTTCGCCGACGCGGCACGCGCGGCGTTCGAGGAGATCCCCCCGCAGCTGCGGGGCGACGCGCGGCTCGTGTTCACCGCGCATTCGGTGCCGCTCGCGAGCAACGGGCGCGAGGTCTACGAGCAACAGGTCCACGAGGCCGCCGCGCTTGTCGCCGCTGCGGCAGGGGCGGGCGCGTTCGACGTGGTCTGGCAGTCTCGCTCCGGCCCGCCGTCGGTCCCCTGGCTGGAGCCGGATATCTGCGACCACATCGAGGCGCTCGCCCGCGACGGGGCGCGAGCCGTCGTCAACTGTCCCATCGGCTTCGTCTCGGACCATGTGGAGGTCGTCTGGGACCTCGACCACGAGGCAAAGGAGCGGGCGGACACGCTCGGCGTGGCATTCGCCAGGGCGAAGACGCCTGGCCCGGATCCCCGTTTCTCGCGAATGGTCGTGGAGCTGGCCGAGTCTGCCGAGCCGGACCGGTAGACTCATCGATGTGACTACTACCACAACAGGAATCGCCCGGCTCGGCGCGGTGTCCATCGACTGCCCCGACCCCGTCGCCCTCGGCGATTTCTATCAGAACGTCCTCGGCCTTGAGGTGATGTTCTCCACCGAGGGGTTCGTCGCGCTCAAAGGGGCAGGCGTGCTGCTCACCTTCCAAAAGGTCGCCGACCACCAGCCGCCGAGCTGGCCGGACGGCCCCGTGCCCAAGCAATTGCACCTCGAGCTCGCGACCGCCGACCTCGACGGCGCGGAGGAGCGGATCCTCGCCCTCGGAGCCTCGAAGGCCGAGACTCAGCCCAATCCAGAACACTGGCGGGTGCTGATCGACCCCGTCGGGCATCCCTTCTGCATCACCAATCTCATTCCGGACTGACCCGACCGGCCAGCGCGGGGCGCACAAGCGGCCATTCCTCCCGCAAGATCGAGTAGAACGCGGAGTCTCGGACGCCGCCGTCGAAAGCAGGCATGTGCGCCCGGCGGATCCCCTCGAACCGGGCGCCGAGTTTTTCGATGGCGCGGCGGCTGCGCGCATTGCGGGCGTCGGTTCGGAACGAGACCCGGATCAGGCCTAAGACGCCGAACCCGTGGTCGAGCATGAGCAGCTTCGCCCCGGTGTTGACCCCCGTGCCCTGGACGCTCGCGGCGAGCCAGGTGTGACCGATCTCCGCGACGGCGGCCGAGGGCCGCACGTCAGTGGCTTCCCAGCGCTCGATCTCGAAGAACCGGGTTGTGCCCACAACGCGATCCTCGCGGCGGTCGACAATCGCGAAGGGCAGGCTGTCGCCCGCTTTCTGCTCGGCCAACGCGCGCGCGACGAACGCGCGCATCGCTGTTTCGCCTGCAGGCACCCCGGTGAACCGGAAGGTGTCGCGCCCAGCCGCTGCCGCTTCGACCAACTGCGGGACGTGCGCTTCGGCGAGCGGGACCAGACGCGCGATGGGGCCTTGCACGACCCCGACGCTACACCGGCCGCAGGCCAAGGTGCTCGCGCAGCGTCGTGCCCTCGTACGCCGTGCGGTACACCCCGCGCTCCTGCAGCGCGGGCACGAGCCAGTCGACGATCTCGTCCAAGCCGCCCGGCACGATGTACGGGGAGATGTTGAACCCGTGGCAGGCTCCGGTCCGCACAAAATGCGCCATCCGGTCGGCGACCTGCGCGGGCGTGCCGATGAACCCGGCGCGGCGCTGCGTGGTCGTCTCCACGATCAGGTCGCGGATGGAGAGGCCGCCGTTCTCCTCGGCGAGCGCCCGCCATTGCGCGGCGACCGCGAGCGGGTCTTTCCCGCCTTGGCCCGACCCCATGGTCTGCGACGTCTCCGCGATGACCGGGTCCTCGGCGGGCAGCGGGCCGTCCGGGTCTAGATGCGAGAGGTCCGTGCCCCAGACCTGCGACACCATGGCGAGCGCGGTCTGGCCCGTCACTTGGCCCCGAGTCACCCAGTCGAACTTCTCCGCGACTTCGCTCTCCCGCTCGGCGAGCACCACCTGCGTTGCCGGGAGGATCTTGATGTCGTCCTCCGGCCGTCCGAACGACCGCAACCGGCCTCGGATGTCGTCCGCGAACGCGAGCGCGTCCGCGTGGTCCGAGCCATGCGCGGAGAAGATCACATCCGCCTCGGCCGCCGCGAAGTCCCGGCCTGCCGGGGAGTCCCCGGCCTGGAAAACAACCGGCCTGCCTTGCGGGCTCGGCGGCAGCGCGGGCACGAGCCGGACGTCGAATTGCGAGCTGCGGAACTCGACCTCCTTGCTGCCGTCTTCGGTCCAACCCGCCCAGATCTCTTTCGCGAGCTGGACGAACTGGCTGGCCCGCTCGTAGCGGAACTGGTGGTCGAGGAAGCCGCCCCGGCGGAAGTTCTCGCCGGTCCAGGCGTTGTCGGTGGTGACGGCGTTCCAGCCCGCCCGTCCGTCGGAGAGGAGGTCGAGGCCGGAGAGCCTGCGCGCGAGGTCGACGGGCTCGTTGTACGTGCAGTTCTGCGTGGCGACCAGCCCGATGCGCGAGGTGATCGCCGCGATCGCCGCGAGCTCGGCGATCGCGTCCGGGCGGCCCGCGACGTCCAGCTCGTGGATCTGGCCCCGCAGCTCGCGCAGTCGCAGGCCCTCGCCGAGGAAGAACGCGTCGAAGAGGCCCCGCTCGGCGGTCTGGGCGATCTCGCGGAAGGTCGCGAAGTCGATTTGCGAGCCGGAGTCCTTGTCGGACCAGATCGTCGTGTGGTTCACGCCCTGGACGAAGACGCCGAGATGGACCTTCGCGTCTGGGCGGCTGGAGTCGGTCACGCGATCTCCTGCCACTCGCCCGGCTTCTTCGCGGCAGGGCGCGCCAGCCCGAGCGTCTCGCGCAGAGTCTGCCCCGGCCTCGGGCCCGCGATCACGCCTGCCTCCAGGAGTTTCGGCGTCACCGCGCGGCCGAGTGCAGACAAGTCCTCGCCGAGCGACCTCGGTCGCAAAAGCACGCCGTCCGCCTCGTCCGCGAGTCCTGCGATGTGCCGCACGAGGGCGTCCTCGGCTCCTGGCGCGGCGAGGTCGATGTCGAGCGCCACAACCGCGAGCGCCCCTTCGACGCGCGCGGGCTCCGTCGTGATCACCACGTCCGCGAGCCCCGGCGGCAGCTCCCCCGCCCTCGCGAAGACCGGGATCTGCCCCTGCGGGCTGCGCGGCGTGATCGAAGGGCCTTTCACCGAGAACCGCTCCCCCGTGAAATCGATGTGCCGGACTTTCGCGCGATCGAGGAACCGCCCGGCCGCCACGTCTCGGATCACGGCGTCGTCCTCCCACGAATCCCACAACGCGCGCGCCACGAGCAGGCTGTCGCGCTGCTCCACCGCCGCGTCCTCGTCCGCCGCTTTCGGCCAGCCGAGCGCCGCAGGATGGGCCTCGCCGAGCGTTCGCGAGGGCAGCCAGCCCGCCCGCCCGTATGAGGCGAAATCCACCGTTTGCAGCTGCACCGCCGTGTGGAACGGCTCGTTATAGGTGGTGGAGACCTCGGCGACCAGGCCGAGCGAGGTGGTCGAAGTCGCGGCGTACGCCGCGCGGCTCACCGCGTCGATCTGCCCATGGGAGCCGGGGGCGTCGCGGAGCACGACGTAGCCGAGCCTCGCGTTCTGCGCCTGCCGGACGATGTCTTTGACCCCCTTCCCGGTGAGCGCCTGACCTTGGTCGATCTCGAAGCCGAGTGTGAACACCACAGGAGGACCAACACTGCGGGCCTGCCACGTTATTCCTCTTGTTCTCATCAGACTGCGCCAAACCCCGTCGCGGCTTCGCTCGCGCCGCCGCTGTCGCCCATATAGCATGGGGACGTGCGCAAGCTCTGCTTTCTCTTCACAGCGGCAATCTCGTTGACAGCGTTCGGCGCTTGTCCGACCGCATCGGCCGACTCGTGCTTCCACGGGATCTACCTCGACGCCCAGGACGGCAAAGCGTACGCGTGCCCCTGGGGCGGCGGCATGGTCCACACGACCCACGGCGACGTGTACGTGGACGTCGGCGGCATCGTGCTCCCGGACTCCGCGTTCGCGTTCGGCGTGCCCGACGACGGCAGCGGCAACGACGACGACGGGGACAACTCGGACAGCAGCAGCGGCGACTGAGGAAGCTCCAACGCCAGCAAACCTGCGAGAAGTGGCGCGACGCACAGGGAATTCACCCTGTTTTCGCAGGCAGGGGCGGCAATCTATCCCTAGACGCGGTCAGGGTTTTTCGGCATAATATCCCCATGCCTTCTCAATCATGTCGTGCCGCCGTTCTTCGCGCAGGCCTTGCAGCGCTCCTCGCAGTCGGGTTGGCGCCCGTCGGCGTCGCCGCAGCCGATCCCGACGCCGATTGGTCGGACGGCTACTTCCACTCCACGGACCAGTACCCGGTGCCGAAACTGATGCTGCTGACGACCTGCACCCCGGACCAAATGCTGGCCGTGGTGAAACGGACCGACCCACGGGAGTTCTCCCGGTGGATGACGGAGTACAAAGTCCACAGCCCCGAAGTGCAGCTGTCCGCGCAAGTCTGGGCCAGGGCGTTCTTCTCGCTCGCCCCGGGAGTCCGAGGACCGCGTCGGGACGTGTCCGAGCGGATCGCAGGCACCTTCGGCGACCCGACCGACCTCATGTACGCGGACCACGCGAAGATTTTTTTCAGCAACCACGCCATCGCCCGACGGATGACGGAGCAATGCGCGGAAGAGCCGAAGGACAACCCCTCGGTCTGGGATTGGTGAGACCGAGCAGCCTTCGCGTTGACGGCTTCGTCCCCTTAGAGGGCCGCCTTTCGGCGCAGCGGACGAGAGCGGACGTTCTGCGGCCACCAGAACCAACGTCCGAGGACCGCGGCGATGGACGGCGTCATGAACGCTCGCACGAGGAACGAGTCGAAGAGGATGCCGAGGCAGATAGCCGTTCCGAGCTGGCCGATGCTGCGCAGGTCGCTGACGATCAACGCCCCCATGGTGAAGGCGAACACGAGGCCCGCTGCGGTCTCCATGCTCCCCGTCGCGCCCATCGCACGGATGATGCCCGTGTTCAGCCCGGCGTGCATTTCCTCTCTGAGCCGCGAGACGAAAAGCAGGTTGTAGTCGGAGCCGACGGCCAGCATGATGATGATCGACACCACGGGCACGGTCCAGTGCAGGGGCATGCCCAGGATGTCCTGCCAGATGAGCACGGACAGCCCGAAGGAGGCGCCGAGCGAGAGGGTGACCGTTCCGACGATGATGATCGCCGCGACCAAGCTCCGCATCAGGACAAGCATGATGATCAAGATGAGGCTCAGCGAGGACACGACCGCGATCATGAGATCGTATATGATCCCGTCCCGCATGTCTTTCACCATGCTCGCCGAACCGGTGATGAAGATCCTCGACCCTTCGAGCGGGGTCCCCTTGACGGCGTCATGCGTTGTGGCCTGGATGAGGGGGATCCGCGACATCCCCTCGACAGACATCGGCTCCCCGTCGTGCGTGATGTAGAAGCGAGCGGCTTTTCCGTCTGGGGAGAGGAATGTCTTGAGCGCTTTCTGGAAATCCGGGCTCTCCAGGGCCTCCGGGCCGATATAGAAGGAATCGTCGATATGGGCGGCGTCGTACGCCTTCCCCATCACGCCCGCGTTCTTCAGCGAGAGCTCCTTCTGCCGCAACTGCCCCTGCTGCGTGCTGTACTGGGCTTGCGTGAGCGAGCGCTGCGTTTTCATCAGCGCGATCATCGGCGGCGTCATCGTCAGCATCTGGGTGGTGAGCACGTCCAATTGCTTCGTCCGGTCGAACGACGTCTCGAACTGGTCGATCGACGTGGAGATGCTGTCCATCGAGTCCATCGAATTGCGCAGGGCCCAACACCAGGACCAGTCGTAGCAGTCGCTGCCGATCCAGTAGAAGATATTGCGCTCCATACGGATGTAATCCTCCATGACGGACGCCTTGTCCTCGGCGTCCTTCATGGTCTGGAGCGAATCTGGCATATCCTTCGTGGCGACCATATGGGAGATATCCGCCATTCGCTTCTGGATGGCGTACATGTCCTCCATGTTCTTGATCTGGAAGTCCATCATGTCGAGCATCTTCTTCGAGTCGGCCAGCCGGGCTTTCTGATACTCGAGGCTCTCCATCGACGTGGGATCCTGCATGCTGATCCCGTATGGGAGCGACGTGTGCGCCATGGGAGTGGTCCCCCCTGGCCTGGTGATGGCTTGCACGCGGGCGATGCCGGGGAGGTGGTAGACGCTCTTGGCGATCCTTTCGAGCACAAGCATGTCGGCGGGGTTGCGCATGTCGTGGTTCGTCTGGACCATGAGCGTCTCGGGGCTCATCCGGCTGATGGAGAAATGCTTGTCCGCGATCTTGTAGCCCATATTCGCGGGCGTGTTCTGCGGCATGAAGCTGCGGTCGTCGTAGCTGGGACGGTAGTTGATCAGCGCGAGGAGGCCCACGAGGGCGATCGCGCAGGACGCGATCAGGACTGGCACGGGCCAACGGACGACCACGGTGCCCACCCGCCGCCAGGCGCGGGTGTTGGCGTCGCCTTTCGGCTCGAAGGCCCCGAAACGGGTGCCTGCCGCGATCACAGCGGGCCCGAGGGTCAAGGAGACCGCGATCGAGACGAGCACGGCGACAGCGCTGGGAGCGGCGATCGTTTTGAACACAGGGAGGCGCGCGAAGCTGAGGCAGTAGAGCGAGCCCGCGACGGTCAAACCGGAGCCGAGGATCACATGGGCGACGCTCCGGACCATGGTGTAGAAGGCGCGTTCCCGGTCTTCGCCCACCCTGCGCGCCGTTTGGTACCGGCCGATGAGGAAGATCGCGTAATCCGTTCCCACAGCAATGGTCAGGGCTGTGACCATCGCCGTCGCAGTCGACGAAAGCCCGATGAGGTGGTAGTGCCCGAGACACGCGACCGCGCCTTGGGCGGCGGCCACCGCGAAACCGACCATCACGAACAGGAGCCCGAGGACGACGATCGACCGGTAGGTGACGATCAGAATCAGCAGCAGCACGACGACCGTGACCAGGTCGACCCTCTTGGCGCTCTCGGTCGCGGAAGCGTTCCCGTCTTGGGCGAGCGCCGCGCCCCCGGTGAGGTAGCCGCGCACCCACGCCGGATGCGGAGTCTTCGCCAAGACGTCCCGCACCACCTGCACGGACTCGTTCGCGAGGGCCTCGCCCTGGTTGCCTGCGAGCGTCACCTGGACATACGAGGCTTTGTCGTCGTCGCTCTGCGCGCCGTCCGCCATCAGCGGATCGCTCCAGAAGTCCCGGATGTTCTGGATGTGCTTGTGGTCCTGCCGCAATTGCGCCAGCACCTTGTCGTAGTACTGGTGCGCCTCGTCGCCGAGCTTGAACGGCCGGTCGGACTCCACGATGATCATGATGGCGCTGTCCGAGTTGGACTCGTGGAACACCTGGCCGATGTGCTTCGCCGCGACCAGCGCGGGCGCGTCGTCCGACGACACGGACACCGCGCGCTCTTTCGCCACCACGTCAAGGGGCGGGGACGCGACATTCGCCACCGCGATCAGCGCCAGCCAGAGCAGAATGACGAGCGGCCAAAGCCTCCGGGTCAGCCGCCCCAAAAGCGGCCTCCTGGCAGAAGTCTCGCTCATGCGTTTCGCACCTCGCAGTAGGTTTGCGCAAAGGGCAGTCTCGCCACGTACTCGTCTTTCAACTCGTCATTCACATAGATACGGCAGCCAAGGACAGCGCTGTCGCCCTGCGCCATAACATTCAACGCGGAGGTGAGCGGCGTCATGGTGAACTCGACCGACCATGGCAGGGAGGTCACGTGCGCCCCCTTGGCGTCGGCGTTCTCGTCCATATAGTTGATGGCGACTGTCGAGCCCGCAGGGCCGAAAACCTCGTAGCGCACGTGCTTGGGGTGGAGATTTCTCGGCTCCTCCAACAATGGGCCGCCGTTCGCGTACTTGTGGTCGGACCCGAACACCCCGTGCAATCGCATATCTGCCACACCTGCGACAAGAAGAACGATCACCACCACGACAGGGATCCACAGTTTTCGCACGAGCACACCAGCGAGACCGCGCTTCCTCGTTCGCCGCACCCAGCTCCAATCTTCCTGTCTCCGCATGAGCCAAAGCTAACCCTACTGCATCCGCACCACACCTGCTCGCTTAATCTCGATCACACCAACTGCGCAGGTACAAAGAAAAAAATGCAGCCAGAAAGGCTCCCGCATGACCGGAAAACCACGCATGCCCGAAAGCCCCGGCCCGCCAGCTCCCCGCATGTCGGAGCGCGATCAGGCCAACCGCGCCCATGCCGCGGACGAGCGTCTGCGCCTCGTCGCCGAGCGGGACGCTTTGCCCGTCGGGGCCGGGCGCGGCGCCGCCCGGCTTTGGCTCGTCCGGCGCAAACTCGCCGACCTCGCCGCGATCGCCGACATCCTCGACGAGAACCTCGACGCGCGGCTCCTCCTCCTCGACGCCCGGTCCGAAGACCGGACGATGGCAGCGATCGCGCTGGGGGATCCGGACACGGCAGACCACGTGGCTGTCACAACGCCAGGGGCGAACGTCGCGGTCTCTCCGGCCGAGGGCCGTTTCGCGGATGTCGCGTGGACCCTCGAAAAACTCGTCAGCGAAGCGCGCGCCCTGAAAAGCTCCGCAGAACAGATCGTCGAGCGGCACAGTCCGCGCGCCGAGACGGTGGCGGCAATCATCTGGCTGGGCTATCAGAGCCCCAACCTCGACGGCCCGGATCGGTGGTCGCCGCTGCGCGGCAGGCTCGACGTGTACTCGACGAGGCGCGCCCGCGCCCGCGCGGGCGCGCTGAGCCAGCTGTACCGCGAGCTCGCCGCGCGAAGACCGGCCCCGCACATCACCGCGATCGGGCATTCGTACGGCTCGCTCGTCACAGCCTTCGCCTTGCGGCTGACCCCGGCCGGCGTGGTGGACGACGCCGTGTTCTGCGGCTCGCCCGGCATTCTGGCCCGCGCGCGCGACGGCGCGAGCCAGCTCAACATGGCCTCGGGACACGTCTACGCCATGATGGCGGACGCGGACGAGATCCGCGACCGCTTCGCCCTGCGCAGGCTGAAGATCTACGGAGCCGAGCCGTCGCTCCTGCCGTGGGTCACGCCATTGGACACCAGCGAAGGCTTCGGGCCCGGCGACGGGCTGCGCCACGCGGCGCCGCCGAGCCACGGCGACTACCCGGTCAGCTACGACAGCGACGGGGACGGCGCTGCGGACCGCTTGTACATGTCCGGCCACAACCTCGCCTGCGTGGTCGCAGGCCACGCGGGCCTCGCGGCAAAGGCCACGTGAGCTCTCGCTGAGATGTTCGAGCGCCGGAACAGCGGTTTGTTGTTATAGTCTGCCCAGCACACAATTCCGCAAGAGCAATAGTGAGGTGGCTGCGCATGCCTGGGACTGTGGCCGCCTCGGCCGAGGCGAACCGAGCGACGTTCGCGGACTACATGTTCGCCAGGGCCTCGTGGTCGCTCGGCGTGTCGTTCCGCTGCCAGGTCGTGTGGCAGTTCGACGAGGCGCTGCCGACGGAAGCGGTCGAGCAGCTGCGCGCGGGACTGTCGAAGGGCCCGCTGAACAGGGTCATCGTCCGCCCACGAGTGTTGGGCGCGCGACCGACCTGGGCGCGTTCCACCGTGCCAGGGGACCTGGTGATCAGCGAGGGCGCCGTCGCGCGAACCGATCGCCAGCAGTGGTTCCAAGAGCAGCTCGCAACGGCCCGGCTC
This sequence comes from Segniliparus sp., assembly GCF_051660745.1. NCBI lineage: Bacteria > Bacillati > Actinomycetota > Actinomycetes > Mycobacteriales > Segniliparaceae > Segniliparus > Segniliparus sp. The sequence continues at coordinate 31,730 of NZ_JBOFQF010000017.1, read as the reverse complement.
GATGTCGAGCATGGCCCGGGATGGGGCCTCAGCATGGCGGCGACCGAAGAAGGCGGGACGCTGCTCTCGCTCGTCTGGCTCCACGCGGTCGCCGATGGCATGGGGGAACTGCTCGCGGTCAGAGCCGCGTTGGCCGGCACGGACATCGGCTGCCTGCCTGTCGACGAGGCGGGCCCGCCGAGCCTGTGGGACGACGTCAAGGACGCCTTCGCCCGGCTCTGGACCGTGCTCGTCGGGCTCGCCCAGGTGCTGGTCTTCCTCCTGATCAGGGCCCGACAGGCGAAGCCCGCGCCGGAACAGCCCCGAGCGGCACGTCCGCCCGCGCCCGGGGAGAGCGGTGTCTTCCAGCCAACGTCGACGGCGCTGCAGTTCCACCGGGACGAATGGTCGCAGGCTGCGACGACGCGGGGCGGCACAGAGAACACTCTGGCAGTCGCCTTGGGCGGCCAGTTGGCGCGGGCGACGGGCTGCGTCGTCGGCACAGGCGTCGTCCCGGTCGACCTGTCCGTCTCAGAACGAGACCTCGCGTCCGGGGACGCCCGCGCCAATCTGCTCGCGAGCGCGACGGTGCTGACGAAGCCGATCGACACGTCCGGCGCGGACCTGTCCGAGACACGGAAAGCGACGAAACTCGCACTGGCCCAGCTCCAGGACAAGGACCGTAAGATCCTCGAATCCGTGCTGCAGATAGCGTATTTCGCGCCCACCTGGCTGCTCCGCAGGATGGTGGCCGCGGCCCCCCCGCCGCCGTGCGTCGTGTCGAACATCGGCGTCGTGCCTCCGGACCTCCTGCGCATCGGCGGGCGCACCGCCTCGACCTACATCCCGCGTGTGGAATGGTTCAATGTGCCCGAGGACGCATGGCGGAAGCTCCCCCCGGCCATGGGGGCCTTCTTCGCGAGCACTCCCGAAGCCGTCTTCATCATCGTGCAGCACAGCAGCCCGGCGAGCCCGCTCTCCCCCGAAGAGCTCCAGGAGATCGTCGTCGCGGAGAGCGCGCGTTTCGGCCTGAAACCGACACCTGTTTGGTGAGCGGCCCGCGCGGGGTCAGGCCTCGGCGCGGCGCGCTATGCCGGTGAGCAGCTCGGCGAAACGTCCGTCCATTCGGTCACGGACCTCCTGCGGGATGAAGCCCGGCGTGTCCAGCACCTGGACGGTCAGCCTGTCGACGACGGAGTACACCACGTACATCCGCACCGGCAAGGACGGCGTCGGGGCTCCGCCCTGCACAGCCGCGACGGCGCCCCTGATCTGGTTCAGGCCCTTCTCGAACACGAGCACGGTGTCTTCAAGGGTCAAAGCGGCAGGCAACTCGGCCGGAGGCGCCGACCTCAGGTAGTTGACCACCGTCCACGGCTCGCCGAACGCGGCGGACGGGGGGTGGAGCGGCGCTTGCTGCAGGAGCTCGTCCGCGATATCGGCGGCGAGCTGTTCGGCCGCGAAACGGCCCAGCTCCACCGGGTCGCTGTCGACCGCCACATCGAGGCGGGCGTACGACACAGTCATACAGTTCGTCACCTCGGCCGCGCCGACCGGCGGGGCCATCCGCAAGCGCAAGTCCACGAACGAGCCGAACCCGAGCGGCGCAGGCTCATCGTCGGCGAGGCCGGTGAACAGCTCGCGCTCGACAATCGCGGCGGCCCCGACAAGGAGCCCGTGGAGCGTGCAGTTGGACTGCTTCGCGACCATGCGCAGCCCTGCGAAGACATCCGGAGCGAGCTGGAAGCATTTGGACAGCACCCTGAGCTCCCCCGTTGGGATCTCGTCCGCAGTCGGCCACGCCCCGTGCCACCGCACCCCGGCCAGCCGTTCCGACCCGTCGCTCGGGCCCCGGACGATCCCCCGGCTGGCGAACACCTCATGGGGCGGGATCGGCATACCGGCCGCCGAGATCTCGCCGACCGACCCCGTTTGCGCCGCTTGCGTGTAGAGAGACCACAGCCGGGCGACCAGGACCGCGAGGCGGGTGCCGTCGGCGATCGCGTGATTGCACCGGAAGGTCACGACGTGCCGGTCCCCGTCAGAGACCACGTCGAGCACGCTCAACGTCTCATCGAGGTTCAGAACGGGGTCGTCGCCGGTCTGGGCGATCCGCACGAACGCCGCCGCCGAGGCCTCCGGGCCGTCGACGACAAGGTCGAATCCGTCGTCCACCGCTTCGATCCGGCCTGCTGCGTCCGGATACTCGCGGCGCAGCGCCGTGAACGCCGCCACCAAAGCTTCGTGGTCCAACTCGCCGCGCACCGAGTAATGCCACCCGACGGTCATCTGCGGCTCGCGCACGAATTCTTCTTCTTCAATGGCAGACAGCCGTCGCCGGTACGGCCCGCTCGGCGGAACCACATTCATCCAGACCCTCCTTCGGCCGCGTCGTGCCGGGCTCCGACACTACGCGGCGCTGCTGCGCCTGCCTGCCGAAACGAATGACTCGATCACCCGGACCGCCCGGTCGGCGGACACCGAGCCGGTGTCCATCAGCACGGAGATTTTCCGAGCGTTCTGCGCTGTCACGGGCTTGAGCAGGGTCTGGAGCGCTTTCTCCAGGTTCTCCCAGTGCAATTTCCTGATCGGGATGTGGACCCCGGCGCCGAGCGCCTCGATCCTGCGGCCCCAGAACGGCTGGTCGGCGAGCACGGAGCAGATCAGCGACGGAAGCCCCGCGCGCAGGCACGCCGCCGTCGTCCCGGCCCCGCCATGGTGCACCGCCGCCTTGCACAACGGGAGGATCGTGGCATGGTCCACCGCTTCCACGACTCGGACGTGGTCGCCGAGGTCGCGGACCGCCAGATCGCTCCACCCTGCGACGACCAGCCCGCGCTGCCCGTTGCGCTTGCAGATATCGGCGAACATCTGGACCTTTTGGTCGGGGTTCTCGACCCTGATGCTGCCGAACCCCCAGTAGATCGGCGGCTCGCCCGCCTCGATCCAGGACTTCAGCTCGTCATCGGCCCGTTCCTGCTCCGCGTTCCGCCGCCAGGCCCTCGGCGGCACCTGCAAGAAGCCGAGCATGGGCTTGTCGATCCCGAATTCGCGGACCAGTTCCGGGGTGAGCACGCTGTCGTACAGCTGGAGGTCGGGGATCGCGGCGACGCTCGCGTCCCGCTCCCGCAACGACGCGAACGGCGAAAGCCCGAGGGAGCCGCGGTGGTGGTTGACCGCCCAGCTCAAGTTCAACCAGGTGATGCGGTGGCCCGCCCACCAGCTGGCCCGCTTGACGAATCCAGGGGACCGGTTCAAAAACTCTTGCATCGCCCCGGCCGGCGTGTACTGGGTCACCGGGTACGCGCTGTTCATCGTCCCGGGGAAGAAACGGTATCCAAGCACCATGCTCTTGGTGCGCAGCGACGTCGAGATCGCGAGGTCCATCGCGTCGGAATGGGCGAGCACCACGTCCGCGCCCTCGCAGGCAGCGGTGATCTCCAACGAGATCTTCGGGAACACGTCTTTCATATGCTCCCGCCACGCGCGAACCCTGGCGATCGGGTTGTGCATGGACTTCTGGTAGTCCTCGTCGTGGTCCGGAACGCTGTGGATGAGCTCGTGCGCTTCCAGCCCCGCCGATTCGACGAGGGAGACGAGCGAGGACCCCATGCACGCGATGACCACGTCGTGGCCTTTCGACTGGAGCGCCAGTCCCAGCGCGATCACCGGCTGGACGTCGCCACGGCTGCCCAGAGTGATAAAGCAAATCCTCAGCCCACGGGCCTGCTGCTCTTCTAGCGCGACGACAGTGCGATCGAATGTTTGGTCGGCGTCTAATTCGGAAATGTTCATCGCCAGCAACCGCCACTCTGCTCAACATCGAAATTGGGGAAAACTCTGCAATTCGCGCCGCGCCGCGCTTCTCAGTCTTGCAGGTTCAGGCAATTCTAGGGCTTTCGGAGTTCACACGCCAGACGAGCCGATCCGACTGGGGCGCATCTCACACGCTGGACCATGATGTATCCCATATATCCAGCGCGAGCGTATATCTGGCTGGAACACGTCTCACGTGCTAGACGCCGCCTGCCGGGCCAACGCTTCCCGCTCTCTGTCGAGCCCGGCCCGCAACGGCTCGTCCAGAAGTTTCACCACGACCAATGCCAAGGCGCCGAGCACGGCGCCCGTGATCGGCGCGAGGGGGACCGCGTAATCGAGCGGCAGGGCGAAAACCATCGCGAGACTCGAGACGGAGGCCACGAGGATCACCCCGGAGCAGATGAAGCCGAGCAACGACAGCCTGCGGCGGAACGCGCTGTCGTTGCTCCAGCAACGGTCCCACGCGGCTTCCAGCTCCGCCGATCCCTTCGTCAAGAAAGGCTTCAACATGATGGTGATCAGAGGACGACCGAGGGCCGAGGTCACCAAAAGGAGGAAACTGCCGAAAATCCCCTGCACGGCCTCGGTGATCAGGATGATCCTCGGCTGGTTCGACACGAACGACGTCGTGATCGCCACAGCGAGCAGGAAAAGGGTCATGAGCTCGAGCTGGCTCGCCTTCCGCTCGCGGACTGCCCGCCAGAGGATCGACGCGATGACGACACACGCCCCGCAGACCAGGGCGAGCTGCTGGCTGCGGCCGAAGACCTTCGTGAGCACGAAGTACAGCGAAATAGGGATGATCACGCTGACCGCCATGCCTGGCGGCAACTTGCTCAGCGAGAACTTCGAGGCCATGGTCAGCGCGAGTCCCGCACAAAACCGGCGAGCAGCTCGCTGATCCGGGCGAGGACGCCGTCCTGGGCCTGGCGCGAGATGGTGCCCGGCATGTTCCGGATCTCGATGCTGATCCGGTCCTCGAACGTCATGACCAAATACATCGACGCTTCGGGGAACGGCAGGCTCTCTCCTTCCGGCACCGCCGCGAGCAGCGCGGGCAACCCGCTGAAGTTCTTGCAGATATTGCTGCGCAGATCCGTCGCGACCAGCTCCGCCGGGAGCGTCAGATCCGGGACGGCCCCGATATTGCTGACCAGAATCGGCGCGGAGAACCCGACGGAGGCCCAGGCAGGCATCGGGTTGATCGCCGCGCGGTGCGCGACGCCGCTGCCGACGTCTTCTTTGATCTGCCTGGACACCTCTCGTCCTATTTCGACCAGATCGCTGTCGGCGGCCACCACCACTCGCACGGGCGAGAAACCGGTCAGGGTGGTGACTTCGGTGACGTGCAGCGGCGGGTTCAGCCGCGCCTTGAAGTCCACCGGGGTGAGCAGCCCCAGAGCGATCTCGTCGCCACGGGCGACCCCGGTGAACGCGCCGCGCTCGGCGAGGGCGATCGCAGCGCTCACGAGAGCGTGCGCGGACGCTCCGGCGGCCTTCGCGGCCGGCTGCAGCCCGAGCGACGTCTCGCGGTCCAAGCGCACCCGCCCCGTCAGCGCGAAGCGCAAATCGGCTTCGGCGAGCTCGGCGGCCGAAGGCATGGCGCCGCACCATGCGATCCCTTTGAACCGCTCCTCGTACGGGGGCGGGTCGCCGGGGAGGAAACCGCGCTCGGCCATCGCCTCGTGCGGCGGGGACGGCAACGGGTGCGCCACCACATCGCCGATCTGCCCGGTCTGGACGGCCTCGGTGTACAGCGTCCACAAACGGAGCAGGAAGAAAGTCGCGTTGCCCGCGTCGGCGATGGCATGGCTCAGCCAGAAGATCACGCGATGGCGGTCGCCGTCCGAGTCGACCTGCAGCAGGCTCAACGACTTCGTGCCGTCCAACGGCGGCTCGGCGAGCTCGTCGAAGTCCCACTGGCGCTGGCGTTCGAGCACGGAAGCCGCCGCGCCCTGCTCATCCGTGGCGCCGCCCTCGTCGGTGACGAAGACGAAGCCCCCTCCTTCGAGGGCTTCCGCCCGTGCGGCCAAGACTGGGTACTCGCTCCGCAACGCGGCGTATGCCTTCGTCAAGACAGCGACGTCGAGCACACCGGAGAGCGCGACCCCGAACCCGATCGTCTCCATCGTCGCGGGCCGCACGAACGACTCTTCGGAGAATGTCAGCCTGCGGTGTTTGACGCTCATGCCGCCGCGCTCTTCAACAACGCGATTGCCCGTTCGAGAATGCCGTCGACGACCTGCTCGGGAACCAAGCCGGGGAGGTTGAGCGCCTCGATGCCGAACTTGTTCGCGAACGTGCCGGTGTAGTAGCTGACCCCGACCGGGATCGGCGGCGGCGACCCCGGCGGCAGCATGGCGACCACCGCCCGCAACAGGCTCAAGTCGAACTCGAACACCGACTCGATGAGATCGGCGGTCAGCCCGTCGGGCAGCTCCGGGGACGGCAGGTCGCCGAAGTAGTTGACGGCCACCGCAGGCCCCTGCCCTGGAGACGGGTCCGGCTGCAGCACTGTCTGCTGGATGAGCCCGCTGGCCACGTCATCGCGCAGCTGGTCGCTCAGCTGCCTGGCCACATCCACGAGGGAGCTGTCGCGGGTCAGGTCCAGACGCTTGTACAAGGTGCTCACGCAGTTGGTCACATCGGCAGGCGCGATCGGGGGGCTGAGCTTGAAGCGCGCGTCGACGGTCGAGACCAGTCCGAGCGGGACGGGCTCGTCGTCCGGGACGTCCGCGAAGGCTCCGCGCTCGGCGATCACCAGAGCGGCGGTGACCAGCCCGTACGCCGAACAACCGAGCTTCTTGGCGATAGCGCGCAGATTCAAGAGGTCGCCTTCGACGACCACCCGTTTGCGCAAAGCCCGCAGCTCCCCCTCGGGGAGGTCCTCCACAGCGGGGACGGCGCCGTGCCATCTGGTCCCCGCCAGCCGCTCTTCCCCGCTGCTCGGGCCCTTGACGATCCCCCGCTCGGCGAGCGCCTGCTCGGGGGAGGCAGGCACCGGCCGGGCCTCGATCTCGTCGGGCGATCCGTCCTTCACCACTTGCGTGTACAGCGACCACAGCCGGAACAGCAAGAAGGTCGCGCGGGTCCCGTCCGCGATGGTGTGCGAGTACCGCAGGATCGCGAGGTGCCGGTCCTCTCCTTCCGTCAGCACGTCGAGCGCGGTCAACGTCTCGCCGATGTCCAGATCGGCGGCGACGCCCTTCTCGATCTCCTGGTGGAATTGTCGGGTCAGCTCGGCCGCGGGCTTGCCTGGTCCGTCGACGACCAGGTCGAAACCGTCGTCCGCCTTCTCGATCCGTCCGGCTATATCCGGGAATTCGCGCCGCAACGCCCCGAACGCCTCGGTCAGCGCGGCTATGTCCAGCGGGCCGTTGAGGCTGACGCCGCAGCCGATGATCGCAGGGGGGTCCACGAACTTGCTCTCGATAGCCGATAGCCTTCGACGCGAAACGCCTGTCACCACCACAATCGTCCAGTCCTCTCTTTTAGCGGTCCTGCATCGGGTGCAGCATACGTCTTCCCAGACGAGGCCGCTCGATGAGCGGTCATGCGCCGAGACATTCCCGAGGAGCTTTCTTGAGGACCGAGTCGTACAGCTCGGCCACCGCCCCTTTCGGATCTTTCAACGCAGAGAGGGGCATGAGCGACACCGGCAGAAGAGCGAGGAGGAAGAGCGACGCGAGCAGCGGGGCGGCGAGCACTCGGCTCTTTCTTGTGAGCGCGGGCTGGTCCGCCATCGAGTCCCGGCAGCACAGGATGCGGACTAGTGCGATGTCGACTGTCATCTGCCCCCAGAAACGGATCCAATCGACCGCGACGAGGAAAAGCGGCACCCACAGCACAATGCCTGCGAGCAGCAGCAGCACATTCACTCGGTCTCGCACAAGAATCTCGACGAAAGAACGGGAACCCACCCCGGACACATGGCTGATGTATTTCATGACGAGGAGGAGGACCAGCAAACCAACGACCATGTCCAAGACCAATGCCACAGGTCCCGCTTTGAGCCAGTCCTCCTGCGATTCGCGAGGAGTCATCGAGAAAAATCGGAACACGAGCGTGTACGCGTATTTCCGGTACTCGACGTCGCCCATGAGGGGAATGCTGATCACCTCGTCGGGCAGCTTCGCGCACTGCCTCGCCACAACGTCGTTCCCTGTTTTGCCGAAGAGCGCCACCACAGCGGTGGCCGCGAGGCCGGGAGCCAACGACAACGCGGCGCACGCCAGTCGGAACCAGCCGCTTTTCTCGCGGAGGAAGACCGCGACCGCCAGCAAGGCCCCCATCCCGTACAAGAACACGGCGGCTTCGTGGGCAAGCGACAAAACAGCCATGGCCGCTCCGTACAGCGAGCTCGCCACAACCGCCTGGCGATCCGACCGCGACTTGAACAGCGCGACGCAATAGAACGCCAGCACCGCCCACCCCACGGTGACCATGCCCCTCGTGGCCGCCAATTGCTCTGCCCATCCAGGCAACAGCAGGACCACGCAGGCGAGGACCGTCGCCCGGCCCGAAACAGGCTTCCCGGCGAGCAGCGCCCAGATGACCGCCGCCGCGCCCGCGAGATAGGCCGCTGCGAACAAATAATTGGCGAACGTCGCCGTGGACACAAAATCTCCATGCGCCACGAACGGCACATGTTCGAGCAAGGAGATGAACTCGCCCGACAGGCCGCGCCGGACAAGCCCGGAGCCGTAGTCGGCAGTCGAATAGAGAACGGAGTACTTGCTGGAGTGCAGGGCCACTTCTTTGTACAGAGTGAAAGCGCACTCGATCAAGAGCACCGTGCCGCAGACAGCGTAGAACGGCCATCTCGACACGGGGCCCGCCACCCCGCTCGGCGCCGGAGAGGCCTGCGCCGGAGCATGGGTCATGCGTCCATTACCCCACGGCCCATGCCTGTCTCGCAACCAGGGACGAAGTGATCTCTACGACACGACGGGACTAGTTCCAGTCGCCGAGCCCGTCGCCCTTGCTCAGGATGCCGCCCTTGGTGTTCTTCACGATCACGGGATCGCCCCGGTGGGAGTTCTCCATGAACCACTTGGCGTTGTCCGTGCTCACGTTGAGGCAGCCGTGGCTGACGTCGGTCTTGCCCTGGGAGGCCACCGACCACGGGGCCGCGTGCAGGTAGATGCCGTTCCAGGACATCCTGGACGCGTACTGGACATTCACCTTGTAGCCGAGCCCGGACGGGTCTTGGACGGGGATGCCGAAGGTGGAGGAGTCCATCACGACCGTCGGCAGCCGCTCTTGCAGGTAGTACGTCCCGTTCGGGGTGGGGAACTTGTCCATGCCCATGGACACCAGCATGGTCTTGACCACCTTGCCGTTGAGGGTCACCGTCACCGTGTGCGTCGCGTCATCCGCGACGGTCACGAAGGCGTCCCCGATGCTGTAGTGCGTGTGCGTGCCGCCCACCTGCACGTCGACCACAGTGCCCGGGGCCCAGAACTGGGTCGGGCGCCAGCGCAGCTGCTTGTCGCCGAACCAGTAGAAGAGGCCCTGCTGGGGCGGGCTCGTGCTGATCGTCACGGAGTCCTGGACTTTTCCTTGGTCGGCAGAGGCGACCGACTTCGGGAAGTTGATCAGGACCGGCTGGGCGACTCCGACCACTTCTCCGTCGGTCGGAGAGAGGTTCGGCGCGCCGTACACCCGCTGCTCGAAATGCGCCGCGGTCTCCGCGACGACCTCCGGCTCGTCGCCGTCGTCCCCTGGCTCGGCGAGAGCCGAGCCAGGGGCGATCAGGGGTAACAGAACGGCGAAAAGCAAAGCGGAAGGGCGGGGCAAGCGATTGCGCATGCTAACTATCATACCCGAGCGAGCAGCGACTACGGCGATTCGAAGCGATCACACAGCAAGGTGGCAGCAACTTTTTGTCGGGCGCCAGCGCAAGGGAGCCCCCCACGCGCCATGCGTGGGGGGCTCCCTTGCGCCCGTGCGGCTTTACGCCCGAGCGAGCAGCGAAGCAGGCGGCTCGAAGCGCTCGCCGTACTTCGCGGCGAGCTCCTTCGCCCGTGCGACGAAGCCGGCGACGCCGCCCTCGTAGCCCTCGATGTACTGCGACACGCCGCCGGTCCACGCCGGGAAGCCGATGCCGAAGATCGAGCCGATGTTCGCGTCGGGCACCGAGGTGAGCACGCCCTCGTCGAAGCACTTGACCGTCTCAAGCGCCTCGGCGAACAGGAACCGCTCCTGGATGTCCTTGAGCGGGAGCGACGCGCTGCCGGAGTTGAACGCCTCGCGGACGCCGGACCACAGGGAGCCCCGCTTGCCCTCGGGGTCGTAGTCGTAGAAACCGGCTCCGGCGGAACGTCCCTTGCGGTCGTGCTGCTCCACGAGCGTGGTGAGGATCCCGATCATCTTCTCGTCGTGCGCGCCGAAGGAGCCGCCCGAGGCCTCGATGCCCGCCTTGGTCTCCTTGGCGATCTTCAGCGGCAGGGTCAGCGTCAGCTCGTCGAGGAGCTGCAGCGGCCCGACCGGGTAGCCGGACTGCAGGCCCGCCTGCTCGATGGCGGTGGGCTCGACGCCCTCCGAGAGGGCGAGCAGCGCCTCGGTGGTGAACGTGCCGATCACCCGGCTGGTGAAGAAGCCGCGCGAGTCGTTGACCACGATCGGGGTCTTCTTGATCGCGAGGGTGTAGTCGAAGACCTTCGCGAGCGCGGCGTCCGAGGTGTTCTTGCCACGGATGATCTCGACCAGCGGCATCTTGTCCACCGGGGAGAAGAAGTGGATGCCGATGAAGTCCTCCTGGCGCTTCACGCCCTCGGCGAGGATCGTGATCGGCAGGGTCGAGGTGTTCGAGCCGAGCAGCGCGTCCGGGTTGACGACGTCCTGGATCTCCTGGAAGACCTTGTGCTTGAGCTCGACGCTCTCGAAGACCGCCTCGATCACGAAGTCCACGCCCGCGAAATCGGCGGGGTCCGCGGACGGGGTGATCCGGGCGAGGAGCGCGTCGGACTTCTCCTGGGTGGTCTTGCCACGGGAGAGCGCCTTCGCCTCGATCTTCTCGGAGTACGCCTTGCCCTTCTGCGCGGCCTCGATGGTCACGTCCTTGAGCACGACCTCGATGCCCGCCTTCGCGGTCACGTAGGCGATGCCCGCGCCCATCATCCCGGCGCCGAGCACGCCGACCTTCTTGGGCGTGCTCTTCGGCTCGCCCTGGGGACGGCTGCCGCCCGCGTTGATGTGCTGCAGGTCGAAGAAGAACGCCTTGGTCATGTTCTTGGCGACCTGCCCGGTGGCAAGCGAGACGAAGTAGCGGGTCTCGATGAGGAACGCATTGTCGACGTCCACCTGCGCGCCCTCGATGGCCGCCGCGACGATCGCGCGGGGCGCGGGCATCGGGGCTCCATGGATCTGCTTGCGCAGGTTCGCCGGGATCGCGGGCGCGAACGCGGCGAAGGAGGGGCTGGACGGGCTGCCGCCGGGGATCTTGTAGCCCGGCTGGTCCCACGGCTGGACGCCGCCCTCGGGGTTCGCCTTGATCCACGCCTTCGCGGCGGGGACGAGCTCCTCGGCCGAGGAGACCAATTCGTGCACCAGGCCGAGGTCCTTGGCCTTGGCCGGGTTCAGCCTCGGCCCCTGCAGCAGGACGTTGAGCAGCGCGTTCTGGATGCCCAGCAGGCGCACCGTGCGGACGACGCCGCCCGCGCCGGGGAGCAGGCCGAGGCTCACCTCGGGCAGGCCGAGCTGCACGCCCTTCACATCGGCGACGATCCGGCGGTGGGCCGCGAGGGTGATCTCCAGGCCGCCGCCGAGGGCCGCGCCGTTGATCGCGGCGACGACCGGCTTGCCCAGCTTCTCAAGCCGCCGCAAGGAGGACTTGATGCTGTTGGTCTCGTCGGTGAGCCGCCCGGCGTCCGCAGGGGTCACCTTGATCAGGTCGTTGAGGTCGCCGCCCGCGAAGAAGGTCTTCTTCGCGGAGGCGATCACCACGCCCGTGATGCTCTCCTGCTCCTTCTCCAGCCGCCCGACCGTGGCGGCGAGGGACTCGATGAAGTCCTTGTTCATCGTGTTGGCGCTCTGGTTCGGGTCGTCGAGGACGAGGGTGACGATTCCGTCGCCGTCCTGCTCCCAGCGAATGGTGTTGGTGAATTCAGTCATAATGCTTCCTTGCCTTTTCGAGAGTCTGATCGAACTGTTCTCGCGGGTCTGATCAGACTCGCTCGACGATGGTCGCGATGCCCATGCCGCCACCGATGCACAGGCTCACCAGGCCGTAGCGGGCCTGGCGGCGCTCCAACTCGTCCACGACGGTGCCGAGGATCATCGCGCCGGTCGCGCCGAGCGGGTGGCCCATGGCGATGGCGCCGCCGTTGACGTTGACCTTCGCCGGGTCGATGTCGAGGTCCTTGATCCACTTGAGCACCACGGAGGCGAAGGCCTCGTTGAGCTCCCAGACGTCGATGTCCTCTTTCTTGAGGCCTGCCTTCTTCAGCGCCAGCTCGGTCGCCGGGGTCGGGCCGGTGAGCATGATCGTGGGCTCGGAGCCGACGGCCGCGGTGGCCACGATCCGGGCGCGGGGGGTCAGGCCTGCGCGCTTGCCCGCTTCCTCGTTGCCGACGAGCACGATGCCCGAGCCGTCCACGATGCCCGAGGAGTTGCCACCGGAGTGGACGTGGTCGATGCGCTCGACGTTGTAGTACTTCTGCAGCGCGACGGCGTCGAAGCCGCCCTGGTCGCCGATGGTGGTGAAGGCGGGCTTGAGCTTGCCGAGGCTCTCGACGGTGGTGCCGGGGCGACGGTGCTCGTCATGGTCGAGGATGGTCACGCCGTTGATGTCCTTGACCGGCACGACCGACTTCGCGAAGTAGCCGCTCGCCCAAGCGTGCTCGGCCTTGTTCTGCGAGTCGACCGCGAACTGGTCGACGTCCTCGCGGCTGAAGCCCTCGATCGTGGCGATGAGGTCGGCTCCGATGCCCTGCGGGGCGATGTACAGGTCGTAGCTCGTGGCCGGGTCCGCGAACAGCGCGCCGCCGTCCGAGCCCATCGGCACACGGGACATGGACTCCACGCCGCCGCCGACGACGAGCTGGTCCCAGCCGGACGCGACCTTCGAAGCAGCGAGGTTCACCGCCTCCAGGCCCGAGGCGCAGAACCGGTTGATCTGCGTTCCGGGGACGTTCTCGCCGATGCCCGAGACGAGCGCGGCGGTGCGGGCGATGACTGCGCCCTGGTCGCCGAGCGGGCTGACCACGCCGAGGATGACGTCGTCGATCAGCTTGGTGTCGAGCTGCGGGTGGCGGACCTTCAGCTCCTTGAGCAGTCCGGAGACGAGGTCGATCGGCTTCACGCTGTGCAGCGCGCCGCCCTTCTGCTTGCCCCTCGGGGTTCGGAGCGCTTCATAGATGTACGCCTGCTCGGGCATAACAGCCTTCTTTCCTCACGTGAGAACAGTGTCGGTCACAATGCTAGTCGCGATTCACCTATCCCGCTATATCCGCTGATCGGTGATATTGGACGTGCCGAGCAGTAGGCTAACATGGATTCACTTATGCCGAACACCGCCCCGCAAAACGCCACCCGCCCCCCGGGCCGCAAGGCACAGCTGCTGCGCCTCGCGTCGGAGCTTTTCGCGACGAAAGGCTACCCGAACGTGAGCGTCGCGCAGATCGCCGCCTCGGCCGGAGTCACCGCTCCCTCGATCTACCGGCACTTTCCCGACAAACAGGCGATCTTGGGAGAGGCCGTGCTCGACGCGATTCGCTGCCTCGAAGAGGTGGCGGACCCCGAGCTGACGTTCGGCGAGTTCGTCACCGAAATGACCTCTGTCACAGTGATGCGCCCGGACCTCGCGGTGCTCTGGCGCTGGGGCGTGCTCCATATCGGGCCGCAATGGCAGGCGACGATCCGGGGGCGCTCCCGAGCCCTGATGGACCGCTGGGCGACTCGCGTCCGCATGCTGCGCCCAGGGATCGGCCCCGAGGAGGCCCGCCTGCTCGCGATCACCATGGCCTCGGCGATTTCCAGCGCCAACGTCCGCCCCGGCAGGCTCTCGTCCACGAAACACGCGAGCGTCCTCGCCGAGGTGTCCCGCCGGATCGTCTCCGTGGCATTGCCTGCCGGAACCGGCGAAGCCCGGCGCGACGACCACGAGGACGAGGCCCCGCAGAACCGCAGGGAGCAACTGCTCGGCGCGGCTTCCCGGCTCTTCCTCGCCCGAGGCTTCGCCGCGGTCGGCGTGGACGAGCTCGGCGCGGCGGTCGGCATCACCGGCCCGAGCGTCTACCGGCATTTCCCCGACAAGCAGGCGATCCTCGCGGAAGTGTGCCTGCGCGGCGTGCGCAAACTCGCCGACCAAGTCGACGCCGAGTTCGCGCGGCTGAAGGGCGACGATCCGAGATCGCGGCTGAAGGCGCTGGTCCGCGCCCATGTCTCGGTCCTGTTGAGCTCGCCGGACCTCGTGGTCGCGGGGAGCATCGGCAGCAGCGAGCTCGTCGGGGCAGCCGGGCAAGAGGCACGCGACTTCCTTCGCGCGCACGTCGCGCACTGGACCACTGCCCTGTTGCAGCTCGACGAAGCGGAGGCGCCCCCGGCCAGGCCCGCGAGCGGGAGCCTCTCCCCCGCCGAGGCGAAAGTCGTCGTCTACGCCGCGATCACCCTGGCCAACGACCTCGCCCGGACCAAGTCCACCAGGAAACGGCCCAATATCGAGGCCGAGATGCAGTCGCTGATGGCGGCCGTGGTCGGGCTCGACTGCGCGTCCGGGACGAGAAGCCGCGCATGACGCAGCGACGCCCCGGCGGGCGCACCGCGCGAGTGCGCAGCCTCGTGTTGGAGACAGTCGTCGCAATCGTCGCGGAACGAGGATTCGAATCGCTCCGCTACGAGGAAGTCGCCGCGCTCTCGGGCGTCCACAAGACGACCGTCTACCGGAACTGGCCCACCCGCGAGGACCTCGTGAGCGAGGCCCTCTCGGACCACGCGCAGCAGTCCCTGCGGATCCCGAACACCGACGACCTGCGCGCCGACCTCGTGACGTTCCTCGTCCGGCTGGCGCAGAGCATCTCGGCCCCGCCTGGGCGGGCGATCCTCTCGGTGGCGCAGGCCGCCGGGCCCCATGCGCCGCAGCTGCAACAGATCGCGGACCAGGTCTGGAGCATGAGGGTCGCCGCGATGCAAGAACGTTTCGACTGCGCGGCCGAGGCGGGCAGTTTCCCGCGAACCGAGGCCGAGCCGCTGCTCCGCCTTCTCGCGGGCGCCGTCTACCACCATCTCACCTGGGCGCGCGAGCCCTTCCCCGAGAGCAAGGCCGAAGAGGCCGTGGACATCGTGCTCGCGGGCGCCCGGCATGCGGACGTGGCCCGGGGCTAGGCCCCGAGCCGCGCCGCGATGGACTCCAGGGCCTGCGCGAGGCCCTGGCAAGGAACACCGGGATCGCGCTCGTGGTAGATCGCGGTGACGAGAATCGGCAACGTCGCATGCGCGCCGGGGTACTCGCGGACGTCGATCCGGTCCACCGCCTCCGCGATCGGCGCGCCCTGGTCGTAGAGCGCGCAGGCGCGTTCGTGCACAAACGACCAAAACCGTTTCCCGAGGTCGATCGCCGCACCGATCTCGTCGCCGACAAGCACCGGGCCGTGGCCCGCGACGACGGCCTTCGCCCCGAACGCTTGGATCCTGTCCAACGCCGCGACCCAGTTGGGCACCGAGCCCGACCACACGATCTTGATGATGTCGCGGGTGAGCAAATCCCCCGCGAAGAGCACCCCCAGCTCGGGGACATACGCGATGGCGTCGCCGACCGTGTGCGCGGGCCCGAGCTCGTGCAGCTCGACGTCGAGGCCGCCGACGCGCAGCGCCTTCTCCCCGGCAAAGGTGGTGTCGGCTGGGCGGACCCGGACCGGGCGGATGTCGAACGGCCGCGCGAGGGGGGCCAGCCCTTTCATCTTGGACCCGGGGCGCTCGCTTTCGGCGAAGAGCGCGGCGGTCTCGTCGGCGTGCTCTTGACGCATCAGTTCGTTGGCAGCCTCCGTGACGACGACCTCGGCATGGCCCTGGAAGAGCTGGTTGCCGAAGAAGTGGTCCCCGTCGGTGTGCGTGTTGAACACATACCGCACCGGCGCCTGCGCGGTCAGCGGCGAGATCGCCTCGACCAGCTCCTGCGCGTGCCGCACGTCGTAGAGCGTGTCGACCACCAACGCCTCGCCCTTGCTCACCACCAGGCCGGCGTTCGACAGCCCGAACCCCTCGTCGCCGGAGAGGAACGCGTACGCCCCGGAGCCCAAGTCGGCCAGCCCCTTCTTGAAGGGAATCGCGCTCGTCATCGCCGCGCCCCCGCGCCCTGCGGCCCCTGCAGCTTCGTCGTCGCCGTCTCCAAAACCCCGGGCGGCGGCGCGTCGCCCTCCGGCTCGACCCCGAGCGCCTTGACGAACAACGCCGTCATGACGTAATGCCCGACCAGGAGGACGATTTCGGCCACCTCGTTGTCGGAGAAGCGCTCGCGGACCGCGTCCGTGCCGGGAGCCTCGCCCCGCACGCCGTCGACGAGCCGGTCCACGAAGGCGAGCAACACGTCGAGATCGCCGTCGCCGACCGAGGCGGCCCCCGCGACCACCGCTTCGACGACCTCGCGCGCGACGCCGAGCTGTTGCGCCTGCGGCACATGGTGGAAAAGCTCGTATGCCGCGCCGGTCGCCGCGCCCACACGCAGAATGACCAGCTCGCGGACCACCGGGGAAAGCCAGCCGCCGCGGAAGGAGAGGCCGAGCGACAGGTACGGCCGCGCGCTCCCTTTGGTGAGCACCAGGCCTCGGCTCAGGTTCGTCGGGAAGAGGTCGTAGGCCGACCGCTGGTCAGCGGTCAGATCGTCGAGCGACGGGAGGAAAGAAGTCATGGCGCAGCAGGTCCTTGTCCCCGGCCGAGCACGGCGAGCGCGACCAACCGGATAGCCCCGCTCGCCTAGACACGTCAACCGTTCGAGGCGGGCTCCCGCGCCCTCGCTTGCGTCGGCGACCGACCAGTCCAGCGCCGGAACGCGCGGCCGAACTCTCTGGTGTCGGAGTACCCCAGCTCTTCCGCGATGCGATGGACCGGCAACGTCGTGCCGCGCAAAAGTTCGAGCGCCCGCTCGCCTCGGACTTCGTCGCGGAGCGCGGAGAAGCTCGAGCCTCGAGCGGCAAGCTGTCGCTGCAAAGTCCGCTCGGACATTTGCAGCTGCTTCGCGATCTGCGCCGAGCCCGACCGGCCCCGCATGTTCTGCGCGATTCGAGCGCGGACCATCGACACCACATCCGTGTCCGTCTCGTCCGCGTTGGCCTCCAGAACCCGCAACAGCGCCGCGAGCTCGACCGCGTTCTGCGTCCGCACAGGCTGCCCCAGCACGTCCAGCGGCGTGTACATCCTGTTCGCCGCCGCCCCGAAGGCAATCGGGCACTGGAAGAAGGCCCGATATCTGCCCGCGTAGGCAGGGGCCGGAAACGCGAACTCGATCCTCGACGGCTCGGAGCCGGGCGGCAGCCACGCGCGGCACAACGTCATGACGCAGGCGAACGTCTCCTCCACCAGGAACCTTTCGACACGCGGATTGGCGGCGCGCAGCTCCGCGCGGAGCGCGACCTCCGCCACCCCGGCCTCGACGAAGACATCGGTCAACGTCCCCGCCGCCCGGTAATGGCGAATGCCGACGTCGAGCGCCTCGCCGACAGTCGGGCAGGAGCGGAGCGCGAGGCCGAGCACGCCCCAAACGTCCTGGACGTCGCGAGACGCGACAGCGATGCCCATCGGCCCGTCGGGCAAAGACCGCAGAGCCCGCTCGATGATCGACTCCGCCTGACGGTATGACAGCAGCGCCCGGCCATGCCGGACGTCGACCGCGCGGATCCCAGTGCCCGCAAACCACCCTTCCGTGTTCGTCTGCAGGCGCTCGGCGATCTCCAACAGCCCGACGACGACGCTCCCCGGGATGTTCGCCTGGCGCAAACTCGGCTCACCGTTCATGCGACCACTCTGCCAGCCCCGCCGCCGCCACGAGCCGTGTGTGTGTCTTTCGCGCCATATGCGGGGGCATACCCGTCAACTTCGCTCTCGGGCGCCCCCGGCTGAGCACGCCGCTTTTATCGTGTCGTTGTGATCAATCCGACCAAGCGCGAGACCATCGTCGTCAGCGCCGACGGCACCCCCATCGCGGCGCAAGAGCACGGAGCTCCCCCGCAGGCAGCTCCTGCCCTGGTGCTGGTGCATGGGTATCCCAACACGCATGCCGTGTTCTCCCGGCTGCTGCCGCATCTGGTCGAGAAATACCGCGTCCTCACCTTTGACACGCGCGGCTCCGGCAACTCGGGCCATCCAGCGGCCGCGCAGATGTACCGCCTCGACAAGCTGGACCAAGACTTCGCCGCTGTGGCCGACGCGCTAGCCCCGGGGGAGAAGATCCACTACGTCGGGCACGACATCGGCGGCGTGATCGGCTGGGACTTGCTCGCGCACCCCCAGCACGCGCAGCGGATCGCGACGTTCACCACCTTCGGAGCGCCCTCCTTCGACATGTTCGGAACATGGTTCCGCAAGCGGATAGCAGTCCGAGACCAGCCCTTCGGGCTGCTCGACATCGTCAACCAGATGCTGCGGATCCCCGAATTCTGGGGTTTCCTGATCCCCGGAGTGAATAAACTGGCCTGGCAGACAGGTTTGTTCGAAGCGGCGGTCCGATGGTTCAACGCGATGTCCGGCGAGCCTCGGGAAACTCCCTACAGCCCCCAGGACGGGCACGCGCAGGGAAAGATCTACACCGCGAATTTCGGGGCTCGCGTCCTACGCCCCCGACGTTCGCCGCTCCCCTCGGACATCCCTGTCCAGAGCCTGGACGGGCTGTACGACCGGTTTTTCAGCAACAGCCTCCAGGCGGCCATGGATTTCTCCGGAGCGATCGTCGAGCACCATCCGTATCGGGGCGGCCACTGGGGCTTCACCACCTCCGAAGGCGCCGCCGAAGCCGCGCGGCGCATCGACCGCTTCGTCTCTCAGCACGTCGTTCTCGCACAGGAGGAACTATGACGACGAAGACCGTTCTCATCACCGGGGCGAGCCGAGGCATCGGACGTGCCGCAGCTCTGCGGTTCGCCCAGAACAGCTGGCACGTGCACGCGGGCGTGCGGTCGCCGGAAGCCGCCCGCGAACTCGCCGACGCAGCGGGCGGGCGTGTGCGGCCGGTCGTCCTGGACGTCGCGTCGGCGACCGACCTTGCCGCCCTCGCCTCGGCGTTGCCGGAACGCTTGGACGCGGTGGTGAACAACGCGGGAATCGTCGTCGACGGACCTGTCGAGCACCTCGCCGCCGAGGCCCTGCGGCAACAGTTCGAGGTGAACGTGGTCGGAGCCGTCCAAGTGACCCGCGCGGCGCTGCCCCTGCTCCGAGCCTCGTCCGGACGGGTCGTTTTCGTGTCGTCGGTGAGCGGTCGCGTCACCACCCCGTGGACGGGGGCGTACTGCGCGTCGAAATACGCGCTGGAGGCGGTCGCCGACGCCTTGCGGATCGAACTGCGCCCCTGGCGGATAGGGGTCTCCTTGGTCGAGCCCACCGCCACCGCGACCGACCTATGGGCGAATTCGACCACGATGATCGACGAGACCGAGGCCGCCATGGAGCCGGGCCTCCGTGAGCTCTACACCAGCCATATCGCGGGCATGCGGCGCTCTGCCGCGCTGATCCAGCGCTTCGCCGTGTCGACGGACCACGTCGCTGCCGCCATCGAGAAGGCGTTGACCGACCAGCGCCCGCGAGCGCGCTATCCGGTCGGACTCCAAGCCCGCGCGCTTGTCTGGTCCCTGCCTCTCGTCCCGACCCGTCTGGCCGACACGCTGGTCGCACGGCTCTCCGGGGTCCCGAGCGCGGTGGGACGGCTATGACCGCCCGCGTCCACGCTTTCTGCGACGACGCCCTCGGGAACCTCGACGCGACTGGAATCGCCGAACGGATCCGTCGTGGCGACATCAGCCGGGCCGAGGCCGTCGCGGCCTCGATCGAGCGAGTCCAGAGAGTCGATCCGGAGCTCGCCGCGATACGGACAGCCGACTTCGACCGGGCCCTGCGCCAGGCCTCCCGTCCCCACGGCCCGAACGGCCCGTTCTCGGGCGTCCCCACCGTGGTGAAGGAGAACGTCGCGGCAGAAGGATTGCCCCGCCTACTCGGGTCGGCGGCAATCGACCCTGCTCCGCTCCGGCGAGACCTCGCCCCGGCCGCGCAATGGCGCGCCCAGGGCTTCGTCATCCTCGGCACGTCGACGATGCCAGAGCTCGCGCTCACCGCGAGCACGGAGTTCGCGGACGGCAGGCCGCCCACCAAGAACCCTTGGGACACGGAGTTCACCGCGAGCGGTTCGAGCGGCGGGTCGGCCGCGCTGGTGGCGAGCGGCGCGACGCCGATCGCGCATGGCAACGACGGCGGCGGATCGATCCGCATTCCAGCGGCAGTCAACGGGCTGGTCGGGCTCAAGCCGAGCCGGGGCAGGCTGCTCGACCAGCCAGGCGTGCGGGCGCTGCCCATCAACATCATGAGCGAAGGCGCGTTGGCCCGCTCCGTTCGCGACGCCGCCGCGCATCTCGCCGCCGCCGAGCGCTACCGCCGGAATCCAGCGCTCCCGCCAGTCGGCCATGTCCGAGGCCCGGGCGGACCGCTGCGGATCGGGGTGCTCACCGAGACGATCACCCCTGCGGGGGTCGCGCCCGAATTGGCAGCGGCAACCCACGAGGTCGCGACGCTGCTGGAGCACAGCGGCCATCGGGCCGAGGCCGTCACGACGGCGCAGCTCGGCATCACCGAGCAGTTCATCGCGGACTTCCTCTTGTACTGGCATTTCGTCGGCGGCGCCGCCCTCGTCGCGACAGCGCTGGACAGCCCGACCAGATTCCATCCGCGCAAGCTCGACCCGGTGACCAAGCAGTTCGCCCGCAGAGGGGCGCGCTCCCCGCGCCGAGTCCTCGCCGCGATCCGCAGGCTGCGGTCGGTCAAGCGGATGTACGAAGCGATCTTCCGCGAGCACGACGTGGTGCTCTCGCCCACCTTGGCCCAGCACACGCCCCGCCTGGGGCATCTGGACCCCAACCTCCCGTTCGACCAGTTCCTCGCCCGGACCATCGACTTCGCGGGGTTCACCCCGCTGAACAATGTCAGCGGCGGGCCCGCGATCTCGATTCCGGCGGGACTGGACTCGAACGGGCTCCCGATCGGCGTGCACTTCTCCGCGCCGATCGGCGCGGAGGCACGCCTGCTCCAGATCGCGTACGAGGTCGAGGCGGCGCGCCCTTTCCCGAAGATCTGCTCGCGAGCCCCCGAACGGACGAACTAGGCCCCGAGCTCTCGGCTATCCCTCCACGACCAGCGGAGCCGGATCCGACTCCAGGACCGCCATCGCGACGGCGACGTCGCCGTCGTGGCTGAGCGACACATGGACATGGACCTCGCCGAGGTGCGCGGCGAGCACCGAGCCGAGCCGGACCGACGGGCGGCCCCAGGCGTCGGTGACCACCTCCACCTCGCGGGGCGAGAGGTTCGGCTCCTTCGGCGAGCGGCCGAACCGGCTCGCCGACCACGCCTTCACCACAGCCTCTTTCACCGCCCACCGGCCCGCGTAATGGCGGGCCGGGTCCTGGCGGCGGTCCACGTCGTTGCGCTCGCCAGGGGTGAAATTGCGCAACATGACGGTGCCCGGCCGGGCCAGCTGCTCGGCGAACGCGGACACGACGACCACGTCCACGCCGATCCCGAGGATCGCCACGGGGCTATGCCTCGTAGTGGCCGGAGGCGGCCAACCGGTAGGCGGGGTCGAGGAGCACCTTCATCTCGGAGGCTTCCTCGGCCTTGTGGCCCTCGCCGTCGAGCCTGCGGTCGTCCGGACGCGAGTAGGCGGGCTCGCCGCCGTACATCGCCTCCTGCAGGCGGCGCTGGCCCGCGATCCGGCGCTCGTTCGCGCGGCGCAGGTAGTCGCCCCGCTGCTCGTCGGACAGGGCCGCGAGGAACGCGTCCGAATGCACCACCAGGATGAGCCCCGACACGTGCCCGAAGCCAAGCGAGGTCACCACGCCCGCCTTGAGCGGGAAGCTCCCGCCGAAGGCCAGCGGCTCCTTGAGCCACACCAGGTGCTCGTGCTCGGCCATCACCTCGTCCACGCAGTCCAGGCTCCGGTTCGCCGGGACCCGCCCGGAGGCGAGCACCTGGCACAAGCCGATCGTCTGGAATGCCGCCGCGCCGCCCTTCGAGTGCCCGGTGAGGCTCTTCTGGGAGATCACGAACAACGGGGCGCCGTCGGTGCGGCCAAGGGCTTCGGCGAGCCGCTCGTGCAGGTTCGCCTCGTTCGGGTCGTTCGCGAGCGTGGAGGTGTCGTGCTTGGACACCACGGACACATCGTCCGCGCCGAGCCCGAACTTCTGCAGCGAAGCCGCGAGCTGCGAGCTCCGTCCGCCGAGGCCCGCCGCGAGCGCGCCGATGCCAGGAGCGGGGATCGAGGTGTGCACGCCGTCGCCGAAGGACTGCGCATAGCCGACCACGCCGAGCACCGGGAGGCCGAGCTGCTGCGCGATGTCGCCACGGGCGAGCAGGATCGTCCCGCCGCCCTGCGAGTCCACGAACCCGGCGCGCCTGCGGTCGTTCGCCCGCGAGGAGCGCTGGACGCTGATCCCTTGCTCGGTCAACGCGAGGAGGTCCGCCGTCGCGGACATCTCCGCGAAGCCGAGCACCTCCTGCAGGCTCATGTCGTCGTAGCCGCCCGCCACCGCGAAGAGCGCCTTGCCGAGGGTGATCTTGTCGACGCCCTCCTCGATGGACACGGCGGTCGTCGCGCATGCGGCGACCGGGTGCACCATCGCGCCGTAGCTGCCCACATAGGACTGCACCACATGCGCGGCGACCACGTTCGGCAACGTCTCCTGCAGGATGTCGTTCTGGTCCGGCGACCCCTTGAACAGGAAGTCGTGGTACATCCGCAGGAGCGAGGTCACCCCGCCCATGCCGACACCCTGGACGCTGGCCACCTGCGTCGGGTGCACCGAGGCCAGGAGCTCCGCCGGGCTGAAGCCCGAGGACAGGAACGCGTCGACCGTCGCGACCAGGTTCCACAGCGCCAGGCGGTCGGTGACCGCGAGCATCTCGCGGGGCACGCCCCACGCGGTCGGGTCGAAACCGTCCGGGACCTGTCCGGCCGCGGTCCGCGTCATGACGACTTTGCGCGGCACCCGGATCTGGGTGCCCTCCTTGCGGGTGACCTTCCAGTCCGAGCCTGCTTGCGCGATCACGGTCCGCTCGGGGTCCGCGTCCGCGAACGCCCGCGCCTCCGCCTCGCTCGACACGACGAAGGTGAGGTCCTCGGTGAGGAACACCTCGGCGTGCAGCGGACGGCTAGTGCTGTCGCCCTCGACAAGGGTCTGCGTCGTGAGGAGCCGGATGCCGCTGTGCTCGAGCACCTGCTCGCGGTAGCGGGATGCGATCTCCTCCTCGCGGACCAGTTCGCCGCTCTCGCTGTCGTACCAGGCAGGCTCCGGGTCGCGCTGCCAGGTCACGAGGCCGGTCACCCAGGCGAGTTCGAGCACGCCTGCGGCCGAGAGGTCGCCGGTCACCTCGACTTCCCACCGCGTGCGCGAGGAGCCGTACGGGCCGACCTCGCCCGCGCCGACGATGACCACGAGGTCCTTCGGGGCGACGTCCAGGCTCGGCCAGGCGAAGCCCGCCGTGTCGGCCAACCGCGCCGGGGACGGCAGGGCCAGGATGGTCTCCGGCCCGTCCGCCTCCGGCTCCTTGGCCAGAGCGGCCTTCTCGACCTGCTCGGCGAGGGCGGCCATGTCCAGCCGGACTCCGGCGAGCCCGCCTGTGAGGTCCTTGGCCAACGGGGCGGACCCGGCGATGGCGCGAGCCTCCACCGTGCAGAGGCGCAGCAGCTCCTCGGCCATCTCGTCCGTGGAGAAGGTCCGCACGCCTTCCTGCTCGACCGTCTCGACCACCGCGTCGTTGCCGCCCATCAGGCCGGTGCCGCGCACCCACCCGATGATGGCGTGCGCGAGGGTGACCCGCTTGGTCCAGGTCTTCTCGGCCTCCCAGCGGGAGACCAGCGCGTCGAGCGCGGCCTTGGACTCGCCGTACGCGCCGTCGCCGCCGAAGAGCCCCCGGTTCGGCGAGCCCGGCAGCACCACGTGCAGCCGCGCGCCGAGGTCGAAGCTTCCGGTCTTGGCCGCGATGCCGCCGATGAGCCGTTCTGCCGCCCAGAGCAGCACCTTCATCTCCAACTCCGCCCGAGGCCCGGCGTCCGCGAGGTCGCCGACGACCCTCGGGGCCGCGAACGGGAAGAGCAGCGTCGGGGTCAGCGCGGGCTTGACGACGTCCTTGACGCCGCCAAGGTTGCGGGTCTGCTCGGTGGCAATCCAGTCGACCAGCGCGTCCACGTCCTGGTAGGAGGCCATGTTCGCGGGAACGGCCCACAAGGCCGCGCCTGCCCGGGCGTGCTCCTGGTAGAGCTTGCGATAGTACGCGAGACGCTCTTCGGACAGCGAGGAGGTCGTCGCCACCACGGTCGCGCCGCCTGCCAAGAGCCGGGCCACGACCGCCGTGGCGATCGAGCCCTTGCCCGCGCCGGTCACGACCGCGACATCGCCAGACCACTCGCCCTCGGCCTCGTCGCGCGCGGCCGCCGCATACGCCGAGTACGCCTTCGCGAGCTCCGCCTTGCCTTCGGCTTCGGCGCGGCGCGACCACCAGTCGGCCTGGCGCGCCACGGCCTCGCCCGCTCCGGCGAACCGCTCGGCGGGGACCGCGGAACCAGTCGTCCAAATCCGCGCCAGCACTTCCCGCAGGCCCGCCCACGCGTCGTCGAGCAGCACCGCTCTGCGGGCCTCGAAGGCAGGCGTGACCACGCGCGCCCAGTCCGACCCGAGCTCGGCCGTGACGAGCTCGGCGAGCTCGCTGTCCACGTCCGCAACAGGCGCGGGGGCCTCTTCGGCATGTCCGAGCCTGGCGAGCACGAGCTTCGCGGCGGCGGCGAGCACGCCGTCCGGGCCGGTGATGTGCTCGGTGAGCTCGGCGAGCACCGAGGCGTCCACCGTGCCGCCTGCGCCGCCGCCCTTCGCGGGCAGGGCGACCGCGACGCCGTTGGCGGCGCCGACCGACGCGACCGCGGCGTCCACGAGCGCGTCGACGGCGCCCGCGTTGGCCGGGACCTCGAGGACTGCGAGCTGCCCGTCGCGGACGCTCGCGCCGTCCCTGGTGCCGAGCGCGATGGCGACCAGCACATGCTGGCCCCACCCCGCGCCGAGCTCCCAGACGTCCTTGACCCGCTCCAGCACGTGGCTGGCGCGCTTGCCGGTCGGTCCGAGCACCTTGCGCACCTGGTCGTTCACCGCGTCGGTGAGCACCGGGCCGTACGGCTTGTACGTGCGGGCCAGCTTGCTCACCGTGCCCTTCAGGGCAGGCAGGTCGGCCTCCGAGGCTCCATCGATGGCGCCGAGGTTGAGCTCGGCCCCGAGGTCGAGGAGCAGCTGGTTGCGCCGGGACGACGCGCCCTCGCAGAGCGACTCGATGCTGTCGGCTGGCGTGAGCTGGTCCGGGCGCAGCTTCACGGACAGCGCGATGAGCGCGACCGACGCGTCCGCCGCCGTGAACGCGATGTCGTCGGGCCTCGGGCCTGCCGACACCGCAGGCGCAGGGGCGGCCGCGACGGGAGCAGGGGCCTCGGCGGCGGGCGCGGCCTCGGCCGCAGGCGTGGGGGCACCTCCCGCTTGCGGGGAATCTTCGACCTCGGGCTCCTCCTCCACCGGCTCGTCCGTGCTGGTCACCAGCGCCCAGTCGCGCTCGATGTTGAACGTCTCGACCCGAGCGCCCGCGAACAGGTCGAGCTTGAGGGTGTTGCGGGCCATGTTCGCCACAGTCGGCGCGTTGCCGACCCCGATCTCCACGAACCGCTCGACCTGCAGGCCGCCCGCGAGCACCGGGGAGAACAGGAGGTCCTGGGTCTCGATCCACCGCACCGGGCTCGCGAACTGCCACGCGAGCAGCTCCACCACCAGGCGGGAGACCAGCCTGCGGGGCTGCGAGCTCCAGATCGTCCAGTCGTGCAGGATCTCCTGGATCGGCTCGGACGGCACCACCTCGGCGATCGACTCGACGAAGTCGCGCTCCAGGCTGAAGACCCGCGCCACGAGGTTCGGGATGTACTTGCCCACGACGAGCGCGGGGTCGCCCTCCTCCGGGATGATCTGCAAGAGGACCTCGCGGAACTCCGGCACCCCCGGACGCAGCAGCGTCGAGTGGAACGGCACGTCCACGCCGGGCACCCGGATGAACGACGACTTGCCGCCCACTTCGGCCTGCAGCCGCTTGCACTCCTTCTCGAGGAACTTGATCCCGGCGACCGTGCCCGCGATGGCGTACTGCGTGCCGCGCAGGTTGTAGTTCACGATCTGCAGGAACTCGCCGCTGCGCTGGGAGAGGCCTTCGAGCCAGTCGAACACCTCGTCGTCGGCGAGGCCGAGGTGGACCGGGCGGATCGCCGCCATCTGGTAGTTCGAGCGGCCCTCCGCGTCGCGGGGCAGGAAGTGGTTCATCGTCATGCCGCGCTTGTAGACCACCGCGAGCACGCCCTCGAGCGGGAGCAGGCTCGCGATCGCGGCGATCGCGTTGTACTCGCCGACCGAGTGGCCGCAGAGGATCGCGTCCTCGACGTATGCTCCGGACTCCTTGAACTCCTCGACCTGCGCGAGCGCCGTGGTGGCCATCGCGACCTGGGTGAACTGGGTCAGATGCAGGACGCCTTCGGGATGGTCGTAGCGCACCCCGTCCACCACGATGGAGGTCGGGTTGTCCCGGACCACGCCGAGGATCGAGAAGCCGAGGCTCTCCTTGGTGAACTTGTCGGCCCGGTCCCAGATCTTCCGCGCGGCCTTGGAGCGGCCTCGGGACGTGAGGCCCATGCCCTTGGCCTGGATGCCCTGGCCGGGGAAGGCGTACACCGTCTTCGGCGGGGCCAGGCGCGTCGAAGCGGCCATGACCAGCTCGCCGTCGAGACGGCAAGTCACCTCGATCAGCTCGCCGCCGTGGTCGACTCCGACCCGGTCGACCCGCACCGACACCGGGGACTCCGGGTACACCATGCCGAGGAAACGCGTGGTCCAGCCGACGATCCGGCGCGGAGCTGGCTGGCCTTCGCGCATGTCGACGGCGGCGACCACTTGCTGCGCGGCGGCCGAGAGCCACATGCCGTGCACGATCGGCATCGGCAGGCCCGCGAGCTTCGCCGCGACAAGGCTCGTGTGGATCGGGTTGTGGTCGCCGGAGACCTGCGCGAACGCCCTGAGGTCGGACGGCGCGACGATCACGGCCTCGCGCCGCTTGGCGCGAGTGGTGTCCACCGCCTCGTCGGTGACCGAGCCGCCCGCGCGGACCGGGTCCTCGAGCTCCGCGTCGCCGACGCGGCCCCGGATCGCGAAGCGCTCCACGAGCTCGGCGACCGCGCGGCCGCTCTGCGCGTCGACGATCGACACGTCGACCGCGACGACCCTGCCGAGCCCGGTGTCCGCCACCTCGCCCAGCTTCGCGGTGATCGAGAACGTCGTCTCCCAGGACGGGATCTCGCCCGCGAGCTTCACCGCGTGGTCGAGGTGCACCAGGTCGAGCAATCCTTCGACCACGGCTTTCCCGTCGGGGGTCTTCGCCGAGCCGAGCACCGCGAAGACCGCGGGCCAGGAGAGGCCGACGACCGCGTCCGGCACGACTTTGCCGAGGTACGGGATCGTCGCGGGCTGCAACGGCTTGGGCAGCGTGACCGCCGTGACCCCGGCGTGGTCGGCAGGCAGGTTCGGGGTCCACGCCGTGCTGATCGTCGTGGCTCCGTCCGTCACCGGGGGCAGCTCGCCCCCGGCGAGGACCTGGAGCAGGCCGGTCATCGCGCTCGCGGCGTCCTCGTCGGTGAACACCGGAACGCCGCCGGTGGCCGCCGAGCCGGGCACCGCGAAGCGCAGCGCGAGCAGCTGGTCGTTCACCGGGATGGACAACGTGACCCGGTCGGCCTCGGTGAGGACGACGGTCGCCCCGGTGGCCTGGTGCTCCAGCAGGTGCGGCTCGACCTGCTGCCAAGCGTCCAGGTCGCCGAGCCGGTGGACCGGGTTCGTCGTGAGGCGCTCCGCCCACAGCACGTCCGGGGCGGCCAAGAACACGCCGAGCGCCCCGGCGAACGCGGCTTCGCGCCGAGCGGGCACGTCTTTCGCCTGCGCGCCCGCCGCGACGAGCTCGTCGACCGCGGCTTTCTCGAACCGGTCGAGCAATTCGCCGACCGGCTCGTCCAGTCTCGTGATGCCCGCGACCGCCACCGGGCCGGGGATGACGCACACCTGGTCCGCCGTGTAGCGGGGGTCGTGCGCCTGCCACAGCGAGTCGCTGCGCCACCAGCGGCGCACGTCTTTGTCGACGACCGGCACGAAGCAGACCGGCTTGCCGAACTGCTTGCAGAGCGAGACGAAGAACGCGACGTCGCCGGGGTGCAGGACCGTCTGGGCGAAGTCCGGGTACGCCTGGGCGAGCCGGGCGATCGCGCCCTGCCCGTCGGCGACGGAATCCACGTCCGGGAACAGCGTCTCGATCTCGCCCTCGTCCGACTCGCTGAGCCGGGCCTCGGCGCGGCGCGCCATCGAGAGGAACCGCTCCTGCCAGGTGACGTCGAGCCATTTCTCGGACTGATGGCCGGTCGGCGAGGTGTCGCCCGCGTCGGAGATCTCCACGTACCGTTCGAGCCATTCGCGATACGTCATCGCGGCCACGTCGCCGAAGTACGGCTTCGCCGTCTTGTTGAGCGCCTCGATGATCTCGCCCTTGCGCTTGGCGACCGCTTCTTCGTCGCCCGCGACCTCGTCGAGCAGCCTGCCGCACCGCGAGGCGGAGTTGTCGATCTCGTGGATGTCCGCGCCGAGCTGGCTGCGCCCCGAGGCCATGCCGCCGGACTCGCCGCCCGCGGGGATCCAGTCAGGCGATCCGGTCGTCTCGACCAGGAGCCGCTTCACGTCGGGCGACGTGGTCGCCTCCAAGGCCGCCATCGCCGCCGTGCCGACGAGGATGCCGTCCACCGGCATCTTCGGGTAGCCGAGCTGCTCGGACCACACACCGGTCAAGTACTCGGCCGCGCGCTCGGCGGTGCCGATCCCGCCGCCGACGCAGATGACGAGGTTCGACTGCTTGCGCAGCTCGTGGTAGGTGGCGATCAGCAGGTCGTCGAGGTCTTCCCACGAGTGGTGGCCGCCAGCCCGGCCGCCCTCGATGTGGGCGATGATCTTCTGGTCGGGCCCGGCTTCTTTCGCGATCCGGATCACCGCCTTGATCTGGTCGACCGTGCCGGGCTTGAAGGCGATGTAGGAGAAGCCGATGTCGCGCAGCTCTTCGATGAGCTCGAGCGCCTCGGGGAGGTCGGGGATGCCCGCCGTGACGATCAGGCCGTCGAAGGGCGCGCCCGTCGAGCGGGCCTTCGGCACGATGCGCTTGCCGCTGACCTGGAGCTTCCACAAGTAGGGGTCGAGGAACAGCGAGTTGAACTGCACGGCGCGACCAGGTTCGAGCAGCCCCTTGAGCTTCTCGACGTGCTCCGCGAAGATCTGCTCGGTGACCTGGCCGCCGCCCGCGAGCTCCGCCCAGTGCCCGGCATTGGCCGCCGCCGCCACGATCTGCGGGTCGACGGTGGTCGGGGTCATGCCCGCGAGCAGGATCGGCGAACGCCCGGTGAGCTTGGTGAACGCGGTCTGCGCGGCGAGTTTGCCGCCCGGCAGGCGCACCAGCTCAGGGGTGAAGTCCGTCCACGGCTTCGGCAGCTCCGGGGCCTCGCCCCTGGTGAAGAGCGCGCGCTGCCCGTCCCGTGTGGCGACCGAGACCAGGCCGATGCCCTCACCGCGCACCACGGGCGCGGTGAGGCGGGCCAGCATGTCGCCGGGGCCCACGTCGAGGATCCAGCGCGCGCCCGACTCGACGATGCCCTCGACCTGGCTCACCCAGTCGACCTGCTCGACCAGGATCTTTTGCGTGAAGTGCCTGGCGAGGTCCACATCCAAGCCGCATCGGGCGGCCCAACCGCCGACCAGGTCGACCGTCGGGGCCAGGTGGGGGTGGTGGAAGCCGACGGACGCGTGCACCGCGTCGAACCCGGGCTCGAAGACCGAGCCGCCGCGCAACTTCTTC
Organism: Segniliparus sp.; assembly: GCF_051660745.1. NCBI lineage: Bacteria > Bacillati > Actinomycetota > Actinomycetes > Mycobacteriales > Segniliparaceae > Segniliparus > Segniliparus sp. Next base: position 1,790 of record NZ_JBOFQF010000017.1, on the reverse strand, counting down.
TTGCGCTCCTCGACCTGCTTCTCGGCGATGCTGTTGGCGTACGCCTGGAACGCGCGCAGACGCAGCGGGTTGCCCGAGAGGGTCACCGAGCGCCGCCCGTTGCGCAGCGCGAGGACGGGGTCGCCGGGGTGGTTGTGGATCGCGTGGAACTCTTCGACCAGGCCTCGGATGAACTCGGGCTCGACGTTCTTCACAGAAAGGAGCGAGGGGGCCTGCGCCGAGCCGAGCAGCCCGTTGCGCCGCGCCACGAGCGAAGCAGCCGCGCCGAGGAGCTGGGTGATCGCCAACAGCTGGGTGTCCTCGTCGCCGCCGCGCTTCGCCGCCTCGGCCGCGACGATGCCCAGGGAATGCCCCTCGAAGACGACCGGGCGGTGGTTCTTCCAGTCGAGCCCGAGCGCGGTGAGGGCGTGCAGGGCCAGCACTTGGCCGAAGAGGACGCCGGGGCCGGAGACGGCCGGGGGCAGCACCAGCGACTCCGCGGGCGGCTCTTCCCAGTCCATCCACTCCAACGGCTCGAAACCGTATGGCCGGGCCACGGACAGCTCGTCGTACACGGGGCGCACCAGAGCGGCCGACTCGGCGAGCAGCCACTGGGCGTGCCCCTCCAGGCCTGCGCTGCGGATCAGCTCGCCGAGCGGGGCGAGCCACGAGACGCCTTGGCCGCCGAACGCGAGCGCGTAGGGCTCCCCCGCGATGAGCCGCTCCGCAAGACTGGAGTGCGCGGCCTCGCGTCCGCCCGATTCCGCCCGGCCCAATTCGCTTTCATGTGTGGTCACGAGCACGCTCCTTCATTCTTGATGACCCGCTCACGCACAGCGCGGGGTGTTCTCGATCTAGACATCTTAAGAGATTTCCAAGAAATCTTAGAATACCTTCATAGAGTGTCGCCGAGCGGCTCCCGGTTCCGAGCTTAGGGGAATCGCGAATGAGACGCCCGGGCCACGCGGGGCGGGTCGGAATATGCGACGAATTGTTAGAGTGGACACGAGGCCCGCCATCCACCAGGCCTTGCATGTCCGCACAGCCACATGCCCCAGCGCACATGAAGGCATTCCCACTATGAATAATATTTCCCCCTTTGTCGGAAGGCTGGTCTTGGCGGCGCTCGCGCTCTCCCCTGCGGCGTGTTCGACTTCCGGCCCCACCGCCGCGGCCCCCACGTCCCAAGCCGCGCAGCACAATCAGGCGGATGTGGACTTTGTCACAGGCATGGCGCAGCACCACCAGCAGGCGTTGGACCTCGCCGCATTAGTCCCGGACCGCAGCCAGAACGAGGACGTGAAAGCCATCGCGGCCAAAATCCACGACGAGCAGGCTCCAGAGATCGACCAGTTCCACAAGTTCGAGCGCGAATTCGGGGCGCGGCCCTCGGCTTCCATGGATATGCCCGGCATGTCGGGCGACATGGGCGGCATGGAGATGGGCGGCGCGGACGGCATGGTCTCCGAGAAAGACGTCGAGCAGCTGCGCGGCCTGAGCGGCTCGAAGTTCGACAAGAAATGGATCGGGCTCATGGCCGAGCACCACGACGGCGCGGTGAAGATGGCCCAGAACGAGCTGGCCAAGGGGCAGAGCCCCGAGGCGAAGCAGATCGCGCAGAACATCGTCACAGCTCAGACCGCCGAAGTCGCCGAGCTCGGGGCGCTTCTGGCGAAAATCTCCGCCGACAACTGATCCACCCGGATCCAGAATGTGATCCACTACACTGGCGTTCATGCGACAGACCCACACGGTGTTCAACCAAGCGCCCCCGCTCATCGGCTGGAGCCTCGCCGAGCACCCCGTGCTCG